>JBMYRX010000032.1:0-23342 GCA_049602715.1 Paracoccaceae bacterium | reverse complement strand
TTAACATTTTCTCTTTCCCAGTAAGCTGTTTGTTATAGCTTTCAAAATCTAGTTCATAACGACCGGATTTAAGAGCAAGTGGAAATTCACGAATGACTCTATCAGTAGCATTCAATACTGAAAAAAATGCGTGATACATCGGTGTTAGCATAATAATTTCGTCTTTTGATTGTGTAAACGCGTCTACGCACAAAGCCATTCCATTTACTAACCCGTGTGTTGCGAAAATTTTGGAATTTCCGAGATCCCATTTATGACGAGTTTTCATCCACCAACGAATTGCTTCATGATAATCACTATAGTCAACAAAATAGCCATAAAAACCATGTTCCTGCACTTCTCTAACTTTATCCTGTATAACTTGAGGAGGTTTGAAATCCATTTCTGCTACATGCATGGGAATTCCGTTGTCGTTTGAAACCCCATAATATTCTTCCATTATGTCCCATTTAGCGCTGTGCGTGTTACGACGTTCGAATACCTGATCCAAGTCCATTATTGACCCTCCAATTCTTAAAGCTTAAAGTTTTATTTTAGTAGTTATTAAAAATGTGGTGTGGCTCTAATTGAGCTAATTAGCAAGTGGAAAAGGAGTAATATATATTAAATATATATAAATTATTTTTATGCCGATTAGAACAATATTAATTCATCCAGAATCAAAACTAAGGAAGGTTTCTTTAGAAGTTAAAGATCTTTCAGATCGATTAATTAATTTAGCAGATGATATGTTGAAAACGATGTATGACGCACCCGGTATTGGGCTGGCGGCTCCACAAATTGGATCACTAGTAAGGTTGATAGTTCTTGACTGTAATAAGGATGATGAGGTGGTACATTCTCCTATTCAAATGTTTAATCCAGAGATTATAGAAATTTCAGACGAGAGGAATATCCAAGAGGAAGGTTGTCTCTCAATACCTAATCAATACGGAGAAGTTGAACGTCCTTCAGAAGTTGTTGTTCGATGGATAGATCGTGACGGTAATGAAAATAAAAGAGGCTTCGATGGTCTTTGGGCAACGTGTATTCAACATGAAATAGATCATTTAGATGGTAAACTATTTATAGACTATTTGAGCCCCTTAAGAAGACAGTTAATCACCCGTAAAATGAAAAAATTTAAAAGAGAAAACTCTTTAACATGATAAGGAATTTAATAAAGTACCCTGATCCATTACTGAGGTCACTTTGCAGGCCCATATTAGAAATTTCTAAAGATGTAGAAAGAAATATTCGAGATTTACTTGATACTTTGTATGACGCTAGTGGTAGAGGTTTAGCCGGGCCACAAATAGGGTTTCTTTTTAGAATTTTTGTGATGGATATAACTTGGAAAGTTGGGAAATCCGATCCTAAAATAATAATAAATCCAGAAATTTTGTATAGTTCAAATGAAACGCAAAACAACTTAGAGAGATGTCTGTCTATACCCAACCAATCAATTGGGGTAGTTAGACCGAAGGTTATAGAACTCTTATGGATGGATGAGAATGCTACAATAAACCGGGATAGCTTTAGTGGGATTAGTGCTGCTATAATATGTCACGAAGTAGATCACTTAGATGGAAAACTTATAATCGATAAAAAAAAATGACCTTAAGAGTGAATTTATAAATATGAAAATTATTTTTTTTGGAACCCCAGAGTTTGCTGTTAGAAGTTTGGATAGGTTAATAGAAGCTAAGCATGAAATCGTTTGCGTCTATTGTCAGCCGCCAAGAGCAGCTGGACGAGGGAAAAAGATGAAGTGTTCACCTGTCCATTTAAGAGCTAATGAATTGAATTTGCTGGTTAGACACCCAACAACTTTTGACCATGAAGACTCCATAAAAGATTTAGTAGATTTAAATGCAGACATTGGTATTGTAGTAGCTTACGGCCTTTTGCTTCCTCAAAAGATATTAGATAGTCCAAAATTAGGCTGCTTAAACATCCATGCGTCGCTCTTGCCGAGATGGCGTGGTGCAGCACCTATTCAACGTGCTATTATGGCTGGTGACAAAAAAACAGGGATAAGTATTATGAAAATGGATGCTGGGCTTGATACAGGCAATATATTTATTCAATCAGAAATTTTCATTGAGCAGAGCGAGACTACTGGTGAACTTCATGACAGATTAGCGGTTCTTGGTGCGGATACAATTTTAAAAGTAATTAGACACATAAAGACCTTAATAGAAACTCCTCAACCGACACGAGGTATTACTTATGCAAAAAAGATATTGAAAACAGAGAGTGCAATAGATTGGACAAGATCTGCAGTTGAAATAGAGCGACTGATTCGAGGAATGTTCCCAAACCCAGGTGCTTGGACAAAAATTAACGACGATAGAATTAAAATTCTTGGATGCAAAATTAAAGAAATTAATGATGTACCGGGAAAACATTTAGGTAGTTTTATAATAGCCTGTGGTGAAGGAGCTATTTCTGTCACTCAGATACAAAAGCCTGGTAAGCGTATTACGTCAGCAGATGAATTTTTAAGAGGAAATAAGTTACCAGAAATATTAATTTAATTTTTTAAATTACACACAAGTTTACTTATCTCACTGCTTAAATGGAGCCATTCCACGTCGGGCAAGAAAGTCAGCTCGTTCGTTTTCTAAATTACCTGCATGTCCTTTGACCCATTTCCATACCACTTCGTGATTGACACAGGCTAAATCCAGCTCTTTCCACAAATCTACGTTTTTGACAGCTTTTTTTGAAGCTGTTTTCCAGCCTCTTTTTTTCCAGTTTTCTAGCCATTTTGAGATTCCATCTTTTACATAAACACTATCTGTAAAAATAGTTATTTTTGACGGTCGTTCTAATGCTTTCAATGCTTCTATTGCTGCGGTAAGCTCCATACGATTATTAGTTGTTTGTTCAGCGCCTCCACACAACTCAAGTTCCTTAATTTTCTTTCCTGCTTGTAACGCTATAATCATAACCCCCCAGCCACCTGGACCCGGGTTTCCAGAGCAAGCACCATCAGTATACGCATGGATATTCATTAGTTTATCAATCCTACCAAAAGAGACACTATAACTAGTGGTGTAAGTAAAAGCCGCAGTTTTAACCACCACTTTGGAACTAGCTGTAACTTCCAAAAATAGACGTCGAACATTAAAATTCCTACAAAACATAATATTATTATAATAAAAGAATAGCTCATATTTTTGCTTAAGAATATGATATGGGCTGATAAGAAAAAGAACATTATGAAAGAAGGTGCAACACTAAGGATATAAACTTTCCTCTGTAGAGCTGAAGCACTTTTTAAGGTCAACGCCCAGAATGATCCAGACATGAAACTAAGGATTATAGTGCTATAAAATATAAGAATATTGTCATGCTTATGCTTATCAAATACTAAATTTAGCCAGTAACTTTGGGGAACTTCGAAAACTTGAATGGTTGAACTAAACACAAACGGAATAACACCAAGTAGACCAATAATCAGAGCAGGTTTTGGTATTGAACTCACAACAGATCTCTGAGGATTTTTGGCACCTTAAAATCTATATCTTCGGTTGCAGTTTTAACCAATTCTAAGGTCGTATCAAATCTTTCATTAAAGGCCTCAATCACTTCGTCTATAAGATTGTCTGGTGCAGATGCACCAGCTGTTAAACCTATAGAGGATATGTTCTTATATAGGTCCCAATTTATTTGAGAGGCCCTTTCTATTAGGTTAGAAGATACGCAACCGGCTTTCAAACCAACCTCGACAAGTCGGTTAGAATTTGATGAGTTTGGAGCACCGATTACGAGCAGATTTTTTGTTTTAGATGCAATTTTTTTTACCGCTGATTGTCTATTTGTAGTGGCATAACATATATCCTCTTTACCTGGACCAACTATCTTGGGAAATCGACTTTTAAGTGCTTCTATAATATCGCTGGTATCATCTATCGATAATGTGGTTTGCGTAATAAATGCTAAATTTGAGCGATCTCTGGGTTTAACGTTTTGGACGTCCTTAACGGTTTCTACTAGAAGAACTTCTCCTATTGGCAATTGCCCCATTGTTCCGATTGTTTCAGGATGGCCTTTATGTCCTATCATAATCATTTGCCTACCTTTAGAAAAATGCCTTTCAGCTTCGTTGTGAACTTTAGAGACTAAAGGGCACGTAGCATCAACATAAACCATTTTTCGATCATGTGCTTCTTTTTGTACAGATTTAGGAATTCCATGAGCAGAGAAAATAACGGGACGATTGTTTGGACAATCTGCTAAATCCTCAACAAAAACTGCCCCTTTTTTTTTTTAATTTATCAACAACATATTTATTATGTACTATTTCATGTCTTACGTAGATTGGCGCTCCCCATTTCTCAAGGGCTAATTCAACCATTTTTATAGCTCGATCTACACCGGCACAGAAACCTCTTGGGGCTGCGAGATATAGTTTTAGCTTTGGTTTCAACAATCTGGACTTCCAATACTCAAAAATTATGTTTCGATTTATTTATGACATTGATCGCAATTCATTAATCACTATAAATAAGAAAATATCTACCGTTGAAATTTTAAGACCATTTCTAATTATAATGATATTTATTAAATAATTGAATAATTATAAATGTTCAATAAATATACTCTGGGATTTTTATGGTTAAAAAATATAACACAGCTTTTGTTAGTTTTGGTGGAAATATTAAATCTCCTATTGGAGATCCAAAGGAAACGATTATGGCTGCTTTGAAAATGTTAGCCGCTAATTCGCTAGATCTGCTAAAAAGAAGTAATTTCTATTTAACTCCGGCAATCCCGATAGGGAGTGGTCCAATTTTTATTAATGTTGTTGCGAAGGTACAAAGTGACTTAAATGCTCATGAATTATTAAACGAATTTCATTTGATTGAGGCTGTATTTCACCGCCAAAGATCGAAAAGGTGGGAACCGAGAACACTTGATATTGATCTATTAGTATTAGAAGATCAGGTATATCCATCCAAAGCTGAATTTCTTAAGTGGTCAAAATTAAGTAAAAAGGATCAAATAAAATATACACCTAAAAATTTAATATTACCTCACCCAAGAATACAAGATAGAGCTTTTGTTCTCATACCCTTTAAAGATCTCGATGAGAATTGGGTCCATCCTGTTTTTAAAAAAAATATTAATGTCATGCTGAGTGAACTTGATCCTAACGAGTATAAAGACTTTAAGAAACTATAATTTTTTTTGTTGTATTATTTGTTATAAAGCATTAAACGCGAGACTCAGTTCGATATAGCCGAATAGGAGTACATCATGGCTCGAGTGACCGTAGAAGATTGCGTAGATAAAGTACCTAATAGATTTGACTTGGTCATGCTTGCTGCTTATCGGGCTCGAGAGATATCTACAGGTTCACCAATAACAGTAATTAGAGATAATGATAAAAATCCGGTTGTTAGTTTAAGAGAGATAGCGGACGAGACCCAAACGTCTGAGGAGTTAACCGAGAGAATGATCGAAAGTAATCAAACTCAGATAGAAGTAGACGAACCAGAAGAAGATGAAATGGCTTTGTTAATGGGAATTGAAGAAGACTCAGTTGAAGTTGATGATATGTCAGAAGAAAAGCTTCTGAGAGATTTAATGGCAGCCCAATCAGAAGAGTAGGCATTTAGTAGTTATGCATTGGGCTTGAAATGATTGACGTCGAAGAATTAGTCCGTTTGGTGCAAGCATATAACCCAAAGACTAATGATAGGTTAATTAATGAAGCCTACGAATACTCTAAAAACATGCATACAGGACAATACCGTCAGTCAGGAGACCCGTATTTTTCCCATCCTGTTGCTGTCGCGGCTCTACTAACTGAGCAGCGTCTTGATGATGCATCTATAATAACAGCTCTACTACATGACACCCTAGAAGATACAAATTCTACATTTATCGAAGTAGAGAGAAACTTTGGTGCTGAAGTGGCTGGTTTAGTTGAAGGAGTTACCAAGTTAACAAATCTTCAGTTAAACTCTACAGAAACAAAACAAGCTGAGAATTTCCGAAAGCTTTTCATGGCAATGTCAAAAGATCTGAGAGTAATACTAGTAAAGCTTGCTGATAGATTACACAACATGCGAACAATTAAACATATGAGTCCTGAAAAACAGAAAAAAAAATCGAGAGAAACCATGGATATTTTTGCACCCTTGGCAGGACGCATTGGTATGCACTGGATGAGAGAAGAGTTAGAAGATTTGGCTTTCAGGGTTTTGAATCCTGACGCTAGAAACTCGATTATCCGGCGTTTTATAACACTTCAAAAAGAAACAGGAAGCGTTGTTCCTAAAATTACTGAAGATATAAAATCAGAGCTGGCTAAAGTAGAACTCACATGTGAAGTTTATGGGAGAGCTAAGAAGCCATATTCCATTTGGCGTAAGATGGAAGAAAAAAAACAAGGTTTTTCACAGCTATCAGACATATATGGTTTTCGTATAATTACCAGCAAAGAAGACGATTGTTACAAGATATTAGGAACGATTCATCAAAGGTGGCGAGCGGTACCAGGAAGGTTCAAGGATTATATTAGTCAGCCGAAGTCGAATGGCTATCACTCTTTACATACCACAGTTTCGGGACGTGATGGAATGCAAGTTGAAGTACAGATTCGGACCCGAGAGATGCATGATGTAGCAGAGACAGGTGTAGCTGCACATTGGGCTTTTAAGGATGGAGTTCGGGTAGAAAATCCGTTTACATTGGATCCTTCAAGCTGGATTTCTACTATGAACGAAAGAATCGAACAGGCTGATGATCATGATGAATTTTTAGAGCATGTAAAATTGGAAATGTACACGGATCAAGTGTTTTGTTTTACACCAAAAGGAGAGGTTGTAAAATTACCGCGTGGTGCCACTCCATTAGATTTTGCTTACGCTATTCATACGCGAATTGGACATAGTTGTGTTGGAGCGAAGGTTAATGGGATTAGGGTCCCTTTGTGGACAAGATTGAGGAATGGACAATCTGTGAATATAATAACGGCTGATGGTCAGAAAGCACAACCAACTTGGACTGATATTGTCGTTACTGGACGCGCAAAAGCGGCAATTAGGCGATCCTTACGAGAAGAACACAAAGATAGGTTTGTTAAATTAGGACGAGAGCTAACGAGAGCCGCCTTTGAACAAATCGGTAAGCGGGCTACTGAAAAAGCTTTATCAATAGCTTCTAAAGAACTAAATTTAAAAAATGTATCTCACCTCCTTGAGTTAGTTGGTTCTACAGACTTGTCTTCTAAAGATGTAGTAAATGCTATTTACCCAGATCTGGTTAAGAAATCCAAGATTGATAGGCCATATTCTAAGCGGTCTGTAATAGGTTTACCGAAAGGAGTTCAAATCACTAGATCACGCTGCTGCCTGCCGTTACCTGGCGAACGAATTGTTGGCATTAAGCACAAAGGGGATGGCGTTTTTGTCCATTCTATCGATTGTGGAGCCTTGGTGGAAATAGATAGAAACTCAGACAGATGGGTAGATGTGCATTGGGACCCGGGGAAACACCAAGCTTCAAACACCGTTACCCTCAATTTAACTATTGTAAATGACTCTGGTGTGCTAGGGAGGCTTTGTACTTTAATTGGAGAGCAAAGGGCAAATATTTCTGATTTGCACTTCCTAGATCGAAAGCCTGATTATTTTCGCATTCTAGTTGATGTCGATGTAAGTGACTCTCAGCACTTGCACTCGATAATGGTATCAATTGAAGCTGATAGTTATGTAGCTGCACTTGAAAGATACAGAGATATCGATTTGAAACCAACTTAGAGGATTCCTTCTATTAGTTAAGGAGAAAGTACCTAAAGTGTTTAAAAGAAGAACTCCAAAAACCTGGATAAGATGGTTTTGGCATTTCGTATGGCCGGCGGGTGGTTGGAATCGAGCTTTTGAATACATCAAATACCGTCTAAAACGACTACCAGACTCTCCTAAGAGGATTGCTATGGGTATTTCGGCTGGAGTTTTTGCCTCTTTTACACCTTTTTACGGTCTTCATTTCATCATTGCAATTATAATAGCCAAGCTCATAAAAGGTAATATACTAGCTGCGTTGTCGGGTACTTTTTTTGGAAACCCTTTGACTTATGTACCAATTGGAATAATCTCTTTAAAAATGGGTCATTTCATAATGGGTACCAATCAACCAACCTCTGATCAAACAATTGAAATTTTTACTGGTGCTTGGAATGATTTTGGAGACAACTTAGTAGCCCTACTTTTAAATGAACCAACAACTTGGGAAAGATCAGTAATATTTTTGAATCAGATTTTCACACCATATTTGGTTGGGTGTATTGTGCCTGGGCTTCTAGTTTCCTTGTTGAGCTACTATTTATGTTTTCCTTTAATCCTTGCTTTTAAAAATCGACGTAAGAATGCTATATTTAGAAAACTTTCTAAATACCGAACAAGAAACGTAGACCGGTAAGTCTATTTGACTAAATATTAAATAAATGATTTTGGTATAAAAATAATTAATATTATTTATAAATAATTTAAGTAGCGAAAAATCTACATTATATGTGAGTAAAAATGGATAAAAGTAAATTAAGACTAGGAGTAAATATCGATCATGTCGCAACAGTGAGGAATGCTCGAGGTGGAAATGTTCCAGATCCGTTACGAGCGGCAAAAATTGCTGAGACAGCAGGAGCTGACGGTATTACTGCACATTTAAGAGAGGATCGGCGTCATATAACTGACTCAGATATTGTTAATTTGATTAATAGTCTAAGCGTGCCATTAAATTTTGAAATGGCGGCAACAGCTGAAATGCAAGAAATTGCTTTAAAGTTTAAACCACATGCAGTTTGTTTAGTACCGGAAAAACGAGAGGAACGAACAACCGAGGGAGGTTTAGAAGTTGCTCGAGAAGAAAACAGACTTGCACATTTTATAGCTCCGTTAAAAGAAGCCGGTTGCAGAGTATCCATCTTTATTGCAGCAGACCCTTCACAGATAGAATCGGCGTCTCGAATAGGTGCATCAGTTATTGAGTTACATACAGGTGCGTATTGTGATGCTAACGCTGAGGGACGAAACGCTGATGAGGAAAAAGAATTAAAGTGCTTAAAAGAAATGGCTAAATATGCTAAATCGCTTGGGCTTGAGGTCCATGCTGGTCATGGTTTAACATACAATACAGTTACACCAATCGCTGCTTTACCAGAGGTTATCGAGTTGAATATTGGCCACTTTTTAATTGGTGAGGCTATATTTTTAGGCCTTCATACAGCTATAAAAGATATGAGGAGATTGATGAATAATGCTAGAAATTTTTGAATTAAAGAAATTTCATCTTATTCGGATAAAGTAACGTGATAATTGGTATAGGTACAGATTTAGCTAACATTAATCGTATTGAATCTACCTTGAACCGTTTTGGTGATAGATTCAGAAATCGAGTCTTTACTGAATTAGAACAACAGAAAGCGAGTTCTAGATCTGATGAAAGTAGTACATATGCCAAAAGGTGGGCGGCTAAGGAGGCGTGCTCGAAGGCGTTGGGAACTGGCTTGAGGATGGGAATTTCTTGGAAAGATATGTCTGTTAGTAATTTAAAAACTGGACAGCCTCAAATGGAACTCACTGGGTGGGCAAAGGATCGATTACTTAAGTTAACTCCAAAAGGTTACGAGTCCTTTATCTATGTGTCACTAACAGACGATCACCCATGGGCTCAGGCACTTGTCATAATTGAAGCTCGACCTACAATCACTTGACACAGGAGATGTTAAATCGCATCTAAGTTCGAACTCTGAGGAAAACCTATGGCGGATAGTAAAGAAAAAAAAGAAAGTATTACTGAAACAATCAAAACAGTTGTCTATGCTTTATTGATAGCTGGAATATTTAGGAGCTTTTTTTTTCAGCCATTTTGGATTCCATCGGGTTCCATGAAAGATACACTTTTAATTGGTGATTTTCTTTTTGTAAACAAAATGATTTATGGTTACTCAAGATACTCATGCCCATTTAACATTTGTCCCATATCAGACAGGATAATACCAAGAGAGCCATCACGTGGTGATGTAGTTGTTTTTAGACACCCTACGAATGATCAAGACTATATAAAACGGTTGATCGGGTTGCCTGGGGATACTGTACAAATCAAAAATGGGGTTATTCATTTAAATGGTGTTGTTCAAACTCAAGAAAGATATGGTTACTTTGAAGAGCTTTATAATAGACAAGGTTCGATGGGAGGGTTTCCAGCTTGCTACAATAAAGTTTCTGGAACCGATGAGATTTGTAAAAAAGAAAAGTTTTTAGAAACCCTAGATGGCTTATCTAAATATAGTGTTTTGAATATAAGAGATGAATTATCTGGTGATGATACGAAAAAATTTAGTGTCCCGGCGGGTCATTTCTTTTTTATGGGTGATAATCGAGATAATTCTGTAGACTCCAGATTCCCGCAAGAGCGTGGTGGTGTTGGCTTTGTCCCTTTTGCAAACCTTTTAGGTAGAGCTGATCTTATTCTTTTTTCCTCTTCAGGTAAAAGAATGTTTTATTTTTGGACTTGGCGAAAGGACAGATTTTTTAAATTTGTTAATTAAAAGTTAGACTTTAAGTATTAAAATAAATTTTTCAATTAAGAAGTCCAAGATTCAAAAGGATATTAAATTTTCTAGATTAATGATGTTTATCGATGGAGAGAAGAAAAAAATGAAGCTATCAGCAGCTCTAAGAGCTTTTTCAGAACGTATCGGTTACTCCTTTCACGACAATGAGCTACTTATTAAAGCTGTTACTCATAGTTCATTTTCAACTGTTACTCGTTCTGATAATCAGAGATTAGAGTTTTTAGGCGACCGTGTACTTGGGTTAGTTATAGCCCAGTTTTTATTAGATCAGGACCCCAATGCATCCGAAGGTATATTAGCGCCTCGGTTTAACGCAATGGTTAGGAAAGAGACCTGTGCAGAGGTAGCAAGAAAAATTAATTTAGGCGATATACTAAAGCTGGGAAACTCAGAGATGATATCTGGTGGTAGAAGAAAGGAGGCTATATTAGGGGACTCAATGGAAGCTCTAATAGCCGCAGTTTATCTTGATGGTGGTTTTGAAGTAGCAAGGAAATTTATTCTTAACTTCTGGAAAGGTGAACTAGATAAAGTTGAGCTAGACGCAAAGGACGCTAAAACTGCTCTTCAAGAATTTTCTCAAAGCCTTGGGCACAGCCCTCCTTTATATAAAGTTGTAGAAAAGTCTGGACCCGACCATGCACCGATATTTAAAGTTTCTGTAAGTATAAAGTCTGGTGAGATGGGTGTGGCGGTTGCCAATTCAAAGAGAAAAGCAGAACAGGGTGCCGCAAAAAAATTATTAGATGGAATAAGAAATGAATAAAGAGCGTGCAGGCTTTATCGCACTAATTGGTGAGCCAAATGTCGGAAAGTCCACCCTTCTCAATAAAATGGTAGGTTCAAAAGTCTCAATTGTTACGCATAAGGTGCAGACTACAAGAGCGCGTGTCCGTGGTATTGCACTACATGACAATTCTCAATTGGTTTTTGTTGACACCCCTGGTCTTTTTGAAACCAAACGGCGACTTGATAGAGCTATGGTAGCATCTGCATGGGGTGGTGCTAGAGATGCAGATATTGTGGCGGTGTTAGTTTCAGCTAACAAAAGTGATACTCAAGGTTTTAAAAAAATTATTGAAAAACTTACTCTCGAAGTTAACGCAAAAAGAGTAATTCTTGTACTTAATAAAATTGATCGAACTAATTCTGATAGGATCCTCCACTTAGTTAGGATGTTAAATGATTATTTTGCTTTTGAAGAGACTTTTATGGTTAGTGCTACAAAGGGGCATGGTTTACCACTATTGAAGAATTGGTTGGCGAATAACATGCCCGAAGGTCCCTGGTTATATCCAGTTGACCAGATAGCTGACCTACCATTGAAAGTAATTGCAGCTGATATTACACGCGAGAAACTAATCTTAAGGCTACATCAAGAACTACCCTACCAACTGACAGTTGAAACAGAGAAGTGGATCGAAAAAGAGGATGGATCTGTATTAATAGAACAGCTTATTTATGTAATTAGAGATGGTCATAAGGGGATTATTTTGGGAAAAAAGGGCTTAACTATAAAAAATATTGGACAAGAATCTCGACTAGAACTGATCAAATTCTTGGGGATGAATGTTCATTTATTATTAAAAGTTAAAGTTAGGCCGAACTGGCAAGATGAAAGTGCTAGATATTCCAAAATAGGACTAAATTTTAATGATGGAAATTCATGATAAGGCTCACCTCACAATTATGGGTACAAAGTTATCTAACCCGTTTACGATTAAAAGAAATTCCCGCTTTTGTGACATTAAAAGGTGATCTCACGGCTGGTTCAATATTTATAAAAATAAATACTTTAGACGGATATGCGAAGGCATTTTATAAATCTTTTGATTTAGGTCAATCTATTAGATCTTGGATAATACTCTGTGAAGGATACGAGACAGATGTGGATAAAAAGCTAGAACAAGAAAAAACATATGATCCAGATATCTGGATTATAGAGGTTGAAGATAAGCAAGGGCGGAGTCTCCTTGATGAACCAGGTCTCAAAGACTAATGGAATGGCGTGCGGAGGCGATATTATTATCTGTAAGTGATCTAGGAGAAAATTCAACAATTATTGAAGTTTTTACAAAGGAATTTGGGGTATATAAAGGTGTTGTAAGAGGTGGTAAGTCCAGGAAGATAGGGCCAGTTTTGCAACCGGGCGCTCAGCTTAAAGTAACTTGGAGAGCTCGGTTAGAAAACCATCTTGGGGTCTTTAATACCGAGTTAATCTGCCCAAGGTTTTCTTTGATCTTAAATCAACGAGACAAGCTTGCTGGTTTGAACACAATTTGTAACCTCTTAAGTTTTACTCTGCCAGAGCGCGATCCTCATCCTAATTTATATGAACGCACTATTAATCTTTTGAGCCAATTGATTGGTCAGCCGGACTGGCCACTATTTTATCTAAGATGGGAATTGGCTTTATTGGAAGATATGGGCTTTGGTTTGGATTTAACTAGGTGTGCAGTAACAAACAAAACTGATGAATTGATATATATATCGCCAAAATCTGGTCGCGCTGTGTCCAGAGGTGCTGCTGGTGTATGGGCTAGTAAATTATTACCTTTTCCCGAATGCTTAGTAATTGGTGATAAGTTTTCTAATGAAGATTTGGAAATCGGATTTGAGGTTACTGGTTATTTCCTGAATAGTTGGTTGGCTCCATTAATGAATGGAAAACCTATCCCAAATTCTAGAAAACGACTTTTAGGGATCTTGAGAAGAGGTTATAGGTGAAAATTGCATTAAAGAATTTTGTAGCTAACTTTATTGAGATAGTAGCCTTCTCGCTATTATACTCGCCTGAATTTCTGCGGTACCCTCAAAAATATTGATTATCCTAGCGTCGCATAAAAGACGACTAGAGGGATGTTCACTTGCATATCCATAACTTCCGTGAATCTGGAGAGAGTTGTCAGATGCTGCCCAAGCAGTCCTAGCAGATAGTAGTTTGGCCATACCTGCTTCTAGATCACATCTCTTTTGGTCATCTTTTTGCCTAGCAGCGTGATAAGTAATTTGCCTTGCTATCATTAATTCTACCACCATCATGGCTAACTTATTTCTTATCCTAGGAAAATTAATTATTGTCCGTCCAAACTGTCGCCGCTCTTGAGCATATTTTAGCGCCAACTCGTAAGCCGATTGAGCGACACCTATCGCGCGAGAAGCTGTTTGAATTCGAGCGGACTCAAAAGTATGCATAAGCTGCTTAAAACCTAACCCTTCTATACCCCCAAGGAGATTTTCAATATCGACTTTGAAACCTTTGAATACAACCTCATATTCCTTCATGCCTTTATAGCCAATTACAGGAATTTCGGTACCTACTATTCCAGGACTAGGAAAAAGGTCATAATTATTTCCCGCAATTTTTGGAGCAAGGAACATAGATAGACCTTTATGATTATCGGAGGCTGGGTCTGTTCGAGCAAGAAGTGTCATCAAATCAGCACGACTTCCATGAGTAACCCAGGTTTTGCTACCAGAAATTTTATAGGTTTCACTATTTCTAATGGCTTTAGTCTTTATTGAACTTAAATCTGATCCCACATCAGGTTCTGTAAAAACTGCAGTTGGTAAAATTTCACCACAAGCTATTTTTGGAAGCCAATATCTTTTCTGGATATCTGTGCCTCCATTTAATATCAGTTCTGCAGCGATATCGCTTCTTGTGCTTAAACTTCCAACCCCAAGATAACCCCTGGACAACTCTTCAGAGAGCACACACATTGCAACTTTTGACTCACCTGATCCACCGTATTCTTCTGGTATGGTTAGTCCAAAAATCCCTAAATCAGCCATATCTTTAATTAAAGATTCCGGTATTAATTCGTTTTCTAGGTGCCATCTTTGAGCATGAGGTTCAATTTGTTCGATTGTAAAACGCCGGAATTGTTCTCGAATTATATTTAATTCAGTGTTTAAACCTGCATCTCCCGTTAAACCTTGCTCCGCAGATTTTGTTAAAAGACTCATTAATAGATACATAGTATCTTCCGAAGAGCCTTTATTCATTAAGTTTTTTACTTCTAGGTTATTAAATAATTGTTCCTCATCTATATCTATGCCTAAGTTGGATAATCTTACTATCTCTCCTTGAGATATGGGTATACCACCCCTTATTTGTGATAAGTATTCACTGAAAGCTATTTGATGAATCAGGTACTCTATATCGCCTAAACGATCTTCACGACTCAATTTTTCCGACCAATTTTGAACCTGACTTAGTGCAGTAGTATAGGTGAATAGCCAGGTAAGAGTATGGCTGATAGTTTGATTTGAATCTGTGAATCTTCGGATAGAAACATCACTTTTTTCTAACCGTGAAATACAATAAGCCTTGGCTTTATCTAAAATTAAAGATAACTCATTTAGCGCTGTTTTGGTAATAGAAAGAAGGTTTGGGAGTAGTATTTTCGCACTGGATAAATTTTCAAGATTCAACTGAGTGCCTTTCAATATTAAGTTATCAGATACTAACACTAACCTATAACAGTAACGAAATTATCTCATCCCAAAGCAATATCGGAAACATCGCTTCCTACATATGGTAAATATTGTTCAAAATTATCTTTAAACATCGAAACTAATTTTTCTGCTTGATTATTATAGTCTTTTGAACTTTTCCATGTTTTTTTTGGGTCAAGTAATTTTTCATCTACACCGGTTACAAATTCTGGAACCTCAAAAAGAAAGAATGGATCTCTTCTATAGTTAGCAGAGTCTAATGAGCCATTTAATGTTGCTGTTAACAAAGCTCTTGTTGCTTGGATAGGCATTCGAGCTCCAACACCGTATGGTCCGCCAGTCCATCCGGTATTTACAAGCCAACATTGGACATTATTGGATGCTATTTTTTGTTTTAGAATCTGACCATAAACTTCTGGCCTTCGCGGCATGAATGGTGCTCCAAAACAGGTCGAAAACGTTGGTTCAGGTTCGGTTATACCACTTTCAGTGCCTGCAATTTTTGAGGTAAAACCAGAAAGAAAATGATAAATAGCCTGTGCCGGAGTGAGTCTAGAGATAGGTGGTAATACACCAAATGCATCACAAGTTAACATGATGATATTTTTGGGATGACCTGCCAAAGATGTGGTTGATGCATTGGCTATATACTCTAGTGGGTACGCACAACGCATGTTGGCGCTAATTGTATCATCCCTAAAATCTAATTTTTTGGTTATCGGATCAAAACACATATTCTCTATCACAGTAGCGAACTTTTCTGTGGTTGCGAATATTTCGGGTTCAGCTTCTGGATCTAAATTTATAGTTTTTGCATAACAGCCACCCTCAAAATTAAATAACCCGGTATCAGACCACCCGTGCTCATCGTCACCAATCAAAGTGCGATTTGGGTCTGCCGATAATGTAGTTTTCCCAGTACCTGAAAGCCCAAAAAAAATTGCTGCCTCTGAAGGGTTATTATTTTTGTGATTAGCCGAGCAATGCATAGGCATAACCCCCTTTTCGGGTAGGATGAAGTTTAGTAATGAAAAGACGGACTTTTTATTTTCACCAGCGTATTCCGTACCAGCAATTAAAATCATTTTCTTATCAAAGTTTATAGCGATCACAACCTCTGATCTACAATTATGTCTTTTGGGATTTGCATGAAAGCTAGGACAATTTATAATAGTATACTCTGGATTAAATTCTTGGAGTTCTAATTTACTGGGTCTGCGTAACATGTGTCGTATAAATAAACCATGCCAGGCCAGCTCAGTAACTAATCTGACACCCAGCCGATAATTTTTGTCGGCTCCAGCGAATAAATCATGAATAAAGTAGTCGTTCCCTTTCATGTGAACTAGCATATCATTAAGGAGTAGATCAAAGCTTTCTGATGCCATAGGGGCATTATTTTCCCACCAAATAGTTTTTTCCGTGGTAGGAGTCCTGACAATAAATTTATCTTTCGGAGACCTTCCACTATGTTTGCCAGTTGAAACTAAAAGAGTACCACCGTTTCCTAATTCACCCTCACCCCTTTTGATGGCTTCTTGCAGCAAGTTCGCTTCTATCAAATTGTAAAATACGTTTCCTAAACCTGTAATGCCTTGATCCTCAGCGGTCTTTGAACTGTTATGTATTCCGTAGTTCATTTACTATCCTCAGCACTTTGATGCTATGTTTGCTAATTTAATTTTTCGTTTTAACTGACAGGTCTGCATAAATTACACAAATTATTATTGTTACCAGTTTGTATACCTATACATATCAAAGTGAAAGTGCTCAACTGTCAATTTCTTGAATAAAAAATTAGACTGAATTACCGCAATTATTTATAGCGAATTACTATGAACCAAATAAAAACTATTTTTAAAAGCATTGTTCGTAATTATGTCAATAAAGGCCCAAACCAAATAACAATTAACGTTTGTCGTACTAGAGTTAACTTTAGATCGGTTTCAATAGTCGAACTACTCCTTGATCGTTAAAATATATTAACTGATCATCTCAAAAAAATTAACTTTATGTAGATAAGAATTAATTTTTACTTGGCTTTTTATCTCGAAGGTATTGGTGGATTACTGTTGTAATCATAAAAGCCTTTCCCAGTCTTTTTCCCTAACCAGCCAGCTTCTACATATTTTGATAATAACGGACAAGGTCGATATTTTGTATCTGCTAAACCTTCATGCAAAACATTCATTATCGATAAACAGGTATCGAGACCAATAAAATCTGCTAGTTCAAACGGACCCATTGGATGATTTGCACCTAAGCGCATAGACTCGTCAATTGATTTTATGGTCCCAATGCCTTCAAATAGCGTGTATACGGCCTCATTTATCATTGGCATCAAAACTCTATTAACAATGAAGCCTGGAAAATCTTCTGCTTGAGCTGAAATTTTTCCCAACTTTTTGACGACCGCTGCGCATGTGTCATAAGTTTCTTGATCTGTTGCAATACCTCTGATGAGTTCTACTAGATGCATTGCTGGCACTGGATTCATAAAATGGAACCCCATAAACTTTTCTGGACGATCTGTTCTCGCAGCGAGCCGAGTAATCGAAATTGAAGAGGTATTTGTAGTAAGAATAGTTTTCGGCTTTAAGTGCTTTACAAGTTCTTCAAAGATAATGGCTTTCGTGTTTTCAGTTTCGGTTGCGGCTTCTATGATTAAATCTGATTCAGATAAATCGCTCAAATTCTTTACAGGCTGTAGGTTCGCTAATGCTGTTTCATAACGCTTGATAGTAATCTTATTATTATCAAGCTGTCGCTTCAGATTTCTATGAATTTTCTCTATTGCCGTCGTTAATGAGATCTTCGAATTATCATAAATTAAAACTTTAAAATCTGCTAACGAGAGAGTCTGGGATATACCAGTGCCCATCTGCCCTGAGCCAATTATACCTACAACTTTTATGTCCATGAGAGGCTCCTTTTCTATTAACGATCTAGGAGAAGTTTTTAATTATATTTTTTCAATTAATTCCGGTAAAAGCTCGAATAAATCCCCAACTAACCCGTAATCAGCTACTTGAAAAATTGGCGCTTCATCGTCTTTATTAATTGCTACAATTATCTTGGAGTCTTTCATTCCTGCTAAGTGTTGTATTGCTCCTGAAATACCCACTGCAACATATAGATCGGGTGCAACAACTTTCCCGGTCTGACCAACCTGCCAGTCGTTTGGTGCATATCCTGAATCCACTGCTGCTCTAGAGGCGCCCACGGCAGCCCCTAGTTTGTCAGCGAGCTTCTCTATTAAAGCGAAATCTTCTTTTGAACCCACTCCTCGACCACCAGAGACAACATTCCCTGCAGATGTAAGCTCAGGTCTATCGGTTGTTGCTACCATATCCTCAACCCATTCACTTAGTTTTTGATTTGGCGTAAATGAAATCTTTTCGACTTCTGAGGATCCGTCCTGACCAACCATTTCAAAGTTAGCTGTTCTCACTGTAACGATTTTTATTTTATCTTGAGACTTTACAGTTTGGATTGCGTTTCCAGCATATATTGGCCGTTCAAAAGTATTAGCATCCACTATAGCAATAACATCAGAAATTATCATGGTATCTAACGATGCCGCTAAACGTGGCAAAATATTTTTTGCACCTGCCGTGGAGGGTGCAACTATATGAGTAAAATTCGCGGACAGAGAAACTATAAGATCACACAAAGCTTCGGCGAGCTCATGCCCGAGAGCTTCAGATTCTACAAATAAAACTTTTTTTACTCCACTTAGTTTGGCTGCAGTTTGTGCCGCTTCTGAAGTTCTCTCACCTACACAAAGTATAGTTACATCACCCATTAATTTTGAAGCAGCAAGCGCTTTACCCGTTGCATCCTCGGCTAGCTGATTTTCATTTAACTCTGCGATAAGAAGTACTGACATTTATATTACTCCTGCTTCATCTTTTAGTTTTGTTATTAGTTCTTCAACACTATTGACTTTAACACCAGCTTTCCTAGTTTCCGGTTCCCGTGTGTTCAAAATAGAAAGTCTAGATTCCACATCTACGCCATAATCGTTAGGAGTCTTTTCGTCTAATTGTTTCTTTTTGGCTTTCATGATGTTTGGAAGAGATGCATACCGAGGTTGATTAAGTCTCAAATCAACTGTCACAACAGCTGGTAAGGTAACCTTTATAGATTGTAGACCTCCATCGACTTCTCGTGTAACTATCGCGTGATTCTCCTGAAGGTCTAACTCAGAAGCAAAAGTTGCTTGAGACCATTTCAACAAGGCCGATAACATTTGTCCTGTTGCGTTCATATCGTTATCTATCGCTTGCTTCCCACAAATTACTAGATTTGCATCTTCTGTTTCAACAATGCCTTTTAGAATTTTAGCGACTCCAAGCGGTTCTATATCTGAATGAACGTCCTCTGAGGCTATCACTAGTATCGCTCTATCAGCTCCCATAGCTAGCGCAGTCCGAAGGGTTTCTTGACATTGTTTTACACCGATAGAAACAGCAATAATTTCCGAAACTTTTCCAGCTTCTTTTAGTCGAATAGCTTCTTCAACCGCAATTTCGTCAAATGGATTCATTGACATTTTAACGTTTGTTAGATCCACCCCTGACCCGTCAGACTTAACACGTACTTTCACGTTATAATCTATAACGCGTTTAACCGGTACTATCACCTTCATTACAGATAACTCCTTGTAATTAATTAGCGTTTGCCTCAATTATTTAAAGTCGGTTTACCTAAACTTTCAAAAAAAAAATAGAGTAAAATCGACGCGCTGTAACTTTATGACGTCTTATTCAAAAAATAATCATGATGCGATCTTATTTTTTAACGATTATCTCCAGGGATCCAAAGAATATCATCAGCACCATTAGAGTTTGCGATTCTTGATGCAACAAAAAACCAGTCACTCAACCTGTTCAAGTACTTAATTGCAATCTCGTTAACTGATTCTGTTTTAGATAGAGCAAAAGTTAACCGCTCCGCTCTTCTGGATACAGTTCTACATAGATGTAGGTGCGCTGCTAGAATGGATCCACCTGGCAAAACAAACGATTTGAGTGGTTGTAGAGCACTATTCATAATATCTATTTCGCTTTCTAATCTAGTAACCTGTTTAGAATTTATTCGGAGTGGCGGATATTTTGATTTTTTATCATCTTCGTGTTCTGGTCGACATAGATCTGCCCCAAGGTCAAATAGATCATTTTGAATCGCAGAAAGTTGGGAAGTTATATTACTGTCTTTAGCATGTAGCCTCGCTAACCCAACAGTAGCGTTGGTTTCATCTACAGTTCCATATGCTTCCACTCGTAACGAATGTTTATTAACCCTATCACCATTTCCAAGCGAGGTTTTTCCTTCATCACCAGTTTTAGTATAAATTTTACTTAGTGTAACCATTAAATTAATTCCCAATATTTTTTATGAAAACGAATAAGAGGACTAGAATTACTGCAAAAGCCTGAGCAGCTATACGGTACCTCATTATTCGATTTGCGTATTTCCTATTGAATTCGCCTCCTTTGGCAAAGCTCCCAATGCCAATCAACAGAATAATTAATACACCAACAGCAGCTGCAATGACGATCAAAAAAAGTGGATCATTAATCATTTTGGACCTTTCAATTTTTCGACTCGTTTATACTTGTCATTTAAAAAAGGAAACTGATTAATTAAAATACTTAAATTTAATGAATTTTTCAGTGTCTATAGCTGATCAGTTTTATCTATGATTAGTATCATAAATTAATTTTTTTTGGTAAACTGTAAAAACTTATTTTAAGGGATTACTTTACGAGAGCAGTTAGCTTAGTTAGAGAGCAACTATGACAGAAACTCCTAATGATATCAGTAAAAAAGATGTAGATACTACAGAACCTCTTCGCATAGCTATTGGTGATCGTTATTTGAAGTATGCTTTATCCACGATAATGAACCGTGCTTTGCCTGATGCTAGAGATGGTTTAAAGCCAGTCCATCGTAGAATACTTTTTGCAATGAGAGAACTAAAGTTAGCTTCTGACACAGGTTTTAGGAAGTCTGCAAAGATTTCTGGAGATGTTATGGGTAATTATCACCCCCATGGTGATCAAGCAATTTATGATGCATTGGCAAGGCTAGCTCAAGATTTTAATGTCAGGTATCCTCTAGTTGACGGTCAGGGTAATTTTGGAAATATAGACGGTGATAACCCCGCCGCAGCTCGGTACACAGAAGCACGTATGACTAAGGCAGCTGAGTTGCTCCTTGAAGGTATTTCTGAAAATGCAGTTGAATTTAATGATAACTACGACGGAACATTAAAAGAACCTGTAGTCTTGCCTGCAACTTTTCCAAATTTGCTAGCTAACGGTTCTAGTGGAATTGCTGTTGGTATGGCAACTAATGTGCCTCCCCATAACGTAATCGAATTATTTAATGCATGTATGCATTTGTTGGATAACCCGAATGCACGCGACGAGACTTTATTTAATTACATAAAAGGGCCTGATTTTCCAACAGGCGGTATTATAGTTGAACCTGAAGAGAGTCGACTGGAATCTTATAAAACTGGTCGTGGTTCTTTCAGGTTAAGAGCAAGATGGGAATTAGAGAGTTTTGCTAGGGGGCAATGGCAAATAGTCATTACAGAAATTCCATATCAGGTTCAAAAATCGAAACTCATTGAGAAAATAGCGGAATTAATTCAAACAAAAAAAGTACCTGCCTTGGATGATGTAAGAGATGAGTCAGCAGAAGATATTAGAATTGTTTTAGAGCCGAGATCAAAAAATATATCCCCTGAAGCTTTGATGGAAACTATTTTTCGCATTTCGGATTTAGAAATTAGATTTAGTATGAATATGAATGTTTTGATTGATGGGTTAACCCCTAAGGTATGCTCCCTCAAAGAATTACTAAGAGCCTTTTTGGATCATCGCAGGGCAATATTGATCAAATGTTCAAGATTTAGGTTAAAAAAAATAGATCATAGATTAGAGGTTTTGGAAGGGTTTTTGGTGGCGTTTCTAAACCTAGATAGAGTTATTGATATAATAAGGTACGATGAGGCCCCAAAGAGTGCCTTAATGTTTGCGAATTGGTCAATCAAATATGTTAGAGTTCTGTCAGAGTCAGAATACGTTAGCCCTAACAAAACACGCACAGAAGATGTAAGTCTTAGTGAAACTCAAGCGGAAGCTATATTAAATATGCGTCTGAGATCCCTTCGCCGTTTAGAAGAGATGGCACTTAAGTCTGAAAGAAATGACTTAATGATTGAGCGTGAGAGTTTAGAGGATCTTATAGACGACCAGGAATTGCAGTGGAGTAAAATCAAAGATCAGATTAAAAAAGTAAAAAAGTCTTTTTGTGATGAGCCAACAACTGAAAAAAGACGAACAAGTATTGAAAAGATAAAGAATATTGAAGAAATTTCCTTTGATTCAATTTTAGAAAAGGAACCAGTAACTATTATCTGTTCAAAAATGGGTTGGATTAGGTCACTCCGTGGGCATATAGATCTAGATCAGAATCAAAAATTTAAAGATGGTGATGAAAAGGGTTTTATTTTTCATGCAGAAACATCAGATAGGATTTTAGTTTTTGGTGCCAACGGAAGGTTTTATACTATTCCAGTTTCAAACCTTCCCGGGGGTCGAGGTATGGGTGAACCGATAAGATTGATCATTGATTTACCGAACGAGTCAAATATCGTCGATATATTTGTATACGACGAAAAAAACAAGTTACTGGTAGCTTCCGACGTTGGAGATGGTTTTATAGTCCCCGAAAAAGAAGTAATTGCGCAGACTAAAAATGGAAAGCAGGTTTTAAATTTGACGTCAGGCCATTCTGCGGCAATTTGCTGTAGAATTAAAGGTGACCATGTTGCCGTTATTAGTTCAGCTGGAAAGTTGTTGGTTTTCCCGACGAATGAACTTCCTGAAATGAATCGCGGAAAAGGTGTGCGGTTACAAAAGTATAGCAAACCAAAAGGAAAGCAAGGATCACTAATATTTGATGGTGGACTTTCAGATATTACTACATTTAATTTTTCTGAGGGACTTTCTTGGGTCATAAGTGGGGGAAAGATTAGAAACGAGAAGGATATGAGTTCGTGGCTTGCGAGGAGGGCCAGCGTCGGCAAGAAGCCACCTCACGGGTTTCCTAAAAGAAACTTGTTCCTTTAAATGAGTACTAGTTTTTAAAAACTTTAAACCAGAAATAACACACAGGACTTGATTTTTATTAGGAAAAAAAATATCTGGCTTATAGAATCAATTTAAGGCCTAATAATAAAAATTTAAAATAAGAGGATTTGATAATGGCTAAAGAAAAGTTTCAACGA
>JBMYRX010000031.1:0-24248 GCA_049602715.1 Paracoccaceae bacterium | reverse complement strand
TAAAACTACTACATTTAATATGATTGCTGGAGCTGAAAAACCTTCTTCTGGAAAAATATTTTTATTAGATCAAGAAATAACTGGGCTCCAAACTGAAAAGCTTTATTACAAAGGTTTGATGAGAACGTTTCAACTCAGTCATGAATATGCAAAAATGACTAGCTTAGAAAATCTTATGGTGGCTGGTCCGTCGCAAGTAGGTGAGAACATGTTTATGAACTGGATTTCTCCAATGAAGGTCATCAATAGAGAAAAGGAAATATTAGATCGTGCCGTTAAGACGTTAGATTTTCTTGGGCTTAACCATGTTAGAGATGAACTAGCTGGAAATTTATCTGGTGGACAAAAGAAGTTACTTGAATTGGGAAGAACGATGATGGGTGACTCTAAGGTTGTTCTACTCGATGAACCTGGTGCAGGCGTCAATCCAACTTTAATGGTAAAAGTTACCGAAATGATTAGAACTTTGAATGAAGAGCAAGGTTATACCTTTTGTATAATTGAACATGATATGGATCTCATAGCAAATCTTTGTAAAAATGTTGTTGTTCTAAATGATGGGCAAATATTAATGCAAGGTACGATGGAACAGGTCAGAAATGATGAACGCGTAATAGATGCATATTTTGGAGGGGGAGTAATTTGAATAATATTTCTCCAGCTTTAGAGCTAAAAAATATTTACGCTGGTTATGGTGAAACAGAAATTTTACATGGGGTAAATCTTTCTGTAAGCGCTGGTGAGATAGTTGCAATTATTGGTCCAAACGGTGCTGGAAAGTCAACTGCAATAAAGGCGATTTTAGGTCTTTTGAATATAACCAAGGGTTCAGTACTTTTAGATGGGAATGATATAACAGGTACTGCCCCTGATCGTGTTGTTACAAAAGGCATAAGCTACGTTCCTCAAACCCATAATGTTTTTGTAAATTTGAGCGTTCAAGAGAATTTAGAGATGGGAGCGTGGACGCGTTCAGATGGAATTGACGAACGATTAGAAGAAATGTTTAAGTTGTTTCCTGATCTACGAGAAAAGCGAAAACAAGCGGCGGGTTCCCTTTCCGGAGGACAAAGACAGATGGTCGCGATGGCAAAAGCCCTGATGGTTGACGCCAAAGTATTATTATTGGATGAACCCACAGCTGGATTGTCACCTAAATATAGGGGTGAAATTTTTTCTACCATAAAGGAGATTAACAGCACTGGCGTACCTATTTTAATTGTTGAGCAAAATGCAAAACAGGCGCTGGGTTGCGCAAATAGGGGATATGTACTTGTTGACGGAACAAATCGCTTCCAAGGGACAGGAACGGATCTGCTTGAAGATAGAGAAGTAGCACGCATGTTTCTTGGGGGTGGAGAATAGATTATGTGGGATACTTTTGGATTTGAGTTTGTTAATTTTTATTTAATTCCCGGTATTGTACTTGGTTGTATATATGCACTAGGTGCGATCGGAATCACTCTCACTTTTGGTATTTTAAGATTTGCCAATTTTGCACATGGTGAAGTCATGATGACGGGTGCTTATTTTACATGGACTTTAATGGCAGTAACTGGAGCTTTATTTGGATGGGTTTTGCACCCCTTAATCGCAGCAATTCCGTCGATCTTTGTTATGATCATACTATTTATGATTATAGACAGGTGGTTTTATAAACCATTTAGAAATGC
Organism: Paracoccaceae bacterium; assembly: GCA_049602715.1. Classification (GTDB taxonomy): domain Bacteria; phylum Pseudomonadota; class Alphaproteobacteria; order Rhodobacterales; family Rhodobacteraceae. Next base: position 22,575 of record JBMYRX010000031.1, on the reverse strand, counting down.
CCCAACTATAAAACTTGTTATTGCTAGTTTTGGGATGATGCTTGTTATTAGGAGTTTAGTGCAAGTTCTGTGGGGTCCTAATCAAATAACCTTCGTTAAAGGTATAGCTAAACCTAACAGCTTTGTAAGAGATTTGACAGGTTCTTTTGATATGATGATCCTTGTTCCGAATAAGCATTTTTGGATTATGACAGGTACTTTGATAATTGTTTTAATATTAGGCTATCTATTAACTAGGACTCGGATTGGTAAAGCAATGAGAGCCGTCTCTGACAGTCCTGACCTGGCTCTTGTTACTGGAATTGATGTTGAAGTTGTTATAAGAGCGACGTGGGTAGTAGGTGGTGCTTGTGCTGTGGCGGCGGGTGTATTCTTAGCCATGGATATTCAGATGCTTGAAACGACAATGGGGTTTAGAATGTTATTACCGATGTTTGCTGCTGCAATCTTGGGAGGGATTGGAAAGCCTTATGGGGCGGTCATGGGAGGCTTGGTCATAGGCTTAGTTGAGGAACTTGTGTCATACCCTTGGATTGGAGATTCTGCATTAATAAGTCCAGGATATAAATCAGGTGTTGCATTTGCAATTATGATTGTCATGCTGATAGTTCGACCAAGTGGACTATTTAAAGGACGGACTTTCTAATGGATCAACTGATTGGTTACTTTCTTTATTTTTGTTCTTTGTTGGCTGTTGGTGGTATTTACTCCTTGATCGCTCTGGGTCTTAATGTCCAATGGGGTTTTGCGGGTCTATTTAACGCTGGTATAGCGGGGTTTGTTTCAATCGGTGCCTATACCTATGCACTGCTAACAACAGCAGCCAGCCCTCTACACTATGGAGGATTGGAACTGCCCCTCGCAGTTGGTATTTTTACAGCAATGGTTGCGTCAGGGATTATAGCAGCCTTAATAGGTGTTATTTGTATAAGGCTTAGAGCTGATTATCTTGCAATAGCTACCATTGGAATAGCAGAAATCATTAAATTAATCTTAAAAAATAATACTGAGATAACAAATGGACCTAGGGGAATTAACAAGATTCCACGACTTTGGGAAAATTTTACTGAAGAACGATTTTATGCAGATTGGCCAATGTCATGGTTTGCGTCAGTCGACACTTGGCAGATATTTTTTGCATCTCTACCACGGTGGTGGTGGCAACCTTGTTTTGCACTTTCAATTATAATTGTGGTTTACGTTGTTTATCGGTTGCTAGAGAGATTGCGACTGTCGCCATGGGGTCGCATGATGACCGCTATACGAGAAAATGAACCGGCAGCTCACGCGGCTGGAAAGAATGTTGAAGGGCGAAGAGTAGAAGCATTCATTCTAGGCTCAGTAATTATGGGTTTAGCCGGGGCGGTGTTAGCGATGCATTTGCGGCTTATAGAGCCAACTAATACGTTCGATCCGTCAAAGATGACTTTTTTAGTATGGGTGATGTTAATCGCTGGTGGTTCAGGAAATAATCGTGGAGCAATACTTGGGTCTTTTTTGATTTGGATAATTTGGTCGGCAAGTGAAATAGTGATCAATGTTGGTATCGATTTACTTGCTGACATAACAAATGTGCATGTAGGTATTCTTACTACAAGAGCTGGATATTTACGTATGCTACTAATCGGGTTATTACTACAATACATACTACAGAAATACCCCTTAGGAATATTACCGGAATCGCGGCCCACCGCTTCCGGTAAAACATAACGATAAATGTGGGTTTTATGAAGGAGTAATACTATGAAAAAAACAATATATAGCTGCATTGCTGCCTTAGCAGTTGTTGGTGCGGCGAATGCTGATGTCAAAGTTGGGAATCCAATGGCGATGACAGGCCCAATTCCAGATCTAGTCGCACCTATGGCTGTGGCCGTTGATCTAGCGGAAAAGCATATCAACGATCAAGGTGGAATGTTTGCAGGTGGTGAAAAGTTTGTAATCGTGCGTGCAGATTCCATGTGCGATCCAGTAGCTGGGGTCGATGCCGTTACTAAGCTTGTTAATGTGAGTGGTGTTGTAGGTATCGTTGGTCCTGTTTGTTCAGGGGCGACAATAGCTCAAGCAGAGTCTGTTTCTATACCTGCGGGTGTTGTGACTTTATCTGTTTCTGCCTCTGCACCAGCGATTTCAACCATGGAAGATGGCACCGATCTAGTTTTCAGAACAGCTGCTTCTGATGCCTATCAAGGTGTTGCACTTGCTGAGTTAGCACTGTCAAAAGGTATTAATGATATATCAGTTTCTTACGCTAACGATGATTATAATGCGGGATTAGCTGAAGTTTTTGCTGCTCATTATGCTTCAAAAGGCGGAAAAATCCATGCGAATGAAGCTCACGAACCAAATAAGGCCTCATACCGATCTGAAGTTGCAACCTTGGGTGCAAATACCGATAATCTTGCCCTGTTTGCTTATTATGGTTCAGGTGGAATTACCTTAATGAGAAATGCTATGGAAACCGGAGCGTTTTCAACATTCCTTGGAGCAGATGGTATGCTTGCTCAAGAAGTTATCGATCAATTGGGTGCTGAAAACCTTGGGGACGCGACTTTTACCACATCTACATCAGATGAGACTACTGACGGTTACGCCGCATGGAAAGCGCTTGCAGTGGCTGCAGATTTAAATCCTTTAGGGCCTTTTATACCAAACTCATATGACGCAACATTTATGATGGCTCTCGCTATTGAAAAAGCCGGTTCAGCCGATAGAAGTAAGATTGCTGGGGCACTAAGAGCCATCGGTAATGCTCCTGGTGAAGTAATTCTTCCAGGTGAATGGTCAAAGGCTAAAAAGATATTAGCTGCTGGTGGTGATATCCATTATAATGGTGGATCTGGGCCACAAGATTTTGACGCAAATGGTGATGTTGCAGGAAGTTTTTCAGCAAGTGTGGTCGTTGACGGCGCTTGGGTAGGAAAAATCCTTAAATAAATATTATTAAAAAATAAAGATTAGTGCCCGTAAGTTTTCTTTCGGGCACTATTTTTTTGTCTCAGGCCAAGTATCAGATAAACGGTAACCCGTTGGCCACGGATCTGTGGGGTCCAACATATATTCGTGCTTTCCAGTGATCCAAGCACGTCCTGTTATTTCAGGAGTTACTGAATTGAGAGAGCCTATCTTTGTTTCTTTTACAATTTTACCAGTAAACGATGATCCTATAATTGATTTACAGTTCAATATATCACCAATTTTCATTTTTTGCTGTTCGTGTAGTAATGCCATTCTTGCTGATACTGCTGTTCCGGTTGGTGATCGATCGATTTTCCCCGGTTCAACGGCAACTGCTGACTTTGCAAACAAGTTCGTTCCAACTCTAGTTATATTGCCAGCAAATAGACAAAATGAAATATGTTTCCAATCCTTATTAGTTGGGTGAGTAAAACCCAGCTGCTTGTTGGCTTCTTCGGTAATTTTCATACCGAGTTCAGCCAGTTTTTTCGCTTCAGACTCAATTATTTGAAAGCCAAAATCTTCTGCGTTAACTATAACAAAACTGTCTCCACCATAGGCTGTATCAACTATAAATTCACCTAAGTTAGGGAGACAAAGTTTTACGGCTTTTTTGTCAACAAACGAATCTAAATTTTGTACTGTGACGGATGTTACCTTTTTGTCCTTACAATGTGCCTTTACTTTTACTAAACCTCCGGGAGCCTCAAGAGTTATGGTTGTGATCGGTTCCACCATTTTTATGATACCTGTTTCCAAAAGGACTGTTGATACACAGATACTATTAGATCCAGACATTGGGGGAGTATGAGACGGCTCCATTATTATCCAACCGATATCAGCTTTTGGATTTTTGGGTGGGACTAGGAGATTAACATGACGAAAAACTCCTCCTCTTGGTTCATTTAAAATAAAATTCCTTAGTGTTTGATCATTGTGTATCCAAGTTCTTTGATCCCATAGGGTATCACCAGGTGGCGGGGCAATACCACTAATTATTACATCACCAACTTCACCTTCGGCATGACAAGAAACTACGTGAACTGAATTAAAGGCCTCCATTGTAAATTACTCGCCATTTTCTGTAAATCTATGTTTCAAAAATATTATAGAGTCATTTATTGCTTTTCTTGCAAGCTTACTATCGAAAAGATCAAAGCCGTGAACTCCTCCAGGGTACCAAGTTGTTAAACTTTCATTTCCTGCAGCTTGCCATCGAGAAGCCATAAAACTCGTATCATCCACTAATGGATCATACGTTCCACATTGAAAGAATGCGTTTGGTAAACCACGTAGATCTCCGTATAAGGGTGATACATAGGGGTCTGTTTTCTGTAAGTTCCCAAGTTTTAAGTTATCAATAAAATATTCCATTGCAGGAGTTGATAATATTAGTTTTTCAAGACCCCAATTTTTTGCTGATGGTGTTAGATTTAGATCAAAGACACCGTAGGTAAAAAGGGCACCAACAAAATTATTGATATGATAGTTATTTTTTAATCGTAAAAGAGTTGATGCACTTAAATGTGCTCCTGCGCTATCGCCCCCAATAATAAAGTTTTCTACCCCAAAGTTTTCTTTAGCATTATCTATAATCCAAGTTGCTGCTTCTTCACAATCATCGAGATTATTTGGCCAAGGGTTTTCTGGCGTCAACCGATACTTTATGGATGCGGTTATACACCCAACATCCTCTGCAAACCTTTTCATTCTCCAATCTTGATGCCAAGGTTTTCCAAATATCCAACCCCCACCATGTATATGGATATAAATGCCCACTGGTTTCGATTTTGGATATGTAATCCTAATAACTCCAGGACCTCCATTGTTTGACTTAAACTTCATATCCTCCGCAGCGGGATTAATAGGATAGGTTGGAAAGTTGCCTTCATTATTATCCCTGGCAGCTCTGGCTAGATCGATTGGGACTTCAGAAATATCTGGTTTTTTTGACAGTTCGTCCCGGAGTCTTTGCAGTAGTTCATAATCTTCGGTAGCAATCGATGTATCTAAGAACGGATTTCTTTGCATATTAGTTTCTTCCTCTTGAAAAAAATTCTTATCTGTAATTACGTTTTATTTGAAGTAGGTAATATACATAACATTTCGTATATTAAGTTTGCGGCGGTAAGTGCGGTATTCCCTGATGTATCATAAGGAGGAGAGACCTCTACGAGATCGCAGCCTATAATATTCAACCCTTGAAAACTTCTTATGAGTTCTATGGCCTGAGGAGTTGTTAGACCGCCTATTTCCGGTGTGCCTGTCCCCGGTGCATAAGCTGGGTCGAGGCTGTCAATATCGAAGCTTAAGTAAACCGGTATACCCGTTAAACGAGAATTAATTAATTTGCCCAATGGTGATAAAGATTTGTGCCAGATTTCTTCGGCCTGAATAATATTAAAACCCCAACCGCGGGCTTCTTCAAAGTCCAAAGCTGAATATCCAGTCCCTCGAAGTCCAATTTGAAAAACAAATTTAGGGTCAATTAATAATTCTTCATAGGCTCTTCTGAATGGTGTTCCATGAGCAATTTTTTCACCAAACATCTCATCGTTTATGTCCGCGTGGGCGTCGATATGAATAACTCCAACTTTACCATATTTTTTATTCAACGCTCTTAATACTGGTAATGTTAGAGTGTGATCCCCGCCCATTGCAACTGGTAATACGGCGGCCTTCATAAGCTCTTCATAGAACTCTGTAATTCGTAAAACAGAGTCCTTTAAGTCAAATGTGTTTACTGGGATATCTCCTATATCTCCACAATTTAATTTGTCAAAAGGATTAACTTTTGTCCACATGTTAAAAGGTCTAAGCATATTACTTTCTGCTCTAATTTGTTGTGGACCAAACCTTGTTCCTGATCGCCAACTTGTTCCAATATCAAGAGGGACTCCCAAAATTGCTACATCTAACTCCGTTAAGATTTTTGTTTGAGGTAGCCTCATAAATGTTCCTGAGCCGGAGAACCTTGGTTGAATATTTCCTCCAATAGGTTGATTGTTAATTTTTTTACTCATAACAAATAATCCAACGTATCTTAATTAAGTTAAATAAGCTATTGGGCCAGCATTTATTATTTCTCTTCAAATATCAAACAAATATGTCTATAGATTAATTTTTATAAATTTAGTTATTTTTATTATGGAATTTAATCAGATATGTTCAATCACTTATATTCAACTTTGTTAAACCCGTTGAAACCAAGGGTTTTGTTCAGTGCGGATCAGGCTAGATTGATTGCAAAGAAACGTATTCCAAGGATTATATTTGATTTTATAGACGGAGCAACAGGAACTGAGAGTGCGCGTAAAAGAAATTTCACCGCATTTGAATCAGTAAAACTTCAGCCAAGAGTTTTAAAAAATGTATCAGTTAGGAAGCTCAATACTTCAATATTAGGAGAAAAATATAGCCTTCCCTTTGGATTTTCACCAATGGGTATGAGTGGATTAAGCTGTGCTAATGCAGATTCCTTTATGGCTAAAATCGCAATTGAAAAAAATATACCAATTGTTGTTTCGACGGCAGCGTCAATATCATTAGAGAGTATGCGAAACAAGGCAGGCCAGCATTCATGGTTCCAGTTGTACAGTGCCTCAACTTTAGAAGAAACTCTTCCTATAATTGAAAGGGCTAGGGCTGCCGGGTATGAGAAGTTAGTTCTTACAGTAGATGTTCCCCAGGTTTCTAAGCGTATTCGTGATCTTCAGAATGGTTTTGCAATGCCTTTTAAGATTGGTCCAGCTCAGTTTATTGATTTTGCGTGTCATCCTCGTTGGTCTATACCAATGTTATTACATGGAGTACCCTTTCCTGAAAATTTTGTTATTAATGGAAAGAAAGAATTTAAAAGAGATGCAGATAGATCTGCTGCTGACTGGAATTTCTTAAATAAATTAAGAGATATTTGGACAGGATCTTTGGTGATTAAAGGTGTGACACATCCAAATGATGCGTTAAGAATTAAAAAAATAGGATGTGATGCCATATGGGTTTCAAACCATGGTGGACGCCAATTGGATAGTGCGCCAGCAGCTCTCGATAGATTACCTCTTATAAGAGATGCAGTAGGCAAGAAATTTCCACTAATCTTTGATAGCGGTATACGTACCGGGGATGATATTGTTAAGTCACTTGCTCTTGGTGCCAATTATGTAATGTTGGGACGGCCAATTCTATATTCATTAGGAGCTGGGGGAGAAAGTGGTTTAAATTCTTTTATGGGATCGATTTCTGATGAATTGAGTGTAGTTATGGCTCAATTAGGACTCACTTCAATTGGTGATATTGATAAGAATTGTTTAGTAAGTCCAGTATAGATCTTCCAAGCTAATTTTAATACTCTGGTATACATAATATTTTTTTTACTTATGTTTGCGTAATTTTTCTGTTGTAAAAAAGCGGTTAGAAGAGGACTGTATGATGAATAAATATTGGTTTATAAATTGATAGAACAGAGCTATGTAAATCATCATGGGTCAATGAGAGGATGATTTTTTGAAAAATGATACTACATTCCGTGGTGGAGCGATCTTAGCTAGAGCTTTAAGAGAAAAAGGCGTTGACCATGTTTTCACATTAGCTGGGGGTTTTTGTAATCCAGCACTTGAGGGTTTTATGGAATGTCATATGCCAGTTATAAATTCACCACATGAACAAATTGCGGGCCATCTTGCCGATGGTCACACGCGTATAACAAGAAAACCAACTGTTTGTCTTGTTGGACCTGAGGGGTTTGCCAACGCAGTACCGGCCATGCTTGAGGCTGGTGGAGAAAGGAGCCCAGTAATTTTTGTAACTGGTTCTTCCACATTAAAACGTCAAGGATCAGGCGGATTTAAAGAAATTGATGACGTGGCAATCGCTGCGCCTTTAGTAAAGTATTCAGTTCAAATTACTGATGGTGATAGAATTGGTGAATTTGTTGACCGAGCATGGACTGCGGCTATAACTGGGTATCCCGGTCCAGTTCATATAAGCTTGCCGGTCGATATAATGTTTTCTTCTTTTAATGAGGAAACAGGATTATTAGAACGACCATTTGATCGTAAAGCTGGTGATATCCCTAGGGCGTGGCCAAACCCCAAGAGTTTAGAAAAGGTTATAAATTTATTACAAAACTCTCAACGACCGATTATTATAGGTGGTCATGGAGTCTGGTGGTCAAAGAGTGAGGAATTGCTCCGTGATGTTGGTGTTAAGTTGAAGTTACCCATATTTAACGTACCTTATCATCAAAAGCTGTTAGGAGAGGAATGTGATGCTTATATGGGGTTAGCTGATTTTCATCAGTATCATCCATCAAAACAGGCCATTCAAGAAGCCGATTTAGTTTTAATGATTGGTGGTAGGTTAGATAACCAAATGAACTTTGGAAATCCACCATTTTTTCCTAAGCATCAGAAGTTAGTTTGTATCAATGGGAGCCATGAAGAACTTGAATATAATCGTGCGGCAGATTACTCTTTGTTATCAGATCCTCGAGCTTTTCTGGAAAATATTTTGAATTTAAATTTAGCTTGGAACGAATGGTTTGAACTTCAAAAGGTGCGGAGAGGTAAATGGGTTGAAAGTTGGGAAGACCATCTAGTTGAAGAAGAAAAGAAAGATGTCAGAATTCATCCTCTACAGCTTTCATTAGATGTTCAATCTACTTTGGGAGATGACGATTGGTTAATTTTTGATGGAGGTAATACCCATTTTTGGTCTGAAATTGGAGTTAATATGGCTGGATGGCGTGGAAAAAAATTAGGTGGAATAATGCATCCTGGTAATTATAGTCTTTTAGGCGTTGGGGTGTCTTTTGCTATTTCGGCTAAGGCACTTAATCCTGATAAAAATATTGTTTTAATCAGTGGAGATGGAGCTTTTTTATCTGGAGGACTATCAATAGAAGCAGCTTTCCAGGAGAATTTACCGATTACTGTTATTATAGATAATAACGGTGGGTTAGATTGTATTAGTCAACAGCAAGAGAGACTTTTTGAAAACGGAAAGCACTTTGCAACAGATTTTAGGGATATTCCTTTCCATACAATGTTTGAAGGGTTAGGTGGGCATGGAGAGTTAGTGACATCTAGATCAGACATTATCCCGGCCGTTAAAAGAGCCATGGAGAGTGGAAAAACAGCCTGTATAAATGTAAAGTGTCGAGGTGTAATTAGCCCAATAGTTGCTGCAACATCGGATAAACGGGATAAGGCATCTATAGAATAATGGCAAAGTTAACTTCTCATACCTTAAACGGAACTGACGGTTCTCATGCCTCATCTATACCCGTTACCCTCGAACACGTCATTTCGAAAAAGAGTATTTTTTCGAGCAGTATGGATAGCGACGGAAGATTGTCTGTCGATATTGATCCCGATGATCTGATTGCTGGAGATAATTATCAGCTAACTTTTAATGTTTCTGACTATTGGAAAGAGAGAAAAGTTTTTAACTCACAACTACTCAATGAGATTACCGTACGATTTAAGGTAAACGATATTTTTGGAAATTATCATATTCCAGTAATATTTTCTCCTAACTCCTATACGGTTTGGAAATCATCATAATGTCAGATGGTTTGAATTTTTCTCGAAGAATTAGGAGGACAGCCTATACCGACAGAGTAGAGGAGGCGGGTGTGTCTAGCTTTTCTGTTGTCAATCATATGTTATTACCAAAAGCATTTAAACATAGTGTAGAGGATGATTACTGGCATCTCCGGAAGCATGTTCAATTGTGGGATGTCTCAACCCAACGCGTAATAGAGGTTATTGGGCCAGATGCGTCAAAACTGATTCAATTAATGACTCCAAGAAATATATCAAGCTGTAAAAAGGGTGATTGTTTATATCTACCAATTATTGACCAAAATGCAGGTCTTATAAATGATCCAGTACTCTTAAAGCATTCGGAAGATAAGTTTTGGTTGTCGATAGCGGATAGTGATCTATTACTTTTTGCACTGGGACTATCAATTGGTTTAAAGTTAGACGTTTTAATTTGCGAGGCTGATATTTGGACACTATCGATTCAGGGACCAAAAGCTGGCGATCTCATCTCAGACTTGTTCGGGGTGCATACCAGAAATATTAAATTTTTCAAGTTTGATAAAATAGAATTTAAAAATACACAACAAATTATTGCTCGGTCTGGTTATTCTCGTCAAGGAGGATTTGAGATATATTTAAAAGGTAAGGCTTTAGGTCCAGACTTATGGGATTTTATTTTACAGGCCGGCAAAAAGTATAATATAAGACCAGGTTCTCCTAATTTAATAGAGAGGGTTGAAGGTGGATTGTTTTCTTACGGAAACGAAATAACCCGTGAAAATAACCCATTTGAAATGGGTTTAGAGAAATACTGCTCTTTGAATGGCGAGGTTTACTATGTCGGTAGAGAGGCTTTACAGAAGATAGCAACAGAGGGAGTATCTCAAAAACTAAAAGCGTTTGTTTTTGATGGCTCGAAATGTCCAGTTTGCTCGTCTCCGTGGCTCTTAACTTCTAATGGCAAACATGTGGGCCAAATAACTTCAGCAATGTATTCACCACGAAAGAAAGCAAATGTGTCTATAGCTATGGTTAAAAGAGAATACTGGAGTTGTCGTGACAAAATCAGTGTAGATTGTATGGATGGTGAGATAAGAGAAGGCAGGATTGATACATTTCCAATCATATAAGTTGGTAATAAACAGGAAAGAGTATAATGACGACATCTATTTTACCTAAATCACCCTGGGTTAACGAAGAGTTAACAATGTTGGAGGATGCCTGTAGGCAATTCTATGAACGTGATTGTTTACCCTATTATGATGAGTGGGAAGAGCGTGGTCATGTCGGTCGAGAGACTTGGTTGAAGGCTGGGGAGATGGGACTTTTAGGAGCGATGGTTCCCGAGAAATATGGAGGCCCGGGTGGAAGTTTTGCTTACGATGCGGTTATTGCTTATCAGGGAAACTTACTTGGTGTAGATGGCTGGGGCGGAGGCCTGCATAATGCAATTGTTATCCCATATGTTCTCAACTATGGCTCTGAAGATCAAAAGAAAAGACTTTTACCAAAGCTTATTTCTGGTGAATTAATTGGAGCGATTGCGATGTCAGAACCAGCAGCTGGTTCTGACTTGCAAGGAATACGCACCTCGGCAACTAAAGAGGGAAATCAATATGTCCTTTCTGGACAGAAGACATTTATTACAAATGGCCAATTAGCAAATTTAATTATAACAGTAGCCAAAACTAATCCCAAAGAAGGCGCTAAGGGTACCTCATTATTTTTGATAGAAACTGATGAGGTAGAGGGGTTCAGGCGAGGACGTAATTTGGACAAGATTGGAATGAAGTCAAATGATACATCCGAATTATTTTATGATAATGTAAAAGTTCCTGCTTCGGCGCTCTTAGGGCCTGAAGAAGGTCAAGGTTTTTATCAATTAATGGGAGAGTTACCTCAAGAAAGACTTCTAATAGCTATTTATGCCATTGCACGAATAGATAGGGCAATAGGGGTAACCCTTGATTATGTAAAAGAAAGAAAAGCTTTCGGTAAATTTATCTCAGATTATCAAAATACACAATTTGAATTAGCTGAGTGTAAGACTGAGGCAACAATAGGTAAGGTTTTTGTTGATTATTGTATTAATGAACATTTAAAAGGAAACTTAACCACAGAAATGGCCTCGATGGCAAAATACTGGTTAACGGACCTCCAATCTAAAATTATTGATCGATGTCTTCAATTGCATGGAGGGTATGGTTTTATGAATGAATATCCAATCGCAAGAATGTATCGTGATAACCGAGTAGAACGCATCTATGGTGGAACAAATGAAATTATGAAAGTTTTGATCTCCAGAGACTTATGGAAAACTTGAGTTTTAATTTCTGACATTCAAATAAATTTAACTAATTGGAATCTTAGAATTCCGTGATTAGAGAAATTAGTTAGACACTTGATCCTTAAGCCACTCTACAAAGATTGATATATCGGGGTTTGGGGTATTCTGCGGCTTTACCAAAACATAATATGCACGAGACGGTACTAAGTTGATGTCGAAGGGTTTAATTAAAATACCGGCATCTAATTCTGGCGAAACAAAAGGAAAAGAACCTAAAGCAACTCCAGCGCCATCAATTGCTGCTTGAAGAGCCACGTTCGAATCAACAATAATTATTCCATTTTCTACGTTAAGTTCCTTATCTCCTTTGAGGTTCATCCAGGCTGCCCATTCTGAATAATCATACTGATGAATAAGGGTTAAATTAATTAAATCTTCTGATGTTTTAGGGTATTCACCATCCTTTAAAATCTTGGGACTTAGGACAGGTGAATATGTAACTTCCATTAGGAAAGTACTGTCTAAACCAAACCAACTATCGCTTACCCCCCAATCTATCTGGATATCGCAAGTCATCATCCCTGCATTGGTAATCCTTGGACTACTCTCAATTACTAAATCAACTTCAGGGTATCTTTTTTGAAAATCATTTATTTTTGGTATTATCCAGCGACTAAAAATTGGACCAATACCTACCTTTAATATTCGTTTTTTATCAATTATATGTGTTTCTATTTCCTTTCTAATTTGTCCAAATGATCTTGATACGACTGTAGATAGTGACCTACCAGTATCCGTGAGTATGACTGACCGAGTTCTACGAATAAATAATTTGCAGTTCCAATCTTTTTCTAATTTTCGAATTTGATTACTAACGGTTGTTGCACTAACGTGGAGCTCGTCTGAAGCGTCTTTGAAGCTTAATAACCTAGCTGCTGCCTCGAAGGTTCTTAAGGCAGTCAACGGTAACCTATTTAGTTTTACTCTCTTTTTAGCCATTTTAACATCTTATAGATAAAATTATCTTTATTCATAACTCTAATTGTTATCTCTTGTCCATCACAAATAATGTTGTCACTTTCCAGCAGAGAAATAATTAGTCTATAAGAATTGAGTTTAAGGATAAAATTGATGTCTCAAATTCGTAATAGAATACGTAAAAGAAAAAATAACGGTAAGGGACGAGAAACCTTAACAACCGAGATTAAGCCCAGTACACGCGGAATTAGGGGTGGAAAATTAAAAGTCTTAGAAGATAAAGATGTTAAAAAAATTCATAAAACATCAATTCAACTTCTTACTCAAGTAGGCTTTTCAGAATACTCTAAAGAAGTTAGAAATGTGATTGAATCGGGTGGTGGTCATGTAAATGGTGATGGTAGACTTTGTCTTTCTGAGACCTCTATTAAAAATTCAATCAATCAATTAACTAAGAATATAACTTTATTCAGTCGAGACGGACTAAATGATTTAATTCTATCGACAGGGCAGGTTTACTTTGGAACAGGTGGCGCCTCACCAATGGTGCGAGACCTTGTAAATGGTGATCTTCGCGAGTCATCTTTGGTAGATGTTTATAATTTTGCTAGGTTAATTGATCGATTGGACAATATCCATTTTTTTTCTCGTCCTGTTGTTGCTCGCGATTTAGAAATTGATGATTTGATTGCAATTAATACGGCTTATGCTTGTTTGATGGGTACAAAGAAACATGTAATTGTGAGTGCTAACTCTCGCCATCAAGTAAAGCAAATTGCAAAATTATGTTTCCTGATAGCTGGATCTAAACAAAAATACATGGAAAAACCCTTTCTATCTATTCATATTAATCATGTTGTTCCGCCTATGCGGTTTTCTAAGGAGGCTACCGAGGTCTTATTCGAATGTTCTATTCAAGGGATTCCAATTATGATTAATACATTTGGGCAAATGGGGGCGTCTAGCCCTGTAACAATTGCTGGATGCTTGGCTCAAACAAATGCTGAAACACTAGCAGGGATGACCCTTGCGTATTTACTAAATCCAAAAATAAAAGCACTTTATGGTGCACGTCCAATGGTTACTGATCTGAGAACTGGAGGTATGGCTGGAGGGAGCGGTGAACAGGCGTTACTTACCTCTGGATCTATACAACTAGCTAATTTTTATGGTTTTTCTAATTCAACTATATCTGGAGCTACGGATAGTAAGGCTCCTGATTGTCAGGCAGGATATGAAAAGGCTTCAAACATCAGTATGGCAGCCAACTCAGGAAGTAACTTAATTACACAGGCCGCTGGAACTCAAGCAGGTTTGATGGTTGCTTCGTTTGAATCATGTGTAATTGATAACGATATGTTGGGTGGAGTATCAAGATCACTTTCAAAAATAATAGTTGATAAGGAAACGTTATGTTTTGAGTCAATAAAAGAAAAGGTTAATACGGACGGCCATTTTCTAGGGGCGAGTGAAACTTTTAAGAGAATGAAAACAGATTTTTTATATCCAAAAATTTCTGATAGAAGACCATATGATGTGTGGGAAAGTTCAGGTGGAATGGACATAATTTATCGCGCTAAAATTTTAGCTAAAGAAATCTTAGAAAGTCACTACCCAAATCATGTAAAAGATGATCTTATTAAACGGATCATTAACGAGTTTGACATAAGAATATCTACAGATGAAATGAGAAAGATATGAACATTACAATTGTGGGTATGGGAGCGATGGGATCTGTTTATGCAGCTCTTTTTATAGAGGACGGGCATAATGTATTTGGTGTTGATGACTGGAAAGAACATTGTGATGCGATAAACTCTAATGGATTAAGAGTTGAAGGAGCAAGTGGTTCAAGGACTTTAAGAAATATTACTGTTTCAGAAAATATAAATGATTTCCCTAAATCAGATTTGTATATAATAGCAACTAAGGCATCAGGAGTGGGTAAGGCTGCAGAACTAATTAGTACGGTTGCAGATAAAGACTCTACTATTATAACTATTCAAAATGGATTAGGTTCTGGTGAAAGAATAGAAAAGTTCGTTTCAACTGAAAACCTATTACTTGGTGTCGCTGAAGGTTTTGGTGCGTCTGTTATTTCTCCTGGGCATATCCATCATAATTCTATGAAGCTCATTAGAATAGGAGAACTTAATGGTGGCATTAGTGCTAGATTGTTAAAGATAGAAGAATTATGGCGAAAGGCAGGTTTTAAAGTAAAGGCTTTTGAAGATATTACCCAACTGATTTGGGAAAAATTTATCTGTAACGTGACATTTAGCGCTCCCTGTACGGTTTTCAGAAAAACAATTGGCGAGTTAATGGGTAGCCCTCTACTATGGGAGATCGCGTTGGGTGGTACAATGGAAGCTTACTCAATAGCGATTGAGAAGAACATTAATTTATCTTTCGACGACCCTATAAAATATGTAACAAATTTTGGATTAAATATGCCAAGTGCTAAGCCTTCAATGTTGTTAGACCATATTAGTAACCGTAAGTCGGAGATTGACGCAATAAACGGAATGATCCCAATTATGGGCCGTGAGCTCGGAATTAATACACCTTATAGTGATACACTTGTCGCATGTGTCAAAAGCTCTGAAGAGAAATTCAAAGGATGAAATTATGAAACTTGCGACCGTAAAATATAAAAAATTAATTAAATATGGTTACATTAATGAAAATGAAATATATTTTGCTACTGAAAAAACTTTAAGGCATTTCCCAACTTTGTTTGATTTAATTTGTCATCTTGAGAAAGGTATTACTTTAAATAAAGGTCTATTTCTTTCGAACGGTATTGAGTTATCACATGTTGAGTTTTGTACTCCAATGAGTGAAAAAGTGAAAATTATATGTGTTGGTTTAAATTATGAAAAAATTTATCCAGTTGAAGGAGTGTCTCCACCAAAACCAGAGAATATAATTTTGTTTGGTAAGGAGCATAGTAGTCTCGTAGCTCATCATGAAAGTTTGGAATTCCCTATTGGTAAACCTGGTTTAACGTTTGATTATGAGGGGGAAGTAGCTGTAATAATTGGAAAAAGTGGACGAAATATACCACTTTTAGAGGCAAAAAACTATATATTTGGTTATTCGATATTAAATGATGGCTCTGTGCGTGAGTGGCAAAAACACAGTATTTATGCTGGTAAAAATTTTCAAAAATCTAGTTCTTGGGGGCCTTACCTAGTTACGAAAGATGAATTTAAAGACGTAGATTCGGTTCAACTTTCTACGTATTTGAATTCAGAGCGAGTTCAGGATACCACTATTGATAAGATGATATTCTCAATTGCAGAGCAGATTTCTTATATATCGACCCTTTATACCTTGTATCCTGGCGACGTAATTGCAACCGGTTCACCGGATGGAACGGGAGGGAGCCGTAACCCTAAAAGGCATCTAGTGTCGGGAGATAAACTAGAAATAACAGTTTCCGGGATAGGTAGTTTGGTGAATTATGTAGCTTAACATAAGCTTAGTGGACTATAACTTTACATTTGTATTAAAAGATAGGATTGTCGTTCAACTCTCTCTTCAAAGGCAAAGTATTGAATATTTTAATTATTAGTGCGATTTTGTTTGCAGCTTTCCTGCATGCGTTTTGGAACTTTCTTGTTAGGGGTGGTGATGACAAGGTTCTAGCAATGGCTGCAATTGTATTTGGTCATGCACCTTTAGCATTTCTCGGTCTGTTAATTGTTGGCTTTCCAGAAAAAGAGGCGCTTCCATATATTATAGCAAGTTCTGTCTTACATGTCGGATACCAGTCATTTTTAATGAACGCATACAGGTTCGGTGGATTAACCCAAATCTATCCAATAGCTCGCGGTGCGGCGCCCTTAATTATCGCTGTCCTATCAATTATAATGTTAATTGATGAGCTAAGTATTCTCCAACTGATTGGAGTTGGTGTAGTCTCAGCGGGTATACTCATTCATGGACTTTCGCAGTTCAATGAGAATGAATTTAACTTAAAAGGTTTTTTATTGGCACTGGCTACGGCTGGTTTTATTGCAGCGTACTCTATGGTTGATGGAACCGGTACAAGGATTACTCAAAACTCGATATCATACTATGGGGGATTAACGATTGGTAATTGTCTTTTATTTTCAATTTATTTAACTCTTTTTCATCGGGGGATACTTAGTAGGGTAATAAAAGAAGCACGGTTTACATTTTTAGTAGGAGGAAGTGCTTCTTATCTAGCCTATGTTTTAGTTTTGTGGGCCTGTTTGTATCTTCCAATAGCTGTTGTTTCTTCTATTCGCGAAACGTCTGTTCTTTTCGCGTTATTGCTGGGCACGGTTTTTCTAAAAGAAAAAATTACTCCAAAAAGAATACTTGTTGTTTTTATAATCGTTATAGGCATTATTATTTTACGATTAACTTAAACAATGCAACAGGACCTGGATATGAAAATTAATTCAAATACACCCTTTAAAATTAAAGAGATCGAAAACATGATGATACAACTGAATGATGGGTGTAAATTAGCTGCTAGATTATGGATGCCAATTGATGCGTTGGAAAAACCTGTTCCTGCGGTACTTGAGTACATACCCTACAGGAAACGTGATGGCACAATTTATCGAGATCATTTAATTCATCCGTATGTCGCGGGGCAAGGTTATGTATGCTTGAGAGTTGATATGCGTGGTTCAGGTGATAGCGAAGGTTTACTAGAAGATGAATATTCCCCTCAGGAATTGTCTGATGCAAGGGAACTTATTAACTGGATTTCTAAGCAGCCGTGGTGCTCCGGAAATGTAGGAATGATGGGAAAGAGTTGGGGTGGGTTTAATTCTCTACAGGTAGCCGCATTAGCTCCAAAACCACTAAAAGCAATAGCTACTGGTTATACATCAACAAAACGGTATTCGGATGATATCCATTATAAAGGAGGTTGCCTTTTAAATGACAATCTTCGTTGGGCTGGTGTTATGTTAGCATATTCTGCGCGACCACCAGATCCTATTTTAGTGGGAGAATCTTGGAAAGATATATGGCTTCAAAGGTTGAAAAACGAACCGTTTTTAGCTTTTAACTGGCTTTCCCATCAAACATACGATGACTACTGGAAGCACGGCTCAGTTAGTGAAAACTTTAACTCTATTGAAGCTGCTGTATTAGTTTTTGGAGGTTGGGCTGACAATTACATGAACGCCGTACCCCAACTAGTTAACAATTTGAAGACTAATGTTAAAGGAATAATTGGTCCATGGGTGCACCAGTATCCTCATATGGCGGCTCCCAGTCCTCAGATTGGCTTTTTACAAGAAATGGTTTCTTGGTGGAATATCTGGTTAAAGGGTATTAACAAACCCGATATACCTAATAAGGAACTTATTTTTTATCTTCAGGATAGTGTACGCCCCAAGCGTCACTACTCCCACCGTCCAGGTAAATGGTGTCTTGAAAGTTCATTTCCATCTGAAAGAATTATAAATAAGAAATTTTTTCTGTCAGAAAATGGATTGAATAAGGGCAGTCAAAAGCAATTCTCAAGAATAGTTTCTTCACCAACAAATTGTGGAGTTACTCAGGGTGAATTTTTTCCAATGGCATTAGCTAGTGAAGACTGTGTCGGACCCCCAGAGCAGGCAGGAGATCAACGTATCGATGATGCAGTTTCGGCCTGTTTTGATACAGAACTTTTAGAATCTCCTTTAAGTATCGTTGGAAGATCAATTTTGGAACTTATGCTTGAAAGCAATGTTCCTCAAGCTCAGATAGCTGTGAGGCTTTGTGATGTCCATCCTGACGGCGCATCAACAAAAATTTGTCATGGTCTACTAAATTTATCCCATCGGAAAAGTGATGAAACTCCTTCAGTATTAAAGATTAATGAACGGACGGCTGTAGATATTTTACTAGATGAAACAGCATATATTGTCCCGAGAGGTCATAAGTTGAGAGTAGCAATTTCAACACAATATTGGCCGTTTGTGTGGCCTAGCGCTTCCAATACTACTATTGAAATAAGCCAGGGTGTTCTGAACCTTAATCTTCTTAATGGAAAAATAAAAAAAGACGAATACAAGTTTGAAGAACCTGAAGCCTCTGAAGAGTGGAATTTTAAATCTCTTAGAGCAGGGGATTATAATAGAACGTTAGAAGATAATTATGGAACGGGTGAAGTAATACTCAGAATTAACTCAGACTTTGGTCGTGTAAAGGATAATAATCATGGCTTAACAACCGATCAACTGACAAATGAAATATGGACGATAAATAAAAACGACCCCCTGTCTGCAACTGGTGAGATTGAATGGTTCCAAGAGTTGTCGAGGGAAGACTGGATTGTGAAAATTAATACAAAATGCAGCATGAGTGCCGATGAAGACTTTTTTTATATAAATGCTGCAGTTAACGCGAGTGAGAGGTGTGAAAAAGTTTTTGAACGTACTTTTTCACACAAAATCAAGAGAAATTACATTTAATACAGTAGGTTATATTTTATAGTTTATCTGTATCTCTCAAAGTTTTTATCTTCTAATGATAACGCGTTTTCCAAATTAACCCATATTATAAATAAAAGAATTTCCTTCCTTTGAGACTATTGATACTGCAGGCGGCATAAGGTGGCCACCAGTAAAACGTATTTCATCGGAAGCCAACATATCTAACATGCTTATCCTTGATTGCTTCGCGAGTTCATAGTCTTGATCAAAAACAACGCCAATGTTTGGATTTGAAAATTGTAGGTGTTCGGCGTGAATTATGTCCCCAGCTATAACAAATTCATCACTACCTGAAGAAATGCGCACTCCAATATGACCGGCTGTGTGGCCAGGAAGGTCTATAGTAGATAAACCAAGCCCCAAATCTGAGTTTTTCTTTGCTAGGGATAAATTAGCTTTATATGCATCCAGAACAGCCAAAGGATGGGTTTGAGATTCAGGCTGCTTTGTAAAATTCGTTGAATTAGTCCAGAAGTTATACTCTTTTTCTGATAAAACGAATTCAGCATTTGTAAAGATGCCTTTAAGCTGAGAGTCGATTGCCCCGCCAATATGGTCTGGATGGAGATGTGTTACAATTAATTTGGTAATATCAGAATTTGATACACCAAGTTCTCTTAATGCGACTTCTAGGTTTCCCGCAATTGATCCAAATAACTCACCGGCACCCGTATCAATTAATATGTACTCATTATTAGATTTTATTAAAAAAGCATTGAAGGATGTTTCAATTTCTGTCCTTTGACTTGCCTGTAGTAGCTGTTCAATTTCACTATCTGATGTCTCGACAAAGGTATCATTTGTGAATGTATTTTTACCATCGCGTAAAATATGTAGATTAATATCATTAATCTTTACTTCGGTTGAATGTTTCATTCTACTTTTTCCACCTCACCTATTTCCTTTTTCCAGGCTGTAAAACCACCTGAAATATGACAAACGGGACTTAGCCCCATCTCTTGCGCTATTTTAGCGCTCAATGCAGACCGCCACGCACTGGCACAGTAAAAAACATAAGTTTTATTTTGGTTAAACACCTCTTTATGATATGGACTTTGGGGATCAATCCAGAACTCTAACATTCCGCGGGGACATGAAACTGCTCCAGGGATTTTGCCTTCTCTTTTTAGCTCTCGAAAATCTCTGAGATCAACGAATACATATTTGTCACTCCTTAGAGCGCGTGCTGCTTCTGAGGTAGTGATGGTTCGAACAACTTCGTTTGCCTCCGAAACGAGTTCCTTAACACTTTTTGTTATTGTTTGTGCCACTTACTTTCCAATCATTTGTTTATAACCTTAATAATTTTTTATTTTATTACTATTGAGTAAAATGTAGTAAGACTATGAGTAATAACTAAACTATTCACATTAAAAGAAGATTAAATCAATGAAGTATTATGACTACAAAAGTGTTTTAGACGCTGAGATATTAGAATTTATTAAAAAAACTAAAGATTTCTATCCCAAGAGCTCAAATTGTAGCGATCCGAGAAAAGAACGAGAAATTTATAATGATCTTTGTAAGTTCTTTAAAGCGCCGAGACCTAAAGATGTTGAAACAGTTGATTTTGAAGTTAGCCAAATTAGGGTCAGAAAATATGTTTCAGCAGACGTATCAAAACGTATCGTCTTTTTTGTACATGGAGGAGGATGGGTAGTTGGAGATTTAGAGAGCCACGATGATATTTGTGCAGAAATTTGCTCTAAAACAGAGTCTATTGTATACGCGATTGACTATAAACTAGCCCCTGAAAATAAACATCCTGCTGGACTTAGCGATTGTGAGATAATACTTGAGCATATCAGGAAAGTAGAAAATAAAAATATAGTATTAATTGGTGACAGTGCCGGGGGCAACTTGGTTGCGGCGCTATCAGATAAATTTTCTAGTGTAGATAAACTCGTTGGCCAAATTTTGATTTATCCAGTATTGGGAAATATTCTAAAGAGCGGGTCCATAAAAAATCACCAGGAAGCTCCAATGTTAACTGCGAGCGATATTGAATATTACAACTCAGTTTATTTTGATAGTAAAAGTTATCTTACCGATAAAACCGCTCGTCCACTAATATCAAAAACCTTACAATCAATTCCTGAAACACATATATTTGTTGCAGAATTTGATCCATTGAAAGATGATGGCATGTTTTATTTGAAGGCAATTTCTAAGCAGGGTGGTAGTGCAACTCTTGAGAGTGGCGATGGGTTGGTTCATGGTTATCTCAGAGCAAGACACCTAAGTAAAAGAGCAAACGATGAATTTAATAAAATATTAAAAATTATAAATAAATTTTAATTAAATTTATTTTAAGAATACATTTTTTTCTTTCGACTTCTTGTCTCTTCTGTGGCCTTTCTTGAACCATCGTGGAAGGTGCCAAACCATCGATCCCAAGGCATCTCCTGATTTCCGTAATTACACTCGTAATATCTATGATGAAGTTGGTGATAAAAAGTCCCTAGAGCAAGTCTCTTTTTATCTTTGATAATCATATTTTCATATCCAGTGTGGGACATTGAAGCGCCAGGGCCTAACCAAAGTAGATGGAAGATTAAATGTATTGGGTGCGCCAATACAATCCAATGTATGCAAGTGGATGAAATATATAAGAAATGTTCTACAGGATGCATAGACATGCCTGACCATGGGCCTATGTTAATATTTCGATGATGAAGAGCATGGAATCTCCTATACATGAAGGGTAAATGTAAAAACCGATGTATCCAATAAAAATGAAATGCAGCCCAAATTGGAATGTAGATGAAACCCAAGAAAAACCATAGAAAAAACCAGATTGAAATTTCGTTGAAAATTACTGACGGAATGTAACCATTAGCCATTGCCCACATTGTGACACTTTGAAAAAAAGAAAGGTTTAATACACCACTTGTAAGGGTCCAGAACATGTTATCTTTGACTTGGTCTGAAAATAAGAAGCTACGATTTTCTCGAGTTTGATCCCTATGATCAAACTTTAATTCTTTAGCTTGACCTTTGATAATATAAAAATACCAGTGAAGGCCTCCTGCAAAAAACAACATAACAAAAAAGTTAATTATTACTATCTGACACACCCAAATGTAGGAAAAATATTTTACATCAATCAAAGAGGGATAACAAAATAACCACAATACAGTAGCAATAATAACAAGAACGATAAACTCCGAGAGGCTAAGCCAATTTTTATAAAACCATTTTAAAACAAAAGAAATACTCTTAAAGTTTCCGAAAAGCGAATTATCTTTTAATGGTATTTCAGGATGATAATTCCACTCACTTCTGTCGTTATGTTTCATTTTACGGTTTACCCTTTCAGATTTCCCCACTATTAATT
>JBMYRX010000030.1:0-24896 GCA_049602715.1 Paracoccaceae bacterium | reverse complement strand
TTATAGTCATTTTAAGTGCCAAACATGGTCGATCCTCACCCTCATGTATTGAGCATAAATCCTCTGATAATTTATCCGGTAACATTGGTACTACCCGGTCTGGGAAATAAGTTGAATTTCCCCTTTTTAATGCCTCTCTATCTAAGGCTGTACCCTTTTTCACATAGTAAGAAACATCGGCAATGGCTATCCAAATTATAAAACCACCAGCATTTTTTTTATCTGGGTCGGGTTCGACATAACAAGCATCATCATGATCTTTTGCATCTTCCGGGTCGATTGTAACAAATGCTATATCTCTTAAATCTTTACGGTCACCAATATTAATTGGATCATATTTATTGGCTTCGATTAGTGCCTCGTTACTAAACTCTTCAGCAATGTTGTACTCATTAATTGCAATGAGTGATGATATGTTTTTATCACTTAAATTACCAAGAATTGATAACACTTTTGCTTCAGGTAACCCAAATCTGGTTCTTGGCTTTATTTGTTCTATCTCTACTAAATCTTCGTCAGAAGCTCCATTTAAGTTATCCTCAGTTATAGACCAACTTTTATGAGAGCTCTTTTCTAGTAATTCTACCACTCCACCAGAAGCAGAAGATCTAAAACTTCCTATTATTTTTTTTATTTTCTCTTCATTTATTTTTTGAACTAATCTAGCATCGAAATTACTATTTCCATTTCGTGTAAGTTCGCATAAAAGCTTATCCCCACCAGATACTGGTATATCCCTTGGTCTCTCTATTAAAGAAATTTCAACATTTCGAAAAATACTAATTTCTTCTAGTAAATCTAAAAATATGTCTCCATTCTCATTAGGAGGCCTTGCTATACATACTCTAATAAGAGGCACGATTATAGAGCTTTTAGGTTTTCTCTTTACCAAACACTTTTCTCTCTCTTCAAAAGGGTTAGCGATTTAAGCAGTGAAAGATCTAATAACGTATTCCTCTTATGAAAAATACTTAAGGAGAACTGACTTATAAATACTTTTAAGTTGCTCGATATGTTCTATTGCCACATGTTCATCTACTTTATGTAGTGTGTTACCCACCAAACCGAATTCTACGACAGGACAGTGCGATGTTATAAATCTAGCATCAGAAGTGCCTCCAGATGTTGATAACTTTGGCTTAACACCCGTTACCTCATTTATAGACTCGGAAATTAAGCCCGAGAAGTCTCCAGGTTGCGTAAGGAAGCTCTCACCAGAAACCTTAAACTTTACTTTTACCTTTATATTACTTTCACTCTCTATTTCTCGAGCTTCTCTTTCTAACCATTTGATGATTGATTTGGAACTATGTTCTTCATTAAACCTAACATTCATCATAATTCTACATTCTGAAGGAATAACATTTGTTGCGTTATTTCCTGTATCAATAGAAGTTACTGCTACCGTCGAGGGATCAAAATGCTTGGTACCAGAATCTAGCTTACAAGTAGATATTCTTTCAACTAATCTAGCAGCATATGGAAGCGGGTTCAAAGCTTTTGCTGGGTAAGCAACATGCCCCTGAACACCATTTAATAAATATTCTGCCGAAACCGAGCCTCGCCTACCTATTTTTATCATTTCCCCCATATAATTTGGACAAGTAGGCTCTCCAACTAAGCATACTGACAGTTGTTCATTATTTTTTTTCATCCAGTCCAATATTGCAATCGTACCATCAATTGCGTCTGCTTCTTCGTCACCTGTAATCATAATAACTATAGAACCATTAAATATATTAGCTTCAACAAACTCCCTAACAGCACAGATGAAAGCCGCTATAGCAGTTTTCATATCAGCAGCTCCTCGACCATAAAGGGACCCGTTTTTTTCAATCCCACCAAATGGATTAAACGTCCAAGCACTTAAATCACCAGGAGGTACAACATCCGTATGGCCATTAAAACCAAAAGTCTTTACGTGATTCTTTTTACCCCGTCTGGCAAATAAATTACATACACCACCTCTATCAACTCGAAAGCATTCAAAGCCAAGAGATGAAAGTTCTAATTCTATAATTTCAATAGCACCATCGTTATCAGGTGTTACAGATTGACATTTTATTAAAGCTTTAGACAACTCAACAACATCTAAATTACTAGTCATTTTATCCCTTCAATTATAAAACGCGGTAGTTTGAGATACTATGACAGCATTTTCATCTAGTGCCCTGGCTATAAGTCCCCGTTCATCCTCTGAAATATCATGACCTTCAGAAAGCCGTTCATCTAAACTACCGTAACCAGTTATGTTTAATGGCGCCAGACCTACTTTTTTAATAAGAGTAGTGGCTTCACGTACAGCTTCTTCTTCGTTAACCCCAGAAGAATAACACATTAAAGCTGCCCCCGTGGAGTCGCTAGGTAATCCATCTCCATCCTTTCGCCCTACCTCTATTAGGAGCGTATAAACAGATTGTTTACTTTTTCTTTTTAATTTTTTCATATGAATTTTGAGTTAATCTCTCAGAAGTTCATTTATGGCGGTCTTTGATCGAGTGCCTTCATCAACTCTTTTTACAATTACGGCACAATACAAATTTACATTATTTTTTGAGGGCATTGATCCAGCCACAACTACTGAATAGGGAGGGACTTCACCGTAAAACACTTCGCCACTTTCTCTATCTATAATTTTAGTAGATTGACCAAGAAACACGCCCATGCCCAACACAGAACCTTCACGCACGATGCAGCCTTCAACCACTTCAGAGCGTGCACCAATAAAGCAATTATCCTCTATAATTGTTGGACCTGCTTGCATAGGTTCTAGAACACCGCCAATTCCAACACCGCCGGATAGATGTACATTTTTTCCAATCTGGGCACATGAGCCAACTGTAGCCCAAGTATCTACCATAGTCCCTTCATCCACGAACGCTCCTAAATTTACAAAGGAAGGCATTAGAACAACCCCGGGTGCTATGTATGCAGATTTTCTTACAACGCAATTAGGTACCGCTCTAAATCCTGCCTTATTCCAGTCACTACTACCCCAACCTTTAAATTTACTATCAACTTTATCCCACCATGTGCTATTTTGAGGTCCACCAGTTTGTACTTCCATATCTTGAATTCTAAAACCTAAAAGTACTGCCTTTTTCGCCCACTGATTTACAATCCAATCTCCATTATTTTTTTTCTCAGCTACTCTTAAAACGCCCGTATCAAGCGCAGCCAAAGTTTCCTCTATAGCTTCTCTGACGCCTCCAGCTGTCGATGCTGTAATTTGGTCTCGAATTTCCCACGCAGCTTCTATTGATTTTTCAAGTTCTAAATTAGACATGGTAAACTCCTTTTCGTCTATAATTCTTATGGTATTCGTATAAACTGGTGTTTAGAGTGTTGCAATCTACTCATCGGTTAAAACGGAAACACATGATTTCGGTAGATCAGCCAATATAAGTTCTGGCTGTGGCCTAAATATTGGTCTTTTCCTTGTTAAAGGTGGAGGGTTAAATATTTTTCTTACCCAGTTTTCTGCATAATTACATCCGTCGCCTATGGGTGGGGGATATTGGTCTTGACACTGATAAGCACCATCAGGGCACTTTAATCTGACATGTATATGATAATTATGGCCCCACCAAGGACGAACTTTCCTCAGCCAGTTTTTATCCCCTTTTTCCTCTCTACACATTTTAACTTTTGCACCTGGGAAAATAAAAATTCTTGCAACTCTTTCATCTTTAGAAATCTCTCTAAGTACCTTGTGATGAGTTTCAGTCCAATTATCGTTTACTAGAGCACCTCTTAATTTTGACATCGATAGAGGTGGAATTGTTTCCCGTTCAGATCTACTTAAAGATATATAAGGCTTTGGCTTTAACCAAATATCTACATCTAAACCTATTTGATGGGATTTATGTCCTGTTAGCATCGGACCTCCTCGAGGTTGCGAAATATCCCCTATATATAGACCCCCCCAGCCATATGATTTAGCTTTTTTACTCCAGCTTTTTACTGCTTCTATTAAATCCGGATGACCCCAATTGCGATTCCTTGATAACCTCATAGCCTGCCAAGATTCCCCTGTTTGCGGCAATTGTATTAATCCAGCCGCACAACCTTTAGCGTATGATCCAATAGGGTCAGCAGAACCACTTGAGCCTTTAGTTTGTACGCCAAAGAGATTTTTAGCGAAATCAGCACTAAGAACACTATTTCCGGAGAGGCTTAAAGCGGAAAGAATAAATAAAATAATTTTCAAAAATTTCATAAAGAAAAATCCTAGCTAGCTTTTTTCAAGAAAGTTAATAAAATAAACCCCACAATAAATAAAAAGATTATCGGAAGTACACCGATCCTTTGGCTATGGGATATGTATGTAACAATCGATATCATTAATGGTGCCAAAAATGCTGTTGCCTTTCCACAGAAAGCATAAAACCCAAAAGCCTCAGTAACTTTAGAACTTTCTGAATGAACCACAACCATAGTCCTAGATGCGGACTGAAGTACTCCACCTGCTCCTCCTATTAAGGCACCACAAAAATAAAATGAAACATCAGAGACCGTAAGGGAACCAGACAAATTTGTTTTAGGGACGTTAAAGCCATATACAGTTTCGGGTGTAATCATTACAATTGATAGTGTAGCGAATATTAGACATAAAATAGCCACTTTGATTACGGCATCAGGCCCAAACCGACTATCCGCAATTCCACCTAACCAAGAAAAAAGTGCACCAAAAACTAAAGCCAAAATACCAAACAACCCTATGTCAGTAACCGTCCAGTCCAGGACTCCATATGCATATAATCCACCAAAGGAGTAAATCGCATTTAATGCATCTCGATAAAACATTGATGAGAGTAAAAAGGTAAATAGATTTCGATTTATCTTTTGCTTTCTAAAAGTAGCAATAATTTTTTTTGATGCTTCATAAATTGATATCTCAGTTCTTTTTGTATTATTCTGTCTGACGAATAAAAAAAATGGTATCATAAAGAATGCAAACCATAATGAACTTAAAGGTCCTATAGCTCTTGTTCCCTCTCTTAGTTCCGCATTTAAACTAAAAGCTGGACTTTTTCCTAATACTGTTAAGCCCTGCTTATTTTCGGCAAAAAATAAAAGTGCTAAGGCTAGGGCTACTAGTCCACCAACATAGCCTATAGCCCAGCCGTTTCCAGATATACGACCAATCTCCTCAGGTGCCCCTAACGTTGGAAGAAAAGAATTTATAAAAATAGTCGCTAACTCCATTCCTACGAGGCCAATTATAAAAAAGCCAAGGACTAAAACAATATTAAATGTTTCAGGAATAGCCAACCAAAGTCCACCAGCACCCAAAATATATAATACTGAAAAGAATGCAATATACCTTCTATGCCTACCAGAAGAGTCAGCCATAGTTCCTAGAATTGGTGCAAAACATGCAACAATTAAACCCGAAATAGTCAATCCAAGACCCCAAAGACTTTGAGCTTCCGCTTTTGCGATATAATCCGTAACACCGAGACCAATTTTCTTATCTATAACAATTTCAGAAAAATATGGCGCAAAAATAAACGTCAGCAATAATGTTGCATAAGGCTGAGTAGCCCAGTCAAACATTATCCAACCGAAAAGACGTTTATTTAGTTTTTTATAACGCATGCCAGTTTTTTCCAATAATTGATTATACTAATAACTTGGTGGCCATGGTCTCGATTTTTCACTATCTGCCCACTTTTTTATCCAAACTGGAAGGTTCGGCTTCACTATTTTATTATCAAGATCATGAATAACTTTTTCAGGATTAACTATACCCTGGTTACTTACTATAGCGACTCGAATTAAAACATTTGTTGTTGGCGTTCCAGATCTTAAAATTGTTTGGGTTACATATAAAAAACGATTATCCCAACCTACAATACGGGAGTGCATTTTTAATTTATCAAATACTGATATCTTTCTTTGATACCTAATAGACGAGCCTGCTACAGTAAAAATCCAATTATTTTTTTTTAGTATACTGTGAAGACCTACACGCCTAACCAAAGGTACTCGACCAAGATCGAAAATCGTCAAAGTTCTTCCATTGTTAAGTTCTAACCACACATCTAGATCCCACGGCCAACACAAATGATGTGAGACATACTCCTGAAATAGCGGCTGACTATTAGGCTTACCGTGTAGAACAAGTTCTTTCACTATTCGAAAAAATGGGTACATATTTATATCTTATGTATAAAGTTATTTAGTATCTAGGCTTAATTCCCAATCTTAATAGCAACCATCGACTTGCACAGCTCTATTTGTAACAGTAAATCTAGATCAAAGTATTTTTGGGAGCATTTAAATATGACGTCAATATATCAAATAATTATGCTAATTATCGGAGCGCTTAGGATGCTAATAATTTTACACTTTATAATGAGTTGGCTCATTAGTTTCCAAATATTGAACCTACGTCAAAGACTCGTAGCTCAGATATGGCTCGGACTTAATCAAATACTTGAACCCATCTATAATCCTATTAGAAGGTTTCTTCCTCGAATGGGAACATTGGATTTAAGCCCATTAATAGCGCTTGTGTGCCTCTATGCGATAGAAATTATCTTAAATAATAATATTGATTTTTTTATAAATTAAACCTTTTGGAGACGTGATATGACGCTTACCGTAACGACCCACCAGGCAGAAGAAGATTTAAGAAATGAGTCGATTAAAATATTCGTAAATGGTGATATTATTAAAAAATCAGATGCCAAAGTTAGTGTATTTGATAGCGGCTTCATGTTGGGAGATGGTGTTTGGGAAGGTCTAAGGCTCTATGATGGACAATGGGTTTTTTTTCATGAGCATATGGAAAGGCTTTTTTCAGCGGCTAAAGCAATCGACCTCAACATGGACTATGATGCAGAAGGAATACTGAAGGCATTAGAAAAAACCCGTTTAAGTAATAATATTGAAACTGATGCTCACGCCAGAATAATGATAACTAGAGGAATTAAGATACGACCCTTCCAACATCCTTCATTAAGCCAATCCGGACCCACTTTTGTAATAATTATGGAACACTCTAAACCACAAATAGCTAGGCCTATAAGATTAGCGACAGTTCCTCATATTCGTGGCTTGCCAATGTCGCAAGATCCAAAATTAAATTCACATTCTAAGTTAAATTGCGTACTAGCCTGTATTGCAGCTGAAAAAGCGGGCGCTGATGAAGCCTTGATGTTAGATATAAATGGGTTTGTGAATACAACAAATGCCTGTAATTTTTTTATAGTGAAAAAAGGAGCAGTTTGGACCTCTACAGGAGATTATTGTATGAATGGAATTACTCGAGGAAAGGTTATTGAGATTTGCAAGAGTAATAATATAAAAGTATTTGAGAAGAATTTTAGTCTTGTAGACACCTACAGTGCAGATGAGGCATTTTTAACAGGAACTTTTGGCGCACAAACGGCCGTATCTTCAATTGATGGTAGAACAATTGGTTCAGGCAAAATGGGCCCTATTACAACAGAAATTAGAAAATTGTATACTTCACTGATAAATGAACAGCTAAAATGAAAATAGCTTCCTGGTCAGGACCCCGAAACTTGTCAACTGCGATGATGTATAGTTTTGCGTCCCGATCTGATACTGCTATTATCGACGAGCCTTTTTACGCCGCGTATTTACAAGAGACAAAGCTTGATCACCCTATGAGAGATAAAATCTTAAACTCTCAACCAAAAAGCTTTAAAGTAGTAATCAACAGCTTTGATAAGCCTATCCCTCAAAAAAAAGAACATTTATATATTAAGCTAATTTGCAACCATATTTTGGATGAGGTTTCACTGAATTGGGCGAAGAGTTGTAAGAATATTTTTCTAGTCAGACATCCAGCACGTGTAATTAGTAGCTATGATAAAAAGCGTGAAAACCCCACCCTAAATGATATAGGTTTCATTCAACAGCTTCGAATATACGAAGAGTTGGGAGGCTTTATTATTGAAAGTAGTGATATTTTAAAGCACCCAGAAAAAGCTTTAAACAAAATTTGTAATTATCTAGATCTGAAATTTGAGCCCTCTATGCTGTCATGGCCTAAAGGAGGTCATAAAAATGAGGGGATTTGGGGGCAGCACTGGTATAATACCGCTCACTTAAGTACTAATTTTAGCTCGTCCGAAACCTCCATACAATCTCTACCTGGCCATTTAAAAAAGGTCTATGAGTGTGCGATGCCTTTTTATGAACGACTTATCAGCAATAAAATCATAATTTAATAGTCTTCATTATTTTCGATTATTTCTTGTCGCTAGCAATCTAAGTCTCAGGGCATTAAGTTTAATAAAACCAGCCGCATCCTTTTGATCATAAGCACCAGCATCGTCTTCGAAGGTAACGTGATCTTCAGAATAGAGCGAGTACTCTGACCAACGACTGACTGTTCGGGCTATACCCTTATATAGTTTTAATCTAACAGTACCCGAAACATATTCTTGGCTTTTATCAATCGCCGCCTGTAGCATTTCTCTTTCCGGGCTAAACCAAAAACCATTATAAATCAATTCGGCATATTGCGGCATTAATTGGTCTTTTAAGTGACCCGCACCTCGATCTAAGGTAATTTGCTCAATCCCTCGATGAGCTTCCAAAAGGATTGTTCCACCTGGAGTCTCATAAACGCCACGGGATTTCATACCTATAAAACGGCCTTCAACTAAATCTAAACGGCCGATGCCATGCCTACCCCCAATGGTATTCAACTGAGTAAGTAAAGTGGCCGGTGACAATTTTACTCCGTTTATAGAAACTGCATCCCCTTTAGAAAAACCAACCTCAACAAATTCAGGTTGATCCACGGCATCCTCTGGAGAAGACGTCCGCTGATATATATAATCTGGAGCCTCAACCGCAGGATCCTCCAAAACTTTGCCTTCGGAGGACGTGTGTAGTAGATTCGCATCTACTGAAAAAGGTGCTTCACCTCTCTTGTCTTTTTCAATTGGTATCTGATGCTTTTCAGCAAACTCTATCAGTTTTGTTCGACTAGAGAGATTCCATTCTCGCCACGGAGCAATAACTTTAATCTCTGGGTCAAGTGCGTATGCAGATAACTCAAACCGAACCTGGTCATTTCCCTTTCCAGTTGCTCCATGCGCAATAGCGTCAGCGCCAACCTCTTTTGCAATTTCTATTAATCGTTTGGAGATGAGTGGTCTGGCTATCGAAGTTCCCAATAGGTAAAGCCCCTCGTAAACTGCATTCGCCCTGAACATAGGAAACACAAAATCTTTCACAAACTCTTCTCTAATATCTTCGATATGAATATTTTTCGGTTTTATGCCTAAAAGCTCAGCTTTTTTTCTAGCCGGTTCTAATTCTTCTCCCTGACCCAGGTCAGCTGTAAATGTAACTACCTCACATCCATATTCAATTTGGAGCCATTTCAAAATAATCGAGGTATCCAATCCTCCGGAATAAGCAAGAACAACTTTTTTTGGTTTAGACATAGTCATACTCCACGACATTTGACGATAAGTCATTCGATATCTTTAGGTGGGCCCAAACGCAAGATAGCACTATAAAATTCTGGTATTAAAAAATTTTAATAATTATTTATATTCCGTTCTGCAACGATATTCTGTCTTGTAGTCCACGATAACTTTTTCCTGTACACGGCTATTTGCTTGACTATTTCCACCAATTATTGCTCCTAAAACAGTCATAGCTTTTTTGCCCTTACCTTTACCAAATTGGTTACCTACTACCCCACCAACTGCCGCACCTGCCACAACTTCTCCAGAAGAAGTCGGCCTATCTAAAACACCATAAATTGGAACCTTAACATCTCCACAAACTTTTACTGGCTTTAGTAGAACAGCAGGTCCAGTTACAGATTGGCAACCAGAAATTATTAGTAGACTAATTATAATCAAAATTTTTTTCATTACTTTTTTCCTAATAAATAAATAACCATATGTATATTCTTACAACTTAAAATAGTTGTGAACAAATGATTTATCCCCCTCAGCTATTAAATTTTTAATAACAACTTTTGCAGACATAAAAAAAGAAAGATGTCCTGGTTCGGTCGGCTCACTTTTTTTAATAACAGGTTTTGCCAAAAAAATGTGGCAGATTTTCTCTGCCCATAAAGAATATTCAATCATATAGGTAAAACGTCTATAAGTACCAAGCTTCTTAGGGTTAGAAATTATCCAACCAGTTTCCTCGATTACTTCTCGGTAAAGTGCCTGTAGATATTGTTCGCCGATCTCCACTCCTCCACCTGGAAGCTGTAGTTCTTCATGAGGCTCAGATTGAACAGTTACAAGGAGCTTATTACCTCGCGGTAAAATAACGTATACACTTGGGCGTCTTATATAAGCTTTATCAAACAAAAAAGGTTCTCCAAAACGCCTAATAATAATTACTCCCTGATATCTCCAACTTGTTTTTGACTATATTGCTGATTTCTTCAGAAGTGTATATGAAATCCTGATAATAAAGGGAAACTAAAAAGTGACAAAAAAAATAACTTCAGAAAACACAGTTCTTCCTTTTCAATTAGAAAATGCTGATGTTCGCGGAAGGTTTGGTAGACTAGAGAGCGTTTTAGATAAGATTTTGGATCAACACGATTATCCAAAACCTGTAGAAGCATTAATTACAGAAGCTTCGATTATTACTGCTCTAGTTGGACAAATGCTCAAATTAGACTGGAAACTATCTCTTCAAATTCGTGGGAAAGGCCCGATCCGTTTAATTGCTACAGATTATTATGGGCCTACTAGTGATAAAGCCACCGCAAATATTCGCGCATACGCAAGCTTTGATAAGGAGGGTATAGACACCAGCGTCGATCCCTTTAGCCAAATTGGCGATGGGTATTTTGCAATAATTATCAATCAAGGTTCAAAAAAAACACCTTATCAAGGAATAACACCCTTATCAGGGAAATCACTCTCCAACTGTGCTGAAAATTATTTTTTCCAATCGGAACAAATTCCAACACGGTTTTCTGTATCATATGGGCAAAACCTTTTTTCTAGCGGCGAACACGCCTGGCGTGGTGGTGGTATTATGCTACAACATTTACCAAGCCCCTCGCATCGACTTGATAATTTAGATCAAGAAAGCTCAACTTCTAAAATTGAGGGAGTTAAAGATATTGAAACAGAAAATTGGTCTAGAGTTAATATACTTCTTGATACCGTTGAAGATCTTGAACTAATAGGTCCGAACTATTCAAAGGAGTTAGTTTTATTTCGTTTGTTTAATGAAGAAAATCTTCAAACATATAGCCCTGAAAGTATTTATTTTGGTTGTACATGTTCAGAAGAAAAGGTTCGTCAAAGTATGTCTATCTATTCAAAAAAAGAGATAAAGCATATGACTAATGAGGATGGGTTTTTAACTGCAGACTGTCAGTTTTGCGGAACCCATTACAAACTATTACCAGAAACTTTAGGATTTGAGGCTAAAAAATAGTGGAATTAAGAAATAATAATCTGATCAAGGATTTTAAAGGTAAAATATTCGATACCGGGAAAGATTCCTCTGATTTTGATCTTAATTTAAATTTCAAAGATAAATTTAAAGGAGAGTTTACACCGGCGGCTGTCCTAATTTTAATAAGTGAAATAGATAAAACTCTATGTGTTACATTAACAAAAAGATCATCAAATTTAAAAAATCATCCCTCACAGATCTCATTTCCAGGCGGCAAACGAGATGAAGCTGACAAATCACTTAAAGAAACAGCATTGCGAGAGGCTCAAGAAGAAATTGGCCTTCCCCCAAATCTGGTAGAAGTTATCGGTCATTTGTCTGATCATAAAACAGTAACAGGCTTTCAAGTAAAACCTTATGTAGGTTTGGTAAGTGCAAGTTTTGAGCTAAAAATGAATCTTGAAGAGGTTGAGGAAGTATTCACTGTTCCATTAAACCATTTTATTGACTTAAATAATTTTACGATAGAATCTAAGGAATGGAAGAACCAGACACGTTTTTATTATACAGTACCTTACGGGCCACATTATATTTGGGGGGCAACCGCTAGAATAGCTCGTTCATTAGCAGAAATTCTTGTAAAGTGAATCTTAAGATTAAAAAATCATTAATTAACCGAACCACAAAAAAATTATTTAAAGTTTTTGCTGATAGTGGTCACAAAATATACTTCGTCGGTGGCTGCGTTCGAGACTGCTTGCTGGGTTTGCCACTCAAAGATATTGATTTAGCTACTACTGCACTCCCCTCTGAGATTATAAAAGTTGCAAAAGAAAACGAGTTTAAAGCCATTAAAACCGGCATTCAATTCGGAACGATAACTTTAATATGTGAAAGAGTTCAATATCAAGTAACTACATTCAGACAGGATATTGAAACCGATGGTAGAAAAGCCGTTGTGTCTTTTTCTAAATGTATAACTACAGACGCGTCACGCAGGGACTTAACAATAAACGCTTTATACGCTGATATAGACGGGACAGTTGTAGACCCACTGAATGTTCTTACGGATTTAAATAATAGGAAAATTAAATTTATTGGTAATCCACAACAACGTATTCTTGAAGATCATTTAAGAATTCTAAGGTTTTTTAGATTTCTGGCCTGGTTTCAAAAAAGAAATACGGAGATTGATCCTGAAAGTTTGAAAGCATGTATCTGTCTGAAAGAAAAACTTATGACACTCTCAGGAGAGCGTATTGGGACAGAAATGAAAACGCTTTTATCAGCTACTAACCCGATAAAAACTTTGGAGTTAATGGCAAAAACAGGAATTCTTCAACTAGTCATACCTAACGCAAAATTACATCAACTGCACACTCTTATAAAGTTTGAAAAACAGTTTAAATGTTCAAGAAAATGGACGACGCGTATTGCATTAATGACAAATTCAAAACTAAAAACAATCTGGAAACTTTCAAACGCTGAGCACAAGTTAATTACTAGACTCCAACAATTAAAGCAGCGCGAAGATAGTATACAAAAAATTGCTTACTTGTATGGAAAAGAAATAGCTTACCAGTCCACCGTAATAAGATCAGCAATATCAAAAGATAATCTAAAAAATATAGATACCAGAATAACATTGGGGATCACTTCCGTTTTCCCAGTTACTGCAAAAGACCTAGCTGAAAACCACCAAGGTCGTGAATTAGGAAAAATGCTAAAAAAGCTCCAAGACATATGGATAGATTCTGACTTCTCTTTAACTAAAATGGACTTATTAAAAATAAAACCTTAGTATCTGTGTTGTATATTTTTAATTACTCTTGATTATATATAAAAACTTCTATTTCTTTTAAATTAGCGCAGAGTAAAGAACCAAAAACTTGTATTTTTTTAAACTAATAAATGCCTTTCAACCAGCTTCTGGACCTCCGCCCAATACAATTTTTGCATTTTTCTGTTGGGCACTGTCGGGCTCGTGGTCTATATTAGGTCTAGCATTTATAATTTCAGCATTAGCTGGTGTTTTGGAAGTTCTTACAGCTTTATTACTGGGATCATTAATTGATAGAGCCGTAGACACAGGGCCAAGCCTTTTCTTTACGGATCAACTGATTTTTGTAATAATATTCATCTCGTTTTTTATTATTTTGCGACCAATCGCATTCGGGCTGGCATCAGCTGCAAATGCGATATTTGTTACACCAAATATAAATCCACTTACCTTGTCACGTCTTCATAGGTGGACGATGGGGCAATCTGTAACTTTTTTTGATGATGATTTTGCAGGTCGTATTGCTCAAAAACAAATGCAAACGTCCCGAGCACTTACAGATGTAGTAACCGAGATAGTAAACGTAGGAGCATTCTCTTTAGCTTCACTTGTCGGTTCAGCACTTTTACTAACAACTATAGACCTTAGAATATCTGCTGTATTAGTTGTATGGTTACTTTTGTATTTTATATTAATTAGGGCTTTTTTACCTAGAATTCGTAGACAATCTGCGGGACGAGCCAGCGCTCGAGCCAATGTATCTGGACAAGTAGTTGACACAATCACAAATATCAAAACGGTAAAGTTATTTTCGCATGCGGACTATGAAGATCGAGTCGCCTTAAAATCAATGGAAATGTTTCGTAAAAAAGCTGTTTCTTTTGGAGCCACCTCCGCTATCTTTAGGTTTTGTTTGATGACAATTGCTGGCATTCTTCCAGTAGTACTAATTGGAGGAACAACTTATCTATGGATAAATGGGAATGCTTCAATAGGTGATATAGCGGCCTCAGGCGCAGTAGCTATAAGGATAGCTCAAATGACTGGATGGGTCAGCTTCACATTAATGACTATCTACGCCAATATTGGAGAAGTCGAAGATGGTATTAAAACCCTAACACCCTCACACACTCTTATTAACCATAAACAGGCTACTCCATTGTCAGTAATTAATGGTCAAATCAAAATTCACAATGTTTCATTTACTTACGGGAAAAAAGCCAATGGATTAACAGATATATCCTTAACCGTAAAAAAAGGTGAAAAACTTGGCGTTGTTGGGGCTTCTGGAGCTGGAAAATCTACCTTAGTAGCTCTGCTGCTAAGGTTATATGATACCGAAGCCGGTAATATTTTTATAGATGGACAAGATATTAAAAAAGTAACTCAAGAAACCTTACGGCGGAATATTGGATTTGTTACCCAAGAAACAGCTATGTTTAATAGATCAGCTAGAGATAATATTCTTTACGGTAAGCCTGACGCTTCAGAAAAAGAATTAATCCAAGCCTCAAAAAGCGCCGAGGCTCACGACTTCATTCTTGGGCTTAAAGATTATGAAGGACGCATCGGGTATGATGCTTTTTTGGGAGAACGAGGGGTTCGCCTATCCGGAGGTCAGCGGCAAAGGATAGCAGTGGCAAGGGCAATTTTGAAAAATGCTCCTATACTTATTCTTGATGAAGCAACAAGTGCCCTTGATAGCGAAATTGAAGCATCTATTCAAACAGCACTCCATCGCGCAATGCAAGGAAAAACAGTCATTGCGATAGCGCATCGTTTATCAACAATTTCAACTATGGATAGAATAATTGTTCTCGACGAAGGCAAAATAGTAGAAGAGGGAACTCACGACACTTTATTGAACCAGGATAGTCTATATTCTAAATTTTGGAAAAGGCAATCAGGGGGTTTTATTGGTATTCAGAAAACCAAAATATGAAATCAAAAGTGGAAAAGGCTTTTATTGAAAGCATAGATAATAACGGAGTCGGGATAACTAGCGAGGGCATTAAAATACCTGGAACGCTGCCTGGTGAACAGATTTTAATAAATAATAATATATTAAAAGTAATAAAGCCTGCTGAAACGCGTGTGACACCAGTTTGTAGTCATTATAAAAACTGTGGGGGATGTACAATTCAACATGCAAAATCAAGTTTCATAAAGGAGTGGAAATTCAATATTATAGAGTCGTGCTTAATAGAACGAGGAATAAAAACAGACATCAGGCCAATACAAACATCAGAAAGTGAATCTCGACGCAGGGCAACCTTTCACGGCCTTAAAACAAAAAAAAATGTGATTGTTGGTTTCTTCAAAAAAGGTTCACACGAGTTAGTTTCGACAGAGAAATGTAAACTTGTAGATCCAAGAATTATCTCAAAATACCCTCTTTTTCAAGAGCTTACAAAAATGGGAGCCACTAGGAAATCAGTTATAAACATCGTTACTACATTAACTTCCTCAGGTCTCGATTTAAATATAATCAATGGGAAAACTTTAGATGCTAAAACTAAGGGTGAGATTTCAGGTATCTGTGAAGTTTTTAAAATTGCGCGTATAACATGGAATGGCGATTTATTGGCTCAATTCTCACCTCCAACTATAATGTTTAATAAATTAGCGGTAACCATTGAACCTGAAACCTTCCTTCAGGCGACAGAGCAGGGTCAAGAGACATTGATAAAAAACGTTTCAGATTCTGTTAAGGGAGCAAGTAATGTGATAGATCTTTTTTCTGGTTGTGGGACTTTTTCATTACCGATAGCGCAATATGCAAAAATTTTAGCTGTTGATAAGTCAGAAAGTATGCTTTCAACACTTGCCAGCGCATGGCGAAAAAACCATGGTTTAAAAGAAATTGTATGCCGTGCTCAAGACTTATTCAAAAACCCCATATTAAAAGATGAATTGAATTTATTCGATACAGTTATTATTGATCCACCTAGATCTGGTGCGGAATTTCAAATCAGTGAAATTTCTGATTCCAAAATAACTCGTGTATCATCAGTTTCTTGTAATCCAAAAACTTTCTCTCGAGATGCGAAGATACTTATTGACGGTGGCTTTACCCTTGATTGGGTTCAACCAATTGATCAGTTTTTATGGTCTTCACATATTGAAATTGTGTCTCAGTTCTCTCGTTAAAAGAATTTCAAATTGGTTAATCTATTTACTTAAAAGCTCAATGACTTTGGCTTTGATATGCGTAGAGCTAAGACAAGCAGTATCATACATTTCTTGTGGCGTAGCTTGGTCAATAAAAAAATCTGGAAAAACCATCGATCTATATTTCAGGCCTTTATCAAAAATTCCTTTTTCAAAAAGAAACTGAGCAACATGGCTTCCAAACCCTCCTATTACTCCCTCTTCTATAGTTAATAAAGCTTCATGGTGCTTAGCGAGATCAAAGATCAAATTTTCATCTAAGGGTTTGGCAAATCGAGCATCAACTATTGTGACACTTATATCTAACTGCTCAAGTTCCTCAGCAGCTTTCTGAACTTCCAAAAGCCTCGCACCAAATGACAGTATAGCGATATTATTCCCTTGAGATATTATCCTACCTTTACCGACTTCGATATTCTCACCAAAATTGGGTAGATCTACCCCAAGACCACTACCGCGAGGAAATCTTACAGCGCAGGGTTGATCATTTATCTCTGTGGTTGTTGATATCATTTTCATTAATTCTGCTTCGTCAGAAGGAGCCATAACAATCATTCCAGGTAAATTTGTCATGAAAGAAACATCAAATGCTCCAGCATGTGTTGCCCCGTCTTCTCCTACAAAACCGGCTCTATCTATAATAAATCTGACTGGCAAACTTTGAATGGCGACATCATGTACGACTTGATCATAGCCTCTTTGCAAAAAAGTTGAATAGATCGCACAATATGGTTTCATACCAGCAGACGCTAAACCAGCAGAATAGGTAACAGCATGCTGTTCAGCAATTCCAACATCAAAGCACCGGCTTGGAAAGCTTTTATTAAATAAATCTAATCCCGTACCATCTGGCATCGCTGCTGTAATAGCAACTATTTTATTATCTTTTTTCGCTGCATCTATTAACGCTTTGGAAAATATACTAGTGTATGTTGGAACATTTGATATTTTTTTTTCGGGTTTTCCGGTTACCATATCGAATTTCGATATCGCGTGTCCCTTATCACTAGACTTTTCTGCTGGTGGGTAGCCTTTACCTTTTTTAGTTATAATGTGTACCAGAGTGGGTCCATCGGCACGATCTTTTAGAGTACGTAGCACCTCTAGTAACTGCTCTAAATTATGCCCATCAATAGGTCCCACATATGAAAAACCAAACTCTTCAAATAATGTTCCCCCAACAGCAAAACCTTTTAATGCATCTTTTGCTCTCTTCGCTCCTTCTTGGAGTGGCTCAGGTAGAAACGATACAGCACCCTTTGCCATAGACTTTAACTCTTGAAAGGGTTCTCCGTTATATAGTCTTGTAAGATAAGAGGACATCGCCCCAACAGGCGGAGAAATTGACATATCATTATCGTTAAGAATAACAAAAAGTCGCTTTTTTAAATGCCCAGCGTTATTCATAGCTTCATATGCCATTCCAGCACTCATTGCCCCATCACCAATTACGGCTATGCAATCACCTATTTCAGTATTTAAACTACCGCTGAGATCTCTTGCTACAGCCATTCCTAAGGCTGCTGAAATAGAAGTTGAACTATGTGCTGTTCCAAATGGATCATAAAGACTCTCTGATCTTTTAGTAAAACCGCTTATACCATCCTTTCTTCTGAGGGTATCCATACGACCTCTGCGCCCAGTTAAGATTTTATGAGGGTAACTTTGATGACTTACATCCCAAATCAATTTATCTTTAGGGGTGTCAAATATAGCATGTAGAGCAATTGTAAGCTCAACTACCCCAAGCCCAGCACCAAGATGTCCACCCGTTTGCGAAACTACTGCAATAGTCTCGTCTCTTAATTCTTGTGCTAATACCTTAAGCTCCCCATCAGATAATTTTTTTAAATCCGATGGGCTGTTTATTAAGTCAAGATGAGGTGTTTTCAGTTTTTTTTCCATAAAGGCTCTTTCAATCTCTATACCTCTCGCGAGATAACAAATTGCGCTAGGGCCTTCAAGTTGTCAGATGAAGTACCAAAGGTATCCAGTTCTGCAACAGCTTGGTTGATCAATGACTCTGCTTTTTTCTTCGCTCCACTTAAACCCAAACAGCTTACGAAGGTAGCCTTACCAGCCAGGTAATCTTTTCGAAGCCTTTTTCCAACCATTTTTATTTCACCTTCAACATCCAGAATATCATCGTGTATCTGGAAGGCCAGACCCAGTAACTGCGCATATTTCTTTAATGGTGTATTATCTACTCCAGCCATTAAAGGTCCAGTAAGTGCAGCCCACTCTATTAGAGCTCCTGTTTTTCTATTTTGCAGCTCTTTAACTGCATCTATATCCAAAAGCGTTTCTTGACGTTCTGCCTCCATATCCAAAAATTGTCCATAGACCATCCCCTTTGCCCCAATGGCCTTTGACAATGAAGAAATGAGCGCTAATCGTACTGACGGATCACTTGAGGTTTTATCCTCAGACAAAATTTCAAATGATAATGACTGAAGAGCGTCTCCAATTAAAACTGCGACAGACTCATCCCACTTTATATGAACAGTGGGTTTTCCTCGACGAAAATTGTCATTGTCCATACATGGTAAGTCATCATGTATTAATGAGTATGCGTGAATTGCTTCTACCGCTGCACCCACACGCAAGGCTTGATACTCTGAAACTCCATAAATTCTTGCGCTCTCACTCACTAAAAAAGCTCTTATGCATTTTCCACCTGAAACGGCGTATAAAATAGGTTCAGATAGTCGATGATCAAATTTGATACTTATTTTCTCAAAAATAGTTTGAATTTTTTTCTGAGTACTTGCAAGAACAATGTCAAACACTAGTCGCTACTCTCACTTTCTGACCTATACTCAAGAGAATTACCATCTTTATCTAAAGTTATATTTTTAACTTTCTGTTCAGCTTCTTTCAATTTAGCCTCGCATATTTTTTTCAGCTGCGTTCCACGCTCATAAAGCTTAATAGAGTCTTCTAAAGGTACCTCTCCATGTTCTAACTTATCAATCACTTCTTCAAGCTCAGCCATAGCTTTTTCAAATGACATTTCAGATATATTTTCTTTAGACATCACGCCCCCTATCTAACAAGATTTTTAAGTGGATTTTTACACATTTTGCAAGCGCATCAAGATCATACCCACCCTCTAATGTCGAGACTAAACGTCCATTACAGTGCTTATCAGCCAAATCACAT
The DNA here is from genome assembly GCA_049602715.1 of Paracoccaceae bacterium. GTDB lineage: Bacteria > Pseudomonadota > Alphaproteobacteria > Rhodobacterales > Rhodobacteraceae. The sequence goes on along the minus strand of JBMYRX010000030.1, from coordinate 5,404 downwards.
AAACGACTAGTAACCCATGCAAAATCCTCTTCATGAAGATTTATGTTTGCTAGTGGATCAGAAGCGTGCGCATCAAAACCTGCAGATACTAACAATAAATCAGGAGAAAACTCCTCTAAAGCTGGAAAAACTTTATTCTCATATAAATATTTAAAATCTTTACCTGTGGTATTTGGAGGTAAGGGAATGTTCAAGATGTTATTTTCTATCCCAGTCTCATTTTCTTTACCCGTTCCAGGATATAATGGCATTTGATGCGACGAAATAAATAATGACCGTTTTTCGTTCCATAAAATATCTTGAGTTCCATTTCCATGATGTACATCAAAATCAACAATAGCGATTTTTGATAGTTTATAATGATCTAATGCGTATTTGGTCGCAATAGATATATTACCAAAAAGACAAAAACCCATCGAGGTCTCTTTTTCGGCGTGATGTCCAGGGGGTCTTGTCACAACAAAAACATTTCTTGCCTGATTGTTCATTATTAAATCAACTGCTTTCGTAATCCCCCCAACGCCCCTCATAGCTGCAGAAAGCGAGCCCGCTGACATAAAAGTATCTGAGTCCAAAGCTATAAAGCCATCAACAGGAGACTGTTGCTTTAAATTATCCAAGTACTCGATTGGGTGTACACGCAATACATCAGATTCACTTCCTTCAGGCGCATCTAATCTTACTAAATCTGGATCTTGGAACCCTCTCAAAGACTTCATTATACTTACGAGTCTTTCAACTCGTTCAGGATGGTTTTCAGGCGTTATATGCTTCAAGCAATCGGGGTGAGAAATTAAAACTGTTGCCATTGTATAATACCTTTCTAGTTAATCTGGTGATAGCATGTAACCAGAACCTCTAACGGTCTGAATATATCGAGGTTGTTTCGAATCAATTTCAATTTTTCTTCGCAATCGAGTCACTTGTACATCAACGGCCCGTTCCTGTGCTTGGCCTTTACCCCTACCGAGATCTTCTACTAACTTTGATCTCGTAACTGGTTCTCTGATATTTTTTGAGAAAATCCGCATAAGCGCGATTTCTGTTGTAGTCAATTTAATTAAGATATCACCCTTCCAAAGCTCACCCCTTGCTGTATCATATTTTATCTCTCCTAAGCATAGCATTGCTGGTATCTCGGTTATTTCCTTTTGACGAGTAACTCTTCTTAGTATCGAATTTATACGTAACAATAGTTCTTCGGGTTCAAATGGCTTAGCCAAATAATCATCCGCCCCGGCCTGTAAACCCATAATTCTATCTGAGCTACCTCCTTTCGCAGTTAAAAGTAAAATTGGAGTACTATCCTCTTTCCGTATTTCTGATGTGAATTCTATCCCACTATCACCAGGCATCATGACATCCAGAACTATTAGATCAAATTTGAACGCCATTACTAAGCCTCTTGCATGCTCAGCATTATTCGCAATACTAGTCCAGTAACCATTTTGAACTAAGAACTTTTTTAATAAACTTCTAATTCGTTGATCATCATCGACTACTAATATGTGAAAACTATCTGGACTAATTTTAGCCATCAGTTATTTCCCCTATTCTCCTGAAAGATTTTTAAAGCGTAATTTAATGTTTTTATCCATTAGTTTTTCTAAGACATTTATAAACCCTGAAACTGCTTCCGATCCCGCTGCCTTGTAGGCTTCACTCATCCTTTGCCTTTGAGCTTTTGAAAGCTGTCTTTCAAGTTTAATCCCATCTGGAGTTAGAAGTAAGTGTCTTTCTCGTTTATCTAATTCTCCAATCTTACTTTTTACTAAGCCATCTTTAATTAGTTTTCTTAGAACTCTATTTAATGATTGTTTGGTAACTCCAAGAATATCTAAAAGATTATTTACAGTGGTTCCTGGGCATCTATTTATAAAATGAACGGCTCTATGATGCGCTCGACCATAAGAATATCTTGAAAGTATTTTATCAGGATCAGAAGTGAATCCTCTATAAGCAAAAAACATTGCCTCGATGCCAAGTCTTAATTCGTCTTCTCTCGAAATATCATTATTAAGTAAATGACTATTAATTTTATCATCAGGCTTTTCCATATTACTAAATTCTCCATAATATGAACCTAACTTTATGTCAGTGTTATTGACATTTCAAGAAACGAATGATAAAATATAGTTGTTTTGAGTAATATTATGTCTTTTAATTATCTAAGTGGGTAATAAATGAAAAGATAGGCTGTTAAGTAAGGGGCGTATTATAATGACTGGTGCATATGACGATCGCGAAGGGTTAATCTGGATGGATGGCCAACTTATTGATTGGAAAGCCGCTAATATTCACATATTAACCCATGCTATGCATTACGCATCGTCAGTTTTTGAAGGAGAAAGGTGTTATAATGGGAAAATATTTAAGTCACAGGAACATTCCGAAAGATTAAAAAACTCTGCGAAGTCAATAGACTTTGAAATACCATATTCAATTGATGAAATTGAAGTTGCAAAAAATGATGTATTAGCTGCAAATAACCTTGATGACGCATACGTAAGAGCAATAGCATGGAGGGGTGCCGGAGAAGATATGGGGGTTGCCTCCGCCAAAAATCCTGTTCGTTTGGCTATAGCTGCTTGGGAGTGGGGCGCATACTATGGTGAGGCTAAAATGAAAGGTGCTAAACTAGATATATCAAAGTGGAAGCGTCCTTCACCAGAGACAATACCATGTGATGCTAAAGCTGCAGGTCTGTATATGATTTGTACAATGTCAAAGCATGCAGCTGAAGCAAAAGGGTGCTCAGACGCCATGATGTTTGATTACAGAGGGTATATAGCAGAGGCTACTGGAGCTAATATATTTTTTGTAAAAGACGGAGAAGTTCACACCCCTAAACCTGACTGTTTTTTGAATGGTTTAACTCGTCAAACCGTTATAGAAATGCTGAAGGAGAAAAATGTACAAGTTCATGAGAGGCATATAATGCCTGGCGAACTAGAAAGTTTTGAACAATGTTGGCTGACCGGTACAGCTGCTGAAATAACTCCAGTAGGTGAAATTGGCGATTATAACTTTGAAGTGGGAAACCTAACCAAAGACATATCTGATACATATGAAAAACTTGTACGAGCTTAAAAGCATTAATTAATTTGGCGTTGTAATTCAAAAGTTCATATTTTAGTGGGCGAACCGTATTTATTGAAAAAATATAAAGCCATCCTTTTAATGATCTTAAATCTAACGTTGTTTAAGAAATTTTTTTGAAATACCCACACTAAACTTGATTTTATAATAATCAGAAGTAATTATACTACTTATGGTAGATAATAATAATCCGGTTTTTTTACTTCGAAAACCTTACGAAAAGATATCTTTTGACAAAAAAGAGCTTGGTATAATTTTATCTATATACGGGAAGATGGTAGCGATAGGTGAGTGGCGAGATTATGGAATTTCTATGTTACGCCATAGAGCGGTTTTTTCGATATTCCGTCGAACCGCAGAATTTCCAATTTTTACAATCGAAAAAAACCCAAAGCTTGGCACTAAAAACCAGCTTTACAGTGTAGTCGGAATGGACGGAAGGATACTAAAAAGAGGTTCTAATTTAAAGAACGTTTTGCAGGTTCTAGAAAAAAAATTGATAAGAAGTGTTAGCTAGATACGCCTTACAGTTGTAATTTTTCCACCTTTACTCTCTTCTATTCTATTTTTTGCTGATCGAAAATCTTCCTCAACAACAGACATATGAAAGGCACTAGCGTGAAGAAGTGTGTTTTTTTTACTTAAAATTCCTACATGGCCTTTCCAAAACACTAAGTCTCCTTGTTGAGCATCTTGAACATTAATACGTTTGCCAACCAAAAATTCCTGCATATCTGTATCCCTAGGACAGCTAATACCGCAGCTATGAAGAGCCGTTTGAACTAAGCCAGAGCAATCAACGCCTTTTCTCGAGCAACCTCCCCAAAGATAAGGTGTGTTTAGGAAAAATCTAGAAACACCAACATGATCTGACAATTTGTTGTTAAGTTTTTTGAGATGGCAGCTAGGTATAAATCCACCACTGATTAGTTCAGCCCAAACACCGTCGTCATTTTTAACTTCTACCATCCCACCTAGATAGAGCTCACTTATTTCCCTTTTTTTAAGGTTATCTTCAAAATATAAAGTACTACCAGAAACACTAACCCAATGGCTTATATTGGACGGGGATCTCAGTAAATTATCTTTGACATAACCACAATAATTATCTTTCTCAACCTGAACATACGCGAAGCCTTTTACAACCTCGAAAACCCTTACCCTGTCACCTAAAAATAATTGTGACACTCGATTTCCTTGTGGAGAATTTAGTAAGTCTGCGATGCCTAAGCTACATTCCTTTATAACCCCCCTTGAAAAGGACTTGCTTTTTACTTTTCCTTTCAAATAAATTGCTGCTACCCGTTCATTCGCCGGGGTAATACGAGGGTCCATCATATTTTTAAAATATTAGGAAGGGCATCAAGAATAGCTCTCGCTCCCATACCTACTCCACCCTTTGGTTTTCCTGGAGAGGGTGAAGGTTGCCATGTGTAAATGTCAAAATGGGCAAAGATCTTCGCTTTTTCAACAAATCTTCTTAGGAAAAGTGCCGCTGTTATTGAGCCAGCAAATCCTCCTCCTGGAGCATTATCTAAATCAGCGATACCTGGCTCTATTAAAGGTTCATAAGGTGTGTGAAAAGGCATCCGCCAAACAGGGTCTCTAACTCTATATGAAGACTCCCGTAATGTATCAGAAAAATAATCATCATCTGTATAAAAAGGTGCTAAATCGGCACCTACCGCCACCCGTGCTGCACCTGTCAATGTCGCCATACAAATTAATAAATCTGGCGCCTCCTCATCTGCATAAGCTAAAGTGTCGGCTAAAACTAACCTTCCTTCTGCATCAGTATTATTAATTTCTACGGTTAACCCTTTTCTCGAGGTTAATATATCTTTTGGTCTGAACGAATTAGAGGATATTGAATTCTCAACGGCTGGCACAAGTAATCTTAATCTAATTGGTAAATTTTGGGCCATTATCATATGAGACAACCCAATTACATTTGCCGCACCGCCCATATCTTTTTTCATAAGAGCCATTCCAAGTCCGGATTTAATATTCAAACCTCCTGTATCAAAACACACGCCTTTACCAACTAACGTAAGCGTTGGGCCCTTATCACCCCACTTCATCTCAATTAACCTTGGGGGTTTTATAGAAGCTCGTCCCACAGCATGTATCATAGGAAAATTTCTATCTAAAAGTTGATCTCCAGAGATACACTTTGTAGAAGCTCCATGTATTTTTGCTAGGTTATTGATACACTCTTCTAATTCTTTAGGCCCCATATCATTGGCCGGTGTATTAACTAAATCTCGAGTTATAACTTCACCTTGAGCTATTTTTTCAATTCTTG
>JBMYRX010000029.1:0-26163 GCA_049602715.1 Paracoccaceae bacterium | reverse complement strand
CGTGAGGAGGCAAAAGTTGGGGCAAGAACAACATTAGATGTTCTCGACGCTGAGCAGGCATTGTTTGATGCGCAAACTAATCGCGTTATTTTTGACACCCAATCCCAATTAGCCGTATATAAGTTGTTAGCGTCTATGGGAAAATTAACGTCCAAAGATCTTGGTATAGCATCATTATATCAAGGAATTTCAAATTATTCTATTTCTGCACAAAGTGCTCCCAGTTATTTCTCCGAAGAAAGCAGAAAACTTAGAAAAATTCTCAAAAGATACGGAAACTAGTTTCTGAAGACTTTTGTTTCCCCCAATCTGGTATTTTTGAACTCTTAAACAGATTTAGCTAACTTTAAAAACATTTTAGTATTCATATTATTCTCTATGTGTTGAGCTAACTCATCCAGCGTTTCAAATACAGAGTCTTCATAAGACTCTAAAGTAGAACTTGCACCCAATCCATCTAGGAAAGATTTCCGAAAAGTATCCGAAGCAAACATACCATGTAAATAACAACCGTATGCTTGTCCGTTTTGTGCTATTGCCCCGGAAGGTTTACCATTAATTTCTAGTAATGGATTTTCACAATCTGGCCCACTTGTTATACCTATGTGCATTTCATAGCCAGTGATTGGTTCACCACTTTTCAAATATGTCCCTGAAACAGTTTTTAGGTTTTTTTCAGGTTTCATAACTGTAATAACATTTAGTAATCCTAATCCAGAAACTTGTTTTGCATTACTCTCTATCCCATCAGGGTCGCTGATCGACTTTCCAAGTATTTGATAGCCTCCACAAATACCTAAGACATGACCACCCCGTCTGATATGAGCTAGAATATCGATATCCCAACCTTGTGTTCGTATAAATTCAAGATCTGATATTGTTGATTTTGAACCTGGGATAAGTATGAGTTGTGCGTCACCAGGAAGAGGTTTACCAGCTTCTATAATTTCTATTGATACATTCTTTTCTAATCTTAGTGGGTCCAAGTCATCAAAGTTAGAAATTCTGTTTAGTTTTGGAACAACAATTTTTATTAGTCCACCGCTTGAGCCTCTTATACCTACAATATCCTCAGCTGGTAACTTCCATGCTGATTGAAACCAAGGTAATATCCCTAAAGACTCCCACCCAGTGCGTCGAACAATTTCAGCTAATCCATCGGTAAACAGATCTGGATCACCTCGAAACTTATTAATTAAAAAACCAACGATTCTTTTTTTGTCCTGAGATGAGATAACCGTATGGGTGCCCACGAGCTGTGCGATCACCCCACCACGATCAATATCACCCACTACTACCACTGGTATGTTAGCGGCCTCAGCAAACCCCATATTTGCGATATCTCCGCTACGTAAATTTGTTTCTGCTGGACTTCCCGCACCCTCTATTATCACGAGGTCCGCCGTTTTTTTTAATCTTTCAAAACTTTCAAGGGCTTTGGCAAGTAATAATGGCTTCTGTTTTACATAGTCTTTAGCTTGCAAAGTAGCAAAGCGTTTTCCTTGAACTATGACTTGTGAGCCAAACTCTGACTCTGGTTTTAACAGTATTGGATTCATATCTGTAGTTGCGTCGCAGTTGCAGGCCAATGCTTGTAGGGCTTGCGCGCGACCTATTTCACCATTGTCTATTGTAACAGCGGCATTATTTGACATGTTTTGAGGTTTAAACGGTCGAACTTTGAGACCGGTCCTAGAAAATAAACGGCACAGCCCAGCGACAACAATAGACTTTCCAACATTTGAACCCGAACCTTGGACCATGATTACTTTTGGCATATAATAATTTCTCTAGACTCTTTTTTACTAATTAAGAATTTTCTCTTGAATTCTTTCAAAACGATAGAATGAGATTATGAATTATAACCTCAGTCACGAAGCGCGTTCTGAATATTCTTTAGTTTCCGTATTAATCAAAATATTCTCATTCTGACTGATAAATGGAGGGACCATCACTTTTACACCGTTATCCAGTAGAGCTGGTTTGAAGCTATTTGCCGCAGTTTGCCCTTTCACAACAGGCTCGGTTTCTATTACTTTACAAGCTACTTTCTGTGGCAAAGTTACGTTTAAGGCCTCACTTTCATAATACTCGACTACTGCTATCATCCCATCTTGTAGAAATGGTCTAAGATCTCCTAAGATTTCAGCACGAAGATCAAATTGTTCATAATTATCTGTATCCATAAACGTAAGCATTCCATTAGATTCATATAAAAACTGTTGGTTTTTTTGTTCTAACCGAACTTTTTCTACTTTATCTGCAGACCTAAAACGATCATTTAATTTAGAGCCATTACGGATATTTCGCATCTCCACTTGCGCGAAAGCACCGCCCTTTCCAGGCTTAACGTGATCTACTTTTGTGGCTATCCAAAGACTACCATTATGTTCGATAATATTACCTATTCTTATTTCGTTACCATTTATTCTGGGCATATTTTAATAACTCCATTATGTGCTCTAATCGATAAGAATTTCCTGTAGACATAATTAATTACAGATCATTATTAGTTATATATATTTATAGCTCAAATAAAAGATATGCAAAATTAGCATAGTAGATATGCATAAAACGCAATGACAAATGAGTTTTTGTAGTATATAAGTAATCGAATAGTTAAAAAACCATTTTATATTTTTTATGAGGATACGTAATGGCACCCGATTTTGTAGATAGTAATGCTTTTAATTTTGAGCAGGGACAACGCGCAAGGAAGCTCTTTGCTGCGGTAGTTTTGGCTGCTTTAGACGATGCTATAGCGGACGACAAGAAGTACGGAAATGGACCAGAACAAATAGCTCGATGGGCAAGATCTCGTGATGGCCGAGAGGTTCTCAGTTGCTCAGGCGTTGATCCAAACGAACGAGTTGTTTCAGGTTTAATGTCTTTTGTTGAAAATGGTGTTAGGACTTCTGTAGCGCTTTCTCGAGAGGAGAGTGAAAGAAGGTCTCAGGCAGAAGCTGCTTAAACAGTCTTTTAAGTCAACTTATCTAATAAAAACTTTTCTTTCCAAAACCATTTTCTTTGGTACCCGCGGCCGGACTTGAACCGGCACGGCCTTTCGGCCCAGGGATTTTAAGTCCCATGTGTCTACCATTCCACCACGCGGGCTTACTAGGTTGTTTCTAGTAGCAAAAGAAATTAGCGGTGTGTGCCTAAAAATAACTTTCAGACCATCCTCTGAATAACCGATTTATTATTGAGGGCCAAGGCCCTATTTGAGCAGGAACAACGATTTTTTATTTTTTATTTCGATTATTTCATCAATTAAATAATTAATTTAAAAAACAAGGATAGCTTCATTACTCTTCTCCTGAGAACTCGGACTTCCAAGTATCACACATTTCGTCACTTATTTTTTCGAATAAGTTTTCAGGCACTTCAAAGTAATCACCGGGTTTAAGTATGCCTAGGAATAATTTTAAATCTTTAGGCCATGAGGAATCACTTTTCCTAAGGTTATCCATAATCGTCTTTGAAGCGTCGGGTATAAAAGGCGAGGATAAAATTGCATAAAGATGTATTAAGTTTAATGCCAACCTAATTTGCATAGCTGCCTCAAGGGGTCTGTCCTTAATTGTAGCCCACGGTTGTACAACTTGTAAGTACTCGTTTCCTAAAGCCCAGATAGCGCGAAGTTCAGAGGCTGATTTTCTAATTTCAATCTGGTTCATATATGATTCGTAGGTTTTGACCTTCTTCTCTAGGTTAGAGATTAATTTTGTTTCTTGAGCTCCAAACTTACCACCTTTAGGAACTTTGGAGTCAAATTTCGAATAACAGAACTTTGTTACCCTACTAACGAAATTTCCTAGTACATCCGCAAGATCTTTGTTTACACCTAACTGAAAATTTCCCCACGTAAACTCACTATCTGAGCTTTCGGGGGCATGGCTTAGTAACCACCATCGCCAGTAATCAGAAGGTAAAAGGTCTAAAGCTTGATCCATAAAAACACCACGTTTTTGAGACGTCGAAAATTGACCGCCATCATAATTTAAGTAATTAAATGATTTTATATAATCCACTAGCTTCCACGGCTCATCTGAACCCATTACCGTCGCTGGAAAGCTTAGTGTGTGGAACGGGACATTATCCTTACCCATAAATTGTACATAGGTGACTTCCTCTGCACCTTTGTCGGTTCTCCACCACCGCTCCCAAGCCTCTCGTGAGAAACCATTTTTATCAGCCCATTCATTAGTTGCGGCGATATATTCTATTGGCGCATCAAACCATACGTAAAAAACTTTTCCTTCCATTCCTGGCCAAATTTGACCATTTTTTTTAACGGGTACGCCCCATTTTAAGTCCCTCGTGATACCGCGGTCGCGCAGTCCATCACCATCATGAAGCCACTTTTTCGCAATCGAAGTTGTAAGTATAGGCCAATCCTTTTTACTTTTTATCCAGGTATCTAGGTCATTTTTTAGAGCGCTCTGTCGTAAGTATAGATGCTTAGTTTCTCTAATTTCTAATTCTTGAGAACCTGATATTGCTGACCTTGGGTTTGTCAGGTCTGTTGGATTTAATTGTTTTGTACAATTTTCACATTGATCTCCTCTAGCATTCTCATATCCGCAGTCAGGGCACGTCCCCTCAATATACCTGTCTGGTAAAAAACGGTTATCTTTGATAGAAAAAACTTGTTTTTCTGTTACTTCTTCGATTAGACCGGCTTCGTATAGTTTTTCGGCAAAATATTGAGTAAGCTTGTGATTTTGCATACTCGAAGATCTTCCAAAGTAATCGAAAGATAACTGGAAACCTTTTCCTATTTTAGCTTGGATGTCGTGCATCTCCGCACAATACTCTTCAACTGGTTTTCCTGCGTCATTGGCAGCAATTTCGGCGGGTGTTCCGTGCTCATCAGTAGCGCAAATGAACATAACTTCGTTACCGCGTTGTCTTAAATAACGCGCATACAGGTCAGCTGGTAACTGGCTTCCCACCAAATTACCCAGGTGTTTTATTCCATTGATATATGGAATCGCAGAAGTGATTAGATAACGTGCCATTAAATAAAAAAACCTTAATTAGACTAAATGAATTTTTTACCAAAAAATAAAAATAACTTTATAGTGTTATATAAAAAAAAATAACTGATTGTAATAGAAAGTTTACTTTCGTGACCGGCGTAATAGTCTGCCAATGGCAAAACTTGTTCTTGGTATAGAAACATAGGGTGTTCTAATTGTTTTGGTTGGTCGGACTCTGAAACGTAAGAATCCAAAAATAATTAAACCGAGATGGCCTATCAAGATAAAGGTAAATAGGGCCTCAGGACCGAAACTATCAATTAGATGTGCTGTAATTAATGGAGATGCTATAGCACCAACAGCGTAAAAAAATATTAAAGCAGCTGAAAGTTCTACCCGTTCTTCAGAATTGGAAAAGTCGTTGGCATGCGCTGCAGATATCGAAAAAATAGGCCAAGTAAAGAAACCAAACAAAAAAGATCCAAACAAAATATAAGCAGCTCCATTATCAGAAACCAATATTGTAAAAGAACACGCTACAATAGCGGATAGTGATAAATTTATTAATACCCATCGACGATCAAATTTATCAGCTATCCAGCCCACAGGATATTGAGCAATTGCTCCTCCAAAAACTGAAATGGCTAGAAAATAACCAATTTGGTTTGGTTCTAACCCTATCTCTTCTCCGTAAATTGGGCCAACCATACGAAATGAGGCTGCAGTCAACCCAGCGACTATTACTCCGACTGCTGCAAGTGGAGATCTTTGAAAAGCGAGTTTAGGCCGTAATCGTGGAGCTTTTGGAGTTATAGGTTGACTCGTCTTAGTTAATGCTAATGGAAGTATTGCTGCGCAACACATGATTGCTAAAAGATTGTATGAGACATAGTGAGCAGGCTCCAATAATCCAATAAACAATTGAGCGAACATAGAGGCTCCCATATCGGCGACACGATAAGTTCCCATCACTCTACCTCTGGTTTTATTATCGGTTTTATCATTTAACCACGCCTCGATGATAGTGTAGCAACCCGCCACACATAGGCCAGATGCGATCCTCATTATAGCCCAGGCATAAGGATCAATTATGATCATATGAGTTAGAATGCCTATGGCCCCCAAAGATGTAAAGGCAGCGAATGCCCGGCTATGACCTACAGATCCCATTAAACGTGGTGCCCACCAGCAGCCAATAAAAAAGCCTAGGAAATGTGACGAGCCAAGAAGGCCAATTTCAAATCTCGAAAAATTTAATCGAAGTCCAGATAAGGCGTCCAGAGGCCCGATTCCGGAGGAGCTGAGTTGCAATAGTATTACTGATAAGAATAACGCAATTAGTGAAATAATTATACGCATTTATATCACCGATCTGAGAATCTACTTGTCAACGAATTAGTGATCTAATTAAATTAATTTTACAATAGGTTTTAATCTATGTTTTAAGTTTCGTTATTAGTAATTGTTTTTTTGTAAAGCTTTCTAATTTCCAACTTGAGGGTGGAATGTATCGTGACTTACAACTTGTTAGTTTCCACTTTGAATTTCCAGAGCTATACCACATAGCCATAGACCAACGACTTTCAACACCCTGAACTCCACCATTTTCTGGAGTCAACAGTAGACAAATTGCTAGATTTTTTTTTTCTTTTTTACCGGTTCCTGCGGCTAAATTTAAACGCTGTATGGACTTTAATGTTGGATGAGTAGTAACTTCAAGAACTACTAATTTTGTAATACCAGATCTTAACGCTTCTTCAGCTGCCCATAAACTTTCATTGGAGTGACCAGTACTAATCGTTACTACTCGCCCTGGATTAATCCAATTCATAACCCCGTCTGGGAAGAGTTGATCACTTAGCCAATTTGGTCGAATCCAAATAATTGGACCACTAATTTTTGTACCTACCCATAAGGCAAAATTACGTCGAGAATTACCAAAAACTTCGTGTGTTCTTTCAAAAGAAAGTTCGATCTCTTTATCTATTTTTAGGAGTTCTCTATCTAAATATAAATCATCATTAGGAAAATATTGTTGCATTAAATTAAATTATCATGTTCTTCTTTTGTTCTCAATATATATTTTCTACTAGCCGTTTACTTTTTAGTAATCTAAACGCTTACTACACAAAATTTAATTAGGACTGGAATAAAATGAAGAAAGTTTTTTTAGGGGCTAGTGAATTAAAAGTTTCAGAGCTTTGCCTGGGAACAATGTTATTTAATAATTTTAATAAAGTTGATTCACACCGTCAGATAGATTTGGCTTTAAGTAGCGGTATAAATTTTTTAGATACAGCTGAAATGTACCCTGTTAATCCAATTTCTAAAGATACCGTTGGTGTTTCAGAGGAGATTATTGGTGATTGGTTAAGAAAAAACCATAAAAGAAATCAGTTAGTTATTGCAACTAAGATAGCCGGTGAGGGTAACAAAGAAATTAGAAATGGGGAGCCTATTACTTCGGGAAGTATTAAACGAACGATAGAGGCTTCACTGCGCCGCTTAAACACTGATTATATCGATTTATATCAATTACATTGGCCAAATAGAGGAAGCTATATGTTTCGGAAAAATTGGTCATTTGATCCATCTAATCAAAAAAAAGCAGATACTGTTTCTCATATAGAAGATACATTGGGTGAATTAAAAAGGCAGGTTGATGTTGGTAATATACGATATTTTGGCTTATCTAATGAGTCGGCTTGGGGAACATCAATGTGGTTGAAAATCGCGGAAGAGTTAGATTTACCGAGAGTTTTGACTATACAAAACGAATACTCGCTATTGTGTAGGTTATTTGATACGGATTTAGCAGAACTGTGCGTTAATGAAGATATTACCTTACTGGGCTTTTCTCCTTTAGCCGCGGGCTACCTGACTGGAAAATATCAAAATGGGTGTATACCAGAAGGTTCTAGAATGTTCAAAAATAATCAGATGGGAGGTCGAGCATCATCTAGAGTTCTACCTTCCACACAAGCATATCTTGACATAGCAAAAAAATATCACTTAGATCCTATTCATATGTCTTTAGCGTGGTACAAATATCGACCTTTTAAAGCTATTCCAATAATCGGCGCGACGAATGTAGAGCAACTAAAGTGTATTGTCGAGAGCGTTGATGTTAACTTGAGAGCAGAAATATTACAAGAAATTACCGATGCTCATAAAGCTAACCCAATGCCTTACTAGAGGAAAGCAAACGTATTTATTATAGAGGATTTAACCTATGCCGTTACAAATGAACCGAGAAGTTTTTATTACGTGCGCGGTGACTGGTTCAGGTAGTACACAGGACCGTAGTCCAAATGTTCCAAGGTCACCTAAGGAAATTGCTGACAGCGCCATAGCTGCTGGAAGGGCAGGAGCGGCTATAGTTCACTGTCACGTTAGAGATCCAGATACAGGAGTACCTTCAAGGAACTTAAAATATTATAGAGAAGTTACAGACCGTATAAGAGACTCTGAAACTGATGTTGTTTTGAACCTCACTGCTGGCATGGGTGGGGATATGGTTTTTGGTTCGCTCGATGACCCGTTAGCTCTTTCGAATAGTACAGACATGGCTGGAGCCGAGGAGAGGGTGGCACATATAGAAGAATGCTTACCTGAAATCTGTACTTTGGACTGCGGGACGATGAATTTCGCTGAAGCTAATTATGTTATGACAAATACGCCTGGGATGCTAACGGAAATGGGGAAAATGATGACAGGTTTTGGAGTGTGTCCTGAGATTGAAGCATTTGATACAGGCCACTTGTGGTACGCGAAACAGCTAATGGAGGATGGTGTTTTAAAATCTCCAGGGTTAGTTCAGCTATGTATGGGGGTCCCTTGGGGAGCACCAGATGATCTGAATACATTCATGGCTATGGTTAATAATGTACCAAAGGATTGGACATTTTCTGCTTTTTCTTTGGGAAGGAACCAGATGCCTTATGTTGCAGCAAGTGTATTGGCTGGGGGGAACGTTCGGGTTGGTTTAGAAGACAATCTATTATTAGAAAAAGGTGTTTTCGCCACTAACGAAAGTTTGGTGGATAAAGCTGTTAACATTATAGAAAGAATAGGGGCTAGTGTAATTGGACCAGAAAAGGTTAGAGAAAAATTAAAACTGTCTAAAAGAGCGCCCCGTTAGAATTTTAAAACTTATTTTAAAAACGGAGATTTTATGAAAAAAATAGCTTCGATTGTTGGTGGTGGAGTAATTGGTGCTGGGTGGGCTTCTAGGTTTTTACTAATGGGTTGGGATGTGAATATTTTTGATAAAGACCCAGATGTAGAGAGAAAAGTCAACGAAATCCTGGCAAATGCCAGACGTTCTTTACCGGGGTTGTATGAGGAGGAGTTACCACCCGAAGGTGATTTGACTTTTTACGACTCTCTCGAACTGGCTGTTAAGGGGGCTACTTGGATACAAGAGAGTATTCCAGAACGATTAGAACTCAAGCACGATGTGTACAAAGAGATTTTAAAATTTTCTGATAAGAATGCCCTAATATGCTCCTCTACGTCTGGTTTTAAACCTTCTGAATTGAATAATGGTTTAAGTTTACCAAATCATATAATGGTAGCCCATCCCTTTAACCCAGTCTACCTTTTACCCTTGGTCGAATTAGTTCCCACCGCGGGTGTTACCAACAAAATCAAGGATAAAGCAAAAGAAATTTTGATTGAAATTGGTATGTTTCCGTTAATTATTAATAAAGAGATAGAAGCGCATATTGCGGATCGTTTTTTAGAAGCCGTCTGGCGAGAGGCGCTTTGGTTAATTAAGGACGACATAGCCTCGACAAAAGATATCGACGACGCGATAAGATTCGGTTTTGGTTTGAGATGGGCTCAGATGGGCTTATTTGAGACTTATCGATTAGCAGGTGGTGAAGCAGGTATGAAACATTTTATAGAGCAATTTGGACCAGCATTAGCTTGGCCTTGGACAAAACTAATGGATGTTCCAGAATTGACACCGTCGTTAATTGAAAAAATTTCAAGTCAATCTGATACGCAGTCAGGAGGCTATAATATTAGAGAGTTAGAAGTAATTCGTGATAATAACTTGGTAGGAGTAATGCGGTCACTCAAGTTACAAAATTGGGGAGTTGGCGCACACCTTAAAAAACTCGATAAAGTCTTAAAGAAAAAAGACTATAATTTTGAGAAACCAATAGAGACTGTTGCACGGGTAGTTCCGTTAGATTGGGTGGATTACAATAACCATATGAATGAAGCTCGTTATTTACAAGCATTTGGAGATGCTACTGATAAATTTATGGAAATCATAGGTTGTGATGAAGAATATATTTCTTCAGGAAGCAGTTACTTTACAGCAGAAACACACATTAGGCATATAGACGAAGTACGGGCAGGGGCGTTAATAAAAATTTTTACATATTGTTTGATTGGTAAAGGAAAAAAACTACATTTATTCCATATAATGAAGCAGGGAGAACGCTACCTAGCAAGTGGAGAGCATATGTTAATTCATGTTAGCTTGGAGACTAGAAGTTCTTCCATGCCAAGTAAAAAGATTCAGAATACATTGAGCTCAATAGCTAAGTCTCATTCAAAATTACCTCGACCTGATGGGGTGGGTGCATCCATTGGTAGCAAAAAATGAAAAATGTATTAATAACGGCTGGAGCTTCTGGAATTGGTAAAAGAATAGCTGAAAAGTTTTTCGATAAAGGGTACAATATCTGGGTTTGTGATATCGATGAAACCGCACTTGGAGAGGTTCCACAAAGTTGGCGAACATCTTTAGTCGATGTCAGCGTTGAAGCGGAGGTTAAGGCGTTATTTGATATGATTGCCGGCGAGTGGGGTAGTATAGATACCGTTTGTTGTAATGCTGGCATTGCCGGTCCAACTGGTCCAATAGAGGGAGTCAGCTTAATAGATTGGCAAAAATGTCTTTCAGTAAATTTGGAGGGTTCATTTCTGACGAGTAAATATGCTGTACCTTTAATGAAAAAGGTATCTGCGGGCTCGATACTCTTTACGTCTTCAACCGCTGGTATCTACGGCTACCCTAACCGTTCTCCATATTCAGCAGCTAAGTGGGCTGTGGTAGGATTTATGAAAACGTTAGCTATGGAACTCGGTCCATTTGGGATCAGATCAAATGCGGTTTGTCCGGGTTCTGTTGAAGGTTCGAGGATGGAACTTGTTATGGCACGAGAGGCTAAGTTAAAAGGTATAACGAGGGATCAGGTTTATAAAGCATATGCCTCTTCAAATTCCATGAGGTCCTTCATCCAAGAGGATGATATTGCCAACATGATGGTCTTTTTAGCGAGTGAGGATGCTAAATTTGTATCTGGGCAAGTAATTTCTGTGGACGGGCATACAGAAAATCCAGATCCTAAAATATAACCGTTACTATTCTAACAATATCAGTTAACTACTTGTGATTTCAAAATATATTCAATGACATTGAGAAAGGTTTTAGTTCACGATTTTTGCTTCGGTAGATTTTATTATATCTTGCTTGGTAACACCATCAGCGATTTCAATAATTTTAAGCCCACCATCAATTACATCCAATACACCCAGGTTTGTGATAATGCGATCGACAACAGATTTTCCAGTCAGGGGTAGGGTACACGTTTTTAACACTTTACTGTCACCATGTTTATTGGTGTGATCCATCACGACTACAACTCTTCCAACACCAGCGACCAAGTCCATAGCGCCTCCCATTCCCTTCACAAGTTTGCCAGGAATCATCCAGTTTGCTAAATCGCCTTTTTCGCTAACTTCCATAGCACCAAGAATAGCCATAGCAATTTTTCCACCTCTAATCATCCCAAAGCTTTGAGCGGAGTCGAAATAAGATGTTTGCGGAAGCTCGGTTATTGTTTGTTTTCCCGCGTTTATAAGATCTGAATCAAGTTCCTTTTCAGTCGGGAATGGACCCATTCCAAGCATGCCATTCTCTGATTGTAACGTTACTTCTATGCCCTTCGGTATATAGTTTGAAACAAGAGTTGGGATACCAATACCTAAGTTTACATACCAACCGTCTTGCAATTCCTGAGCTGCTTTTTCAGCCATTTGATTTCTATCCCAAGCCATAACTTCTAATCCTCTCTTAAAGTGCGTTGTTCCACGCGTTTCTCATGCTCACCTTTAATTAATCTATGAACGTAAATCCCTGGTAGGTGTATGAGATCTGGATCGAGTGAACCCGTTGGAACAATTTCTTCTACTTCAGCGACGCATACTTTGCCACACATTGCAGCCGGGGGATTGAAGTTTCTAGCCGTTTTTCTGAATACCAAATTACCTGTTTCATCAGCTTTCCAGGCTTTAACAATTGATAAGTCAGCGACAAGTCCAAGCTCCATTATATATGTTTCACCGTTAAAGTCCTTGTGCTCTTTGCCTTCCGCAATGATTGTTCCAACTCCGGTTTTAGTATAAAAAGCAGGGATACCACTTCCTCCTGCCCGCATTCTTTCAGCTAGAGTACCTTGCGGATTAAATTCTAGTTCTAATTCACCCGATAAGTATTGCCTCATAAATTCCGCATTCTCTCCAACATATGAGCTAATCATTTTTTTTACCTGCTTTGTTTGTAGTAGAATGCCGATACCAAAGTCGTCTACACCAGCGTTGTTTGATGCAAAGGTTAAGTTGCTGACACCAGATCTTTTTATTGCGTTTAAAAGTAATTCCGGGATACCACATAAACCAAATCCACCAGCTGCTATGAAGATATCGTCTTGCAAAATATCAGCTAATGCATCATCGGCGTTATTAAAAACTTTTTTCATCTATCTATTCCTAATTTTTTCTTTTCAGTTATGCGTCTAGAATTGTTGGAGTCAATTAGTATTAACCACTTACAAAAAGAAATCATGAAATTCCTTAATCAAGCCTGAGTAGAATTTATCCAGCCGTTCGTTAGGTTGTCTGGCGTCAAATATTTTTTTGTAAGGGTCTGCTGCTATTATTGAGCTTCCAGATAGTTCTGCAATTACTCTATGGCCACAAAATGGTACATACACTTCAGAGTAACCCCCCTCATGTACAAAAGCTAAGCGATCATTACATAACTCCTGAGCTGCAAGCATAGCAAATCGTGTAAGCTCACCAAAAGTGTCGGATGTTGCTAGCATTCGGGCTAGAGGATCAATTGCTGATGCGTCAAAACCACAAGCTATAACTATTATATCCGGTTTAAATTTTCTTAGACGAGGAAGAACTAAACGTTCCATAACTTCTAAATATAACTTATGTCCTCCTCCTGGAGGCAAGGGTATATTCATGTTGTAACCCTCTCCACCTTCCACCCCAATATCCCTAATATCTCCGCTATCAATAGGGTAACATCTTTCTTGATGAATAGATATTGTGAGTACGTCTGGTCTGTTATAAAAAATGGCTTCCGTTCCATTTCCATGATGAACGTCCCAATCTACAATTGCTACTCGATCAGTAAGCTTTTCGGCGATGGCTGCTTCAACAGAAATTCCGATATTTGAGAGCAAACAGAACCCGTTAGGAAGATCTGGCAGGCAATGATGCCCAGGAGGACGCGATAATGCGTAAGCATTTGTATTTTCGTTTTTCAAAACAGAAAAAATCGCTTCTTTTGCTAAACCAGCGGATAGGGCAGCCATTTCGAAACCGCCTTTGGTAAACGGTATGTTAAGACCTATTTGTCCACCATTTGCGTCAGAAAGTGCCTTAAAGTTATCCAGCAATGTTTTGGGGTGGACCCTTAGTAAATCTTCGTAGGATACCTGAGAGCTTGATTTGCTATCTAGTTCACCAAGTAAGCCGGTAACATCAAGTAAATTTTTTAGACGTCTTTTGGTTTCAGGGTTTTCAGGTAAGCCTCCAGAAGCCATCGGTTGTACCAAACCGCCTAATGGCAGAGTAAAGGCAAAATCGCCACCTCCATGCCAGAAGCATCGCTCGTCCCAAAGAAAACTCGTTTTCATTTATTTCTCCCATAAACCTTAAAGTTACTACTTATTCTTTGTAATTTTTTGCCTTTTTAGATGCAAGTAGTAGATGTAAGGAGCCAATACTTTATCATAAATGAAGGCAGAGACCTGCTTTATGACTGGTTGTCTAATAATGTGAAATAGCCAGCGATAGCGAGGCATTTCGTTCCACAGAATGATGAATGCGTCTATGCCACTTACTGTCTGATCGCCCCTATTTACGTAAAGCCTCCTGGCGGCTTTATCTGGAGAAATAGACCAGTCGGCAATATTTGGTCCATTTAAGTCATCAAAATCTATGGCCAAATTAGCTTTATCTACATATTTTTGGTAGTGCTTAATTTCAAAATTACAAATTGGACAATCAGCATTATATAGAACGCGGACCTTAGATTTCATTTAACACCTCACCGAATAAATCATAATCTGATGCTTCGGTTACATTTGCAAAAACAATATCACCGACGTTAAGCTTATGGATATTTTTATTTATAAAAAAGTTTCCATCAATTTCAGGGGCATCACTTTTAGTACGACAAGTTGCTACTTTATCATCAATTTCATCGATAATAACCTGAGTAATAGTTCCCACTTTTTTTTGTAGTTTTTTTTGAGATATTTTTTGAGCCTTTGACATAAAGCGATGCCAACGATCATGTTTTTCGTCATTGGGCACATGATTGGGTAATAAATTAGATCTTGCGCCCTTTACATCTTCGTATTCAAAACAGCCGACTCTGTCCAGTTGAGCTTCATCCAGCCAGTCCAGCAAAGTTTGGAATTCTTCTTCAGTTTCCCCAGGAAAACCAACAATAAAAGTCGATCTAATTGTAAGGTCTGGGCATTCTTTCCGCCAAGCTTGTATTTCTGTTAATGTTTTTGCGGAAGCTGCAGGTCTACTCATGCGTCTCAGTACATCAGGATGTGCGTGTTGGAAGGGTATATCAAGATATGGTAAAACGTTATTACTTGTATCTGCCATAAGTGGAATTAAATCTCTGACATGTGGATAAGGATAAACATAGTGAAGCCGAATCCAGGCATCAAGTGTGCCAAGCTCTCTTGCTAAGTCAACGATATGACTTCTAACTTCTTTGTTATTCCAAGGTTTTTTTTCATATCTAATATCTATTCCATAAGCTGACGTATCTTGTGAAATTATCAAAAGCTCCTTTACGCCTGAATTTACTAACCTCTCTCCTTCTCGAAGAATTGCGTTAGAGGGTCTGGAATTTAACTTCCCTCTCATCGAGGGAATAATACAGAATTTGCATTTATGATTGCAGCCCTCAGATATCTTTAAATAGCTGTAGTGTCTGGGCGTTAAAGAAATTTGTGGATTTGGTAAAAGATCAAAAAAAGGATCAGGTTGAGCTGGAACAGCCTGGTGGACTGCGTCTATTACTTTTTCGTATTGTTGGGGACCAGTTATAGCCAAAACGCTGGGATGAGTTTTTTTTATTAAATTTTTTTCTATACCCAAGCATCCAGTAACAATCACCTTACCATTTTCCTCTATAGCCTCTCCTATTGCCTCAAGGCTTTCAACTTTTGCAGAGTCTAGAAAACCACATGTGTTTACTATTACGGCCTCAGCGCCTGCATAATTAGGGCTGATGGAATATCCCTCCGCACGTAGCCTCGTTAGTATACGCTCGCTATCTACCAAGGCTTTCGGACAACCTAGAGAAACCATGCCGATCCGTGGTTGATTATTCTGTCGATTCTTTAAAATGGAAATTTTCGGAGCTACGTCAGGCCGATGGAATTTATCATTTGAGACCATTTTCTAGTGTAAAGACTAGTCGATAAAATTTAACGACGCCTTTCCCTTCGAGTACTCATTGGCTGGAATGCTACAGCTACGTGAGCTTCACAGTATGGCTTTCCTACTTGGACAGGTAGTCCACAGAACCAAAAGTCTTCAGTTGCAGGGTCTCCGACGGGCCACTTACAAGTCCTTTCCGTAAGCTCCATTACGGTTAGTTTTCTAGCTGTTTTTTCGACTTCTTTTACTGTTGCAAGTGCTTCCGGACTTATCTCATTTGCTGATGGTTGTGGAGGAAGAGGCTGCCCTGCTGTGATAATCAGCTTTGGTCTAGGAATAGGCTTTGTAAGGGTTTTTGCTAGATCTATTTTTTTCTCAACCGGACTTTTTTCCTGTTTGACACCTATTTTTCCCTTTTTGGGTAACTTTTCCTTAATCTTTGATTTGTCTGGAGAGGTACTGGTTCTATTAGATAGGCCTAGCCTATGAACTTTCCCAATCACAGCGTTTCTAGTCACCCCACCTAGCTTTTTTGCTATGAACGATGCTGATTTACCTTCTATCCATAACTTTTTAAGTACTTCTACACGTTCATCTGTCCAAGCCATTTTAAAACCCTATTTATTAATTAAAAACCTCCAAGGTATTGGAGTTTATACAGCTTCCTAACTAAATTCTTATTATAAGTAAAACCCAATATAGCTATAAATCTATTCAAGGTGAACCAATATTGTTTTTTTTTCGTTTGATCAACTTCCATTGACTAAAAGGGTAATATATCAAATATATAGAACTCTGTAGTGTTAAGGATCAAGTTTTATGATTAAACCAATATTGCCAAGTTACTCTCGGGCTCCGTTACGGTTTAGTAAAGGAGAAGGTTGTTGGTTATTCGATGAAAATAATAATCAATATCTAGATTTGGGCTCGGGTATTGCCGTGACTTCTTTGGGGCACTCAAACCCAGTTCTAACTGCTGTACTAAATGAACAGGCAACCAAATTGTGGCATGTGTCAAATTTATATGAAATACCAAACCAAGAGTACTTGGCACAAAGGTTGGTAGATGAAACTTTTGCAGATACTGTTTTTTTTACTAATTCGGGCGCGGAGGCAATGGAGTGTGCAATTAAGATGGCTCGAAAATATTGGTTTGAAAAAGGACAACCAGACCGATCTACAATTATAACTCTAGAAAATGCATTTCATGGCAGAACAATGGGTACTATCTCTGCGGTAGGCTCCGAAAAATTAACTAAAGGCTTTGGACCATTATTGCCCGGGTTTTTGCAGTTTTCCGTTAAAGATGACTTCTCAACCTATCGTTCAGCGTTTCAAAGTCCGGATATTGCTGCTATTATAGTTGAACCAATACAGGGGGAAGGTGGTATAATCCCTCTATCAGATCATTTCCTGAAATCAATTCGTGATCTATGTAGCGAGACTGGTGTATTATTCATTTGTGACGAAATACAATGTGGTGTTGGTAGAACAGGTAAGTTGTTTGCCCACGAATGGGCCAATGTGAAACCAGATATTATGGCTATTGCCAAAGGTATAGGAAATGGTTTTCCGTTGGGGGCTTGTCTGGCAACTGAGGAGGCAGCTTTTGGTATGACCCCTGGCACACACGGATCAACCTATGGGGGTAACCCTCTTGCGTGCGCAGTAGGATCTAAAGTATTGGATATTATTTCAAGTAAGAAGTTCTTATCTGATGTTAATCGAAAAGCTGGAAGTTTCAGACAGAAATTAGAAAGCTTAATAAGTCAATACCCTGAGATATTTGATCATGTTAGAGGTCAAGGTTTAATGTTGGGGCTAAAATGTAAAGTCTCAAATATGGATATTGTGGAATTTGCTTACCAAGAAAATCTTTTATTGGTACCAGCTGCAGATAATACGGTCAGACTTCTTCCCTCTTTAAACATTTTAGAGTCAGAGTTACAGGAAGCCCTCGTGCGTTTGGAAAAAACAGCTGAAGCAGCAAAGAAAACATTATGAGACATTTTCTAGATATTGACCAAATTGATTATACTGATCTTAGATCAATAATAAATGATGCATTAAATCTGAAGGCTCAAAGAGTGGGTTTTACTAAAGGGCAGTTAGATAAAAATGCATCTTTAACTGGAAATTCTGTGGCATTAATTTTCCAAAAACCTTCTACAAGGACAAGAGTGTCTTTTGATATGGGAGTCCGTCAGTTAGGAGGTAAAAGCCTACTACTTAGTGGGGATGATATGCAATTGGGACACGGGGAGTCTATTGGAGATACGGCGCTTGTATTATCTCGTTATGTTGATCTTATGATGCTAAGAACTTTTTCTGAAGAAACCTTATATGAGATGGCAAAACACGCCAGTATTCCAGTTATTAATGGTTTAACTGATACATCACACCCCTGTCAAATTATGGCTGATATCTTAACCTATGAAGAAAAACGCGGTTCGATAAAGGGTAAAAAGGTACTCTGGATAGGAGATGGAAATAACGTTTGTGCTTCACTTATGCAGGCATCCGAAAAATTTAATTTTTCTGTAATTTTCTCTGGACCGGATGAACTTGATCCAGATCCAAATTTAGTTAAAAAAGTATTAAAACGTGGGGCAAGTTTTGAAATTCAAAGGAATGTTAAAGAAGCAATAAAAGATGTTGATTTAATTATCACAGATAGTTGGGTGTCCATGCATCATTCAGAATTAGAAAGAAAATCGATGCATAATATTTTACAGCAATATCAGGTTAATAAGGAATTGATACAATATTCAAAGCCAGATACGCTGTTTATGCATTGTTTGCCCGCACACAGAGGTGAAGAGGTAACTTCCGAAGTTCTTGATGGTGAAAGATCTGTTGTCTTTGATGAAGCGGAAAATAGATTACACGTTCAAAAGTCTATTATGCGATGGTGCTTAAATAAATTCTAAGTTTATAGCTCTAATATTAAGCAGGTCGTTGAACCTGTAGCATATAGTTTTCCGTCATTTTTACCAAATATTGACCCTGTTGCAATTCCAGTTGATCTTCCGTTGTGTTTAGTTATTCCTCTGGCTTCGATTAGCATTCCTACTTTTAAAGGACGAATTATGTTTATTTTGTATTCCAAAGTCGTTGTTGTGAAGCCTTGCGAAAGCGTAGTTAAGATAGAGCATGCCATTGCACTATCAAGTAGTCCACCGTACCAGCTGCCATGAATGCCTCCAGAAATATTGTAATGATCATTGGTAGGTGAGCCCTCAAAACATACAGACCCAATTTCAACCGATGAAAGTTTAAAATTTAAAATTTTTGCTATATTTGCGAGAGGTAGTTCCCCTTTATAAATCTTCATCATAAAATCTAACCCTGACATTTTTAGAGTAATATCTGATGTAATGATTTCAGTCTCATTTTGTGCAAAAAATTGATTTTCCATTAAAACCTCTAAGCTTAAGAAATATGAGCATAATCAGATAAATTTTTAAATGTAAAATGCTAAACTTTGGATCTATCATAGCTGTGTTAGTAAGTTTCTAACCATGTTCTTCATGATATTATTTTTAACGATTGTTCTTTTAATGTAGCTCTCTTCAAGTTATACGCCGTTCAATCAATAATAGGAGACGTAAATTGCAAGGTAGTGCAAACCTAAATCTAATGATGAAAGCCGCACGAAAAGCTGGCCGCAGTTTGACAAAAGATTTTCGAGAAGTAGAGCACCTTCAAGTCTCCATTAAAGGAGCAGGGGACTTTGTTACTAAAGCTGACCTAGCTGCGGAAGAAATTATCAAAGAAGAGCTTTTAGGAGCAAGAACGACTTACGGTTGGTTAGGTGAGGAGAGTGAGGAAGTTTTAGGAGAAGACCCTACTCGTAGATGGATAGTTGACCCTCTGGATGGGACTACCAACTTTTTACATGGTTTGCCTCACTGGGCTATCTCAATAGCCTTGGAGCACAAAAATGAGATCGTATCTGCTATCGTATACGATCCCTGTAGAGATGAAATGTTTTTTTCTGAAAAAGGTAAGGGTGCTTACCTTAATGATACTCGATTACGTGTTTCGGGTAGGAAAAAAATGATAGAAACAATCTACGCCACTGGACTACCTTTCGCTAAAGATACCAATCTAATTAAGACAACGGATGATCTATCCAGATTATTACCACAATGTTCTGGAGTACGAAGGTTCGGAGCCGCAGCATTAGATTTAGCTTATGTCGCTGCAGGGCGTTTTGATGGATTCTGGGAAAGGGGGTTAAAACCCTGGGATATTGCTGCAGGACTTTTGATAGTTAGAGAAAGTGGTGGATTGGTGGAAACAATTGACACAAATAATAAGCTTCTGCAGGATGATGATATCATAGCTGGAAATGGACAGATTTTTGAACAATTTTCAAATATCATAAGAAAGAAAAGTTAAGTATCATTATTTATTTCAGTAAAAATAACCGCATCACCTGCGATCATTTTTGGTAAAACCCTATCCAATCTGAGAAATGCTATTCCTTTTCCTTTTGACTGAGAGAAAATAATGCCTGCATTTTGGCCGTTAGCTAATATTTCTGTCCCCACTTTAGCTACGCCCTCAATTTTAACGGTCTTTAGTCCTTTTTTTAATTTAGTTTTATGTTGCATTCTGGCTGTTATCTCTTGACCTACGTAACAGCCTTTCTTGAAATCAACGCCATTTAACCTCTCAAAACCAGCCTCTAATATATATGTTTTACCTCTAACTAACTCGATGTTAGTCTCAGGTATACAATGCGATACTCTGAGATGTTTCCAATCAACTTCTTGATTATTTTCTTTAGGTTCATAAGATCTCCAGCCTAAAGCTGGATGTCGTGGATCCCTAAAGGACTGCGCCGGTGCGTTATCTAGACCCAAAGAAACCTTTAAGTTTGTTTTTTTTATGTCCACTTTGGCTCTTAAACGATACTGTAATAATTTATTTATGAGATCTTCACTACCATCTACTGGCGTATCGATAAGTATGCGTCCTTGAAGAGGTACAATAAAGAAATCAATAAAATATTTGCCTTGTGGAGTGAGAATTGCTGTATATATTGGTCCCTGATCAAGGCGACCCATATCATTGGTTATAATACCTTGTAGAAATTTTGTGCTATCCTCACCAAAGACTTCTAATACCTCTCTGTTATGTTTGGAGTTCATTTGTGACTAGTTCCCTTGATCAGTGGCTTGATTAGTAAATTGCTAACAATGGGTATATTCAGAATTTAAATAATATTATTATAGCTATATGATGTAATAGTTTATCAAATAAAATAACTTAGTAAAATAAATAAGGGGAAATAAATATCATTTAAGCTTGAAATTAGAAAAAAAACTGCCAAGTTAATGCCGAGCTTGAAAACAGAATTCTCATAAGAAAGTAACATAACATGTCATTGGCTAATGGAAGAAGTATACTCGCAATACCGGGGCCGTCAGTTATACCTGAAAGGGTGTTAAATGCGATGCATCAACCGGCTCCTAACATCTATGTCGGGTCATTATTAGATACAGTGGACGGACTTGTTCCAGATTTAAAGAAGGTCGCCAGAACAGATGGTTATGTGGCTATGTATATTGGTAATGGACACGCAGCGTGGGAAGCCTCTCTAGCTAATACTCTAGCTCAGGGTGATCGTGTTCTCGTGGCGGCGACAGGTCGCTTTGGGCTAAGCTGGGCAGAGTTAGCAAGGCATCGTGGTCTTGACGTTGAAGTAATAGATTTTGGTAATAGAAATGTTGTGGATAATAAAGCTTTGGGAAATGTGCTAAACGATGATAAAAAAAAGTTAATCAAAGCTTTGCTTGTAGTACAAGTTGATACAGCTACTAGCGCAAAAACTGATATTTTAAGTATTCGTAACACTTTAGACAATTGCAATCACCCTGCTCTGTTAATGATTGATAGTATCGCCTGCCTAGGTTGTGATCCAATGGAGATGGATGAGTGGGGAGTTGATGTAATGGTGGCTGGTTGCCAAAAGGGTTTAATGGTGCCTCCAGGAATGAGTTTTGTGTTTTTTAATGATAAGGCCCAGGAGTATCGGAAAAAATTAAAAATCGTTTCTAGTTATTGGGACTGGGAGCCGAGGAGTAATCCCAACAATTTTTATGAATATTTTTGTGGCACTGCGCCAACGCACCATCTATTTGGCCTCAGAGAAGCTTTAAACATGATTGTTAATGAAGAGGGTTTAGAAGCGGTTTGGAAACGTCACGAAGTTCTCACTAGAGCAATATGGGCTGCATGTGATAAATGGAGTTCTGAAGGCCCATTAGAGTTAAATATCAAAAAAAGTAGCAATAGAAGCCACGCAGTTACGGCTATACGGGTTAGTCCGCCATTTGGGACAAGACTTCGGGATTGGTTAACTGAAAATACTGGTGTTACACTTGGTATCGGTATCATGACTGATCGCGATGATCCTGCGTGGCATGGTTTTTTTAGAATTGGTCACATGGGGCACGTTAACGCCCATATGGTTTTAGGTACACTTGGAGCTATAGATGCAGGTCTTAAAGCTGTGGGGATACCTCATGGTAAGGGCGCCCAAGAGGCTGCAAGTTTAATTTGTGCCAACGGCTGATAAAATTTTCGGTAAAGTTTTTTCTAGCAGTTTTAAATCTTTGTCTGTGCCACAGCTAATTCTTATTGCCCGATCTTGAGGAGCAACGAACGGCATTCGAACAAATATACCATGTATAATTAACTCTTTAAGTATTTTGCGAGAAAATTCTCCATCTAAATTGCAATCTACACAAACAAAATTAGCTGCAGATGGTATAGGTTTTAATCCATTATTAATGGCTATTCTAGTGATTTCATCCCTCGATAATTTAACTAAATATTGAGTTCTCTCTAAGTGTTCTTTGTCTTGTAACGCCTTTAATGCTCCAATTTGGGAAACTCTATTCATCCCAAAATGATTTCTAACTTTATCGAAAGCTTTGATAAGATTTGGATGGCCTATACCATAGCCAACCCTGGCACCAGCTAGGCCGTAACCTTTTGAAAAAGTTCTCATTCTTATTACCTTGGAAGAACTTGGATCTAATTTTGGCGCTACATGTTCACCTGCGAATTCGATATACGCCTCATCTAATATCAGAAGACAGTCATCAGGTACTAGTTTTATCAGTCTTGATATTATCGACCCTGAATGCGCTGTTCCCATTGGATTATCTGGATTAGCAATGTATATCAGTTTTGCTTTAACCTCTATTGCTTTATTTATTAGTGCATCTGGGTCTTCCATATCATTCTTGTAAGGAACTTTATGCAGCTTACCCCCATAGCCTGATACATGAAAATTGAAAGTAGGATATGCACCATTTGACGTTACTACGGCGTCTCCAGGTTCGATAAACATACGTGCAACATACCCTAAAAGTCCGTCAATTCCTTCTCCAACGACAATTTCAGCACTATTTATTTGGTGATGTTCAGCTAGGGCATGCTTCAAGTCGTAGTTTTCGGGATCACCATACATCCAAAGGTTCTTTGAAGCTTTTTCCATAGCTTTTATTGCTAGAGGTGATGGTCCAAATACATTTTCATTAGCACCAATCCTTGCTTTAAAGATAGCTGAGAGTTGACGCTCCTGAGTTTCTGGGCCAACGAAAGGCACTGAACTTGGAAGGCTATCAACTAGAGATGAAAATTTAAACATACCGGCTTTCTAATTTTACAATCATTTTATATTATTTAATCTGGTTAAAGATTTCTTTATTTTTTCGATCTCTTCAATCTTTTCTTTATAGTCTATTTTAGTCTGTAAGATAACATTTTCGGGAGCACTCTGTAAGAACTTTTTATTTTCTATTCGACCTTTTAAGGATTTTACATCTCCAGTTATTTTATATAGATTTTTTTCTAACCGCAGTTTTTCATTATCTATGTTAATGATATCTGATAACGGAAGTGCAAATTCACCACCTACTATAGAAATACTTACACATCCTGTTGGAGCTATATCACTTTTAATAATGGTATCTAATCTGGCAAGCTTCTTGATAAGATTAAGGTTAGAATTGAACGAGCTTTCTTTCGTTTTATCGATATTAAGCATTACTAGTGGTATTTTAAGACCAGCTGGTACATTCATTTCACCTCTAATAGACCTAATTGTTTCTATGAAATTTATAGTCCAATTTATTTCCTTGTCTGCGGATTTATTAATTAAATCAGTCCCATACTCGGGCCAATCTGTATGAATTAGAAGTTTCTGACGGCGACAAATTGACGACCATAGCTCTTCAGTAATAAATGGCATTATCGGATGAAGAAGAATGAGGCATTGATCCAAAACCCATGCCATAGTATCGCGAGTTTCATTGGCTAAATCTGGATTCTCACTATTTAACAGTGGTTTTGAAAACTCGACATACCAATCACAGACTTTACCCCAAATAAAGGCATAGAGCCCATTAGCCATATCGTTAAATCTATAATTCTGTAGAGCGCTATCAGTTGCTTCTCTTATTTTCCCTGTTTCTCCAATTATCCACTTGTTAACTGTCCCGCTAACAGCTCTGGGGTTGAAATCATTATTTGGTTTACAGGCATTCATCTCGGCAAAACGTGCAACGTTCCATAATTTTGTTCCAAAATTGCGATAACCAGAGATTCTTTGCGTGCTAAGTCTTAAGTCTGTACCCATTGCAGCCATGGCAGTTAATGTAAACCGTACTGCATCTGCTCCGTACTCATCGATTAACTCTAAGGGATCAAGTACGTTCCCTAAGGACTTAGACATTTTTTTTCCAGCCGCATCTCTAACTAGAGCGTGAACATAAACTGTGCTAAAGGGTTTTTCATCCATAATTGCGAATTGCATCATCATCATCCTAGCTACCCAAAAGAAGATAATATCGAATCCGGTAACCAGAACATTCGTCGGATAGTATTTTTTTAGCTCTTCAGTATCAGCCGGCCAACCTAATGTTCCAACTGGCCAAATTCCCGAAGAAAACCAAGTATCTAATACGTCTTGATCACGTTCAAGAATTTTTCCAGGCGCCATCTTTCGAGCTTCCTGTTCACTAACGGCACAATATTCTTTACCGTCCTCATCAAACCATACAGGTATTTGGTGACCCCACCATAACTGTCGGCTAATACACCAGGGTTCGATATTCTCTAACCAATGAAAGTATACCTTTTCATCTCTTTTAGGAATAATAACTGTTTCACCAGTTTTGACCGCATGTATTGCGGGATCAACTATTTTCTTGGTATCTACGAACCACTGATCAGTTAGCATAGGTTCGATCACTACTTTTGATCGATCTCCTACCGGTTGAACAATTTTTTTATCTTCAATTTTTATTATTAAATTTAGCACTTGTAAATCAGCCACTACTCGCTTCCTGGCATCAAATCTATCGAGCCCTCTATACTCATCTGGGACTATATTGTCGGCATCACTATCTATTCTTAAATAGCCCTTGGTGTCCAAAATTGGATAAAGTGGTATATCGTTACGTTTCGCGACATTGTAGTCATTAAAATCATGAGCACCCGTAATCTTGACTGCTCCAGAACCGAAGGTAGGGTCTGCATATTCATCTCGGATTATAGGTATAACTCGATTACATAATGGTAGCTTGACGTTCTTTCCTATTAATTGAGTATATCGGGTATCAATCGGGTTCACAGCAACAGCGCCATCACCCAACATTGTCTCAGGCCTGGTGGTAGCTATAGCTATATAATCTCGTTCCTCTTGAAATATTATTTTATTGTTATCATCTCTCTCAGTATAAATATATGTCTCTCCGCTTTCTAATGGATATCTGATATGGTAAAAACTACCATCTACCTCAATATTTTCTACTTCCAAATCAGATATAGCTGTCTCAAATTTTGGATCCCAATTGACTAATCTTTTACCTCGATAAATTAAACCTTTATGGTACATTTCAACAAAAACTTTTATTACGGCTTGTTGAAAATTTTCATCCATAGTGAAAGCATTTCTCGACCAATCGCACGAAGCTCCTAACCTCTTTAATTGTTCAATTATCGTGTCTCCAGATTGTTCTTTCCACTCCCACACTTTCTCTAGGAATTTTACTCGCCCAAGATCTTGCCGAGAATTATTCTCTTCTTCTGCTAATTTTCTCTCAACAACCATCTGAGTAGCTATCCCAGCGTGATCCTGACCAGGTTGCCAGAGAGTATCAAATCCTTGCATCCGCTTCCAACGTATTAAAATATCTTGCAAGGTATTATTGAACGCATGACCCATATGTAGGACACCAGTAACATTGGGAGGTGGAATCATTATACAAAATGTTTCCTTTCTTTTTGCATTTGCTCCGGCTTTAAAACAGCCTTCAGCCTCCCATTTTAAATGGATTTTTTTTTCGACTTCTTGGGAATTGAAAGTTTTTGCCATTGCCATGATTGGAATCCTAATACTCAAACATACTGTTTATAAATCTAATTGAGA
>JBMYRX010000028.1:0-26304 GCA_049602715.1 Paracoccaceae bacterium | reverse complement strand
TGGCTTTAGAATTTTAGGACCAAATTGTTATGGGTTCATAAATGCTTTGGATAATGTTGCTCTCTGGCCAGATCAACACGGTTGTAAACCAGTAAAGAAGGGTGTCGCCATACTTACACAAAGTTCTAATATGGCTATAAATTTAACTATGCAGAGCAGAGGCCTTCCAATTTCTTATGTTATAGCTTGTGGAAATCAGCTTCAGTTAGATCAGGCACAAGTAGCATTATACCTTTTAAATGATAAAAGAGTCACCGCGATTGGGTTTCACATAGAGGGTTTTAAAAATCTTAGAAGCTGGGAAAAACTGTCAAAAAAGGCGAGAGAACAGAAAGTTCCCCTGATTGCCATAAAAACTGGGAAAACAAATGAAGCAAAAGCTGCCACAGCATCCCATACTGCATCAATAGCTGGAAATCATATCGCCGATGATGCGTTACTAGAACGATTAAATATTAAAAAAATAATAGATCTATCAACTTTCCTGGAAACACTGAAGCTCCTTCACTGTTATGGCGAGTTAAAATCTAATAAGATTGCTTCAGTAAGCTGCTCAGGTGGAGAAGCTGCGATGGTTGCGGATCTAGGAATTGACTTAGGCCTGGAGTTTCCAAAACTTAATGTAAAACAAACGCAAAAACTAAGAGAAGCTTTAGGTCCGAAAGTAGCATTAGCAAACCCACTAGATTATCATACTTACATTTGGCGGGACTCTGAAGCCATGTTAACCGCTTGGAAGTCAATCATAATACCATCACTTGCTTTAACACTTTATATACTAGATTACCCTAGGCGTGATAGGTGTGATCTATCAGACTGGCACATTGCAACTGATGTAATATTAAAAGTGAAAGAGCAAACGCAGGCAAAAATTGCCGTGGTATCCACTTTATCAGAACTAATGCCGGAAGAAATAGCAGAAAAACTTTTAGAAAATGGCATAGTCGCATTCAACGGTTTAATGGAAGCTTTAACGGCCTGCAGAGTAAGTATTCAAAAAAAGGCAAAGGTTCAAAAACCTCTATTACTTTCGCCAGAGCTTAATAAAACAAAAAGACTAACCGAATTCCAAGCTAAATTAGTTTTGCGAGATATTGGATTACATATTCCAAAAGGGGTAACCTGCGAGACGGTCAATGATATAGACTTCTCAATTAAAGCTTTAAAATTCCCAGTTGCTGTCAAATCACTAAGCTTTGCACATAAAACAGAGAATAACGGCGTTTACTTAAACTGTAATACAGTGCAACAGGTCAAAGACAGTGCGAACGCGTTATCTGGTTTTAAACCATTCTTAATTGAGGAAATGCTTCCAAAAGGTATTGAGTTACTAGTAGGTATAATTAATAATTATAGTCAGGGGTTCGTTTTAACGCTTGGCTCTGGCGGAGTTTTCTCAGAACTCTCAAATGATAATATCAGCATATTAGTTCCAAGTTCAAAAAGAGAAATAGAATCAGCTTTAAAAAAATTAAAAGTTTGGAAGATTCTATCTGGGTATAGGGGGTTGGAAGGGGCTGATATCAATGCTCTCCTAGAAACAATTATGGCTCTGCAAAGTTATGTGGTAAAATATTCTGAAAGAATATTAGAATTAGAAATTAACCCGCTTATATGCAACAATCAGGGGACATACATAGCGGATGCATTAATTATGGAGAGAGACTTATGACAACCATAAAAACTAGAGTTAAAGGGTCTATTTTAGAAGTTGTTTTAGACCGACCCAAGGCCAACGCTATAGACCTTCAAACCAGTAAGGATATGGGTAGGGTTTTTGAGACATTTAGGGATAATCCAGAAACTAGGGTTGCCATAATAACCGGTCAAGGAGACAAATTCTTCTGTGCTGGGTGGGACCTCAAAGCAGCAGCAGGTGGTGAGGAAGTTGATGGAGATTATGGAGTTGGTGGCTTTGGTGGCATACAAGAGTTACCAAATTTAAATAAGCCAATAATTGCGGCAGTAAATGGTATTGCATGTGGTGGTGGTCTGGAGTTGGCAATGAGTGCTGATATTATAATCTCATCTGATCACTCAACCTTTGCACTACCTGAAATACTTTCAGGAACAGTTGCAGATGCGGCAAGTGTAAAACTTCCAAAACGTATCCCTTATCATATAGCAATGGAGCTACTCTTTACGGGCCGTTGGTTTGACGCTGAGGAAGCATACAAATGGGGTCTTGTTAATGAAGTAGTCAAACATGAGAACTTACTCTCCAGAGCCTGGGAGTTAGCTGAACTATTAGCCTCTGGACCACCACTTGTTTATGCCGCTATAAAAGAAATCGTAAGAGAAGCTGAAAATAATAGTTTCCAAAGCACAATGAAAAAAATTACTAATAGAAAATTAGAGACTGTTGACACATTATACTCGAGCGAAGATCAATTGGAGGGCGCTAAAGCTTTTTCCGAAAAACGAGCCCCTGTCTGGCGGGGAAAATAATGGCCCAAAATAACGGAAACTTCCTCTGGGTTAAACCTAAACAGAAAACTCATTCGCAGAATAACCTTGCAAAAATAATAAAGACGTCAAATCACCAAAATTAATCTTTACATCTATAGCCTCTCTAACAACTTTTTTTGCATGTAAGGCGACACCCAATCCAGCTAATTTGAGCATTTCGATATCATTTGCTCCGTCACCAACTGCTAAGAAATCTTGATATTCTATACCTAATTTTTTTGATATATTTTTCATAGCTAATACTTTTGATGATTTACCCAGAATTGGTTCTTTTACAAAACCATTAAGAGTTCCATTATCTAATAGAAGTTTATTAGCTATATTTTCGTCAAAACCAAGTCTTTCTCCAATTATTTTTGAAAAGTCTGTAAAACCACCGGACACAATAGCAGTATAGCAACCATTGAACTTCATCGTTTTAACTAAAGCATTAGCACCAGCGGCATATGTGATTCTATTTCTTAACACTTTTTTTATTAACTGGGCCTTCATACCTTTTAAGAGACTTACTCGCTGCCTTAGAGAATCTTCAAAAGTAATTTCTCCATTCATAGATTTTTTAGTAATTTTACTGACAGCTTGACCGACTCCATACTCTGACGCCAACTCATCAATACATTCCTGATGTATAATTGTGCTATCCATATCAGCAATTAGCACTCTCTTTTTTCTTCCAGTACTATTCTGAATTGCTAAGTCGATTTGTAAACTTTGAAGATCTTCCCAAACTTTCTTAAAATGTTCTGGATATTTCGATACCTCAAACTCCAAAGCAACTTTTGGCATAAGCCATTTAATGCCATTTTCTTTATCCAACACTTTGAAAACAGTTGAAAGTATTCGGTCGTTTAAAAGAGCGGAGTTTGGGTTTGAAATAATACTGATAGTGTACATGTTATTTACAACCAATTTAAAAATAAAAAGATAATAGGTTTGTGTCTATGATTATATCTTATTTTTTTGTTGTTAAAGCCTCCATTTTTCCTTATCAGCAATAGTGGGCCACTCCTCCCCAACGAGGAGCAGATATCTGAGAGGGTAAAATGGAGATAACAAGACCGGTTTCAAGGCCAAAAAACCCACGTTTTTCATCCGGCCCTTGCACCAAGCCGCCAACGTGGAATTTGGAGAGTCTGAAAGAATCAGCTCTTGGAAGGTCGCATAGATCTAGTATTGGTAAAACCAAACTAAAAAATGCAATTAATAAAACTAAGGAAATTTTAGGAATTCCTGATGAGTTCAAAGTCGGAATAGTTCCCGCTTCTGACACAGGCGCATTTGAGATGGCAATGTGGAATCTTTTGGGGGAAAGACCTGTCGAAATGCTGGCTTGGGAGAATTTTGGAAATACATGGGTCTCGGACGCCATAAATCAATTAAAGATTGATACATCTGTCCAAATTGCCAAATATGGAGAAATCGTAAATTTTAATATTGTTAACTTTAATAATGATGTTTGTTTCACCTGGAATGGGACAACTTCAGGTGTTATGATAGGTCCTGCACAAACTATACCACAAAACCGCACAGGTTTAACTTTATGTGATGCAACCTCTGCTGCATTTGCAATGGAACTTCCTTGGGACCTATTGGACGCAACCACATTTAGTTGGCAAAAATCTCTGGGTGGTGAAGGTGGACATGGGGTTATTGTGCTTTCACCTCGAGCGATTCAAAGACTGAAAACCTATAAGCCCCCTTGGCCCTTACCAAAAATTTTTCGATTAACTAAAGGAACCGAACTCATTGAAGGTATTTTTTCAGGGGAGACAATTAACACGCCGTCTATGCTCTGTGTAGAAGATTATCTATTTTCACTTGAATGGGCAAAATCTATGGGTGGTCTTAACGGCTTAATCGATCGGTCAAAAAGTAATGCTGAAATAATATCAGAATTCGTAGAAAATACATCTTGGTTAAATTACTTAGCACAAGACAAGGAAAATAGATCCCATACTAGTGTTTGTCTTAGCTTGCTTGACGCTAGAATAGAAAATCTAGAAGCTTTTATTAAGGGCGTAGTCACCAGGCTTGAAAGAGAAGGTGTCGCCTTTGATATTGGTTCCCATAGAGAGGCTCCTCCAGGTCTCAGAGTTTGGTGTGGTCCAACTGTTGAGAAATCAGATCTTAAATCCCTAATGCCGTGGATAAAATGGGCTTTTGACAAAGAGTTGGCTGAACAAAATAACTGATAAGCCTAACCAATATAATTTTATAAAGAAGGACTAAATATTGATGGGACCAAAAGTTTTAATATCAGATAAGCTATCCGAAAAAGCCATAAAGGTCTTCACCGATAAAGGTATATCTGTAGACTTTAAACCGAATATAGGAAAAGATAAACAGGCTTTACTCGACATTATTTCAAAGTATGACGGTATTGCTATTAGGTCTTCTACAAAAGTGACCGAAAAAATAATTAAATATGCGCATAAATTAAAAGTCGTTGGTCGCGCAGGGATTGGTGTAGACAATATTGATTTATCTGCTGCTACAAAAAAGGGTATAATAGTTATGAATACTCCTTTTGGAAATTCAATAACAACTGCTGAACACGCTATATCTATGATGATGTCTGCAGCACGACAAATTCCTGCAGCAAGTTCATCAACCCATAGTGGGAAATGGGAAAAATCTAAGTTCATGGGCATTGAATTAACGGCGAAAACTTTGGGGGTAATTGGTGCCGGAAATATTGGTACTATTGTTTGCGACCGTGCCCTTGGCTTAAAAATGAAAGTTATAGCTTATGATCCATACCTTTCAGATGATAGAGCAACAAAGCTTGGAATAGCAAAAGTTAGCTTAAACGAATTACTTTCCCAATCAGATTTTATAACATTACACGTACCGTTAACTGAGAAAACACGTAATATAATTGATTCTAAAGCGATTAAAAAGTTAAAGTCAGGAGCAATAGTAATAAATTGCGCAAGGGGTGGTTTGGTCGATGAACAAGCGCTTGCTGATGCTGTATTAAAAAATAAAATTGCAGGAGCAGCTTTTGATGTATTCGAGAAAGAGCCTGCAACCGATAGCCCACTATTCAACATCCCGAATGTCGTTGTTACACCTCACCTTGGAGCTGCCACATCTGAAGCTCAAGAAAACGTTGCTATCCAAATTGCAGAACAAATGTCAGAATTCCTTCTCAAGGGAGCCGTATCAAATGCGTTAAATATGCCATCAGTTACAGCCGAGGAAGCACTTGTTATGCACCCTTGGCTTAAGCTTGCAGAAAATTTGGGAGCTTTCACTGGTCAAATGACAGAGGAACCTATTTTACAAATTCAAATCACATACAATGGTGTGTTAAAAAATTTGAACTTAGATGCTCTCAACTGTGCCGCTATCTCTGGTATCATGAAAGTCAACAACGCACAAATAAACATGGTTTCTGCACCGGTAATTGCTAAAGAACGGGGTGTTAATATTAGCACCATCACACAAGATAAATCAGGGTCCTTTGATGGGTATATTAAAATTAACGTTATTACTGAAACGCGTGAGAGATCTGTAGCAGGGACTGTTTTCTCAGATGGTAAGCCTCGATTCATCCAAATAAAAGGTATCAATATTGATGCCGAAATTGGTGAGAATATGATTTATACCACTAATAAAGACGTACCTGGTATTATTGGTATATTAGGAAAAACTCTTGGGGATAATAAAATAAATATAGCTAATTTTACATTAGGGCGTGCGTCCGTTGGAGGAGAGGCAATTGCTCTCTTATCAGTAGATGGAAGTGTATCAAGTGATGCAATTACAGCATTAAAAGAAACAAATCTATTTCAGCAAGTTAAGTCCTTAACTTTCTTAGTCACTTAAAACCTTGTATTCAAGGTACAGTAAATGTAGCTCATTAACGAAACAAAAAACGCAAATTTGAAAGTTGAGGGAAGTTATGACTGAAATTGTTATTCTTAGTGGCGCACGCACGGCCATAGGTACTTTTGGAGGTTCTTTATCGAACGTTTCTCCAGTCGACATGGGAACAACCGTAATAAAAACATCTTTAGAGAGGGCCAGTGTTGAACCATCACAAATTGGTCATGTGGCAATGGGGCACGTTATTAATACAGAATCTAGAGATGCATATCTGTCTAGGGTCGCATCAATTAATGCTGGAATTTCGACAGATACTCCAGCAATGAACGTCAATAGGCTTTGCGGTTCCGGGCTTCAAGCCATAGTATCTGTAACTCAATCTCTTATGTTAGGGGATGCCGAGTTTGGTGTGGCAGGCGGCTCAGAAAATATGAGCCAAGCACCCTACGTGTTGAAAAATAGTAGATGGGGCAAAAAAATGGGTGATACTATAGCGCAGGACATGCTTTTAGCCGCTCTAAATTGCCCATTTGGTACAGGTCACATGGGAGTAACCGCGGAAAACGTTGCTAAAGAACATTCAATTTCACGTGAATCACAGGATTTATTTGCATTAGAAAGTCAGCGTAGAGCCCAAATTGCGATAGAGTCCGGTTACTTTGACGAACAAATAGTTCCAGTCAAAATCAAAAAGAGGAAAGAGCTTGTCAAATTTAAAGTTGACGAACACCCAAAACACTCTGATATAAATACCTTATCTAATCTTAAACCTGCATTTCAGAAAGATGGATCAGTAACTCCAGGAAATTCATCCGGGTTAAACGATGGGGCTGGTGCTTTAGTTCTTTCTACTAAAAATGCTGCCTTCTCAGCGGGCTTAAAACCCAAAGCTCAAATTCTTGGTTATGCACATGCAGGGGTAAAGCCAGAAGTTATGGGTATCGGACCTGTTCCAGCCGTACAGAATTTACTTATGAAAACTGGTCTTGAGATTTCTGATTTTGACGTAATTGAATCAAATGAAGCCTTCGCTGCACAAGCACTAGCCGTAAACAAAAAACTGAACTTAGACCCTAAGAAAGTGAATCCTAATGGTGGTGCTATAGCTTTGGGACATCCTATAGGGGCAACCGGTGCAATTATAGCAGTCAAGGCATTATATGAATTAGACCGAATCAATGGCTCAAAAGCACTAATCACAATGTGTATCGGTGGAGGACAAGGTATAGCACTAGCTATCGAAAAAATAAGTTAAAACTTAGAGTTTAATAAAACTATTACTTAGTTTCATTTCTCCTGTCACTGAACCTCTCCAATTCTTTATTGGTCCAAAGAGCCATTTTTTAGCAATAGGGTTACTTTTATCAAGAACACCATATTTAATTAATAGGGCTGTTATTGCAGATTCCGCTGCACGGGTGCCCCCATCAATTATCTTTACTGCGATACCTATCTGTTTTTCAGGTATTATTGCAATAAATACAGCCTCAGCTCCTGTCTTTACTGCAACCTTTCCGTCCATCGCTCTCATTAATTCTGTGCAAGCTCTACCTTCTCCAGCAACTAAATCCGGATGCGTGATCATTGCTTCAACTAGCTTTTTCCTTGCTTTATCTCTTAAATTATTTGTATTCAAACTTGCCATTTTAGACATTGCTTTCGCAAGACCATATACCGTCGTTGCAAAATTTGGCGCTGAACAACCATCTATTGCAAAGCCTAAATTAGAAGTTTCAGTCATTGACTCAAATGCCTCTCTTACTGATTTTTGAACCGGGTGAGTATAATCTAAGTACTCACTTCCACCACCTAAATATTGGTTAAGAGTCAAAAAACCAGAATGCTTGCCTGAGCAATTATTATGATACTGGCATGGGCTTTTTCCACTTATTATTAATTCATTCCTTGCTTCTTTATCGCTTGGGTTATGGGATCCACACCGAAATGCATCATCGTTAAGGTTCAATGAGCTCAACCAATCTCTTACTCTACTTGTGTGTATAAAAGCACCTTGATGGGAAGCGCATGAAAGTGCTAAATGTTCACTAGTAAGCTTAAAATGCTCTGCTGCTCCGCTTTCAATCAACGGTAAAGCCTGTAACATTTTACAGGCCGATCTGGGTAAAATTAATTGGTTAGGGTTACCCCAAGAATCAATAATACTACCCCCACTATCACAAACTACTGCGTGTCCGTAATGTTGAGATTCTAAAAAATCTCCTCTCCAAATTTCTATCATTGGTACTGATAAAGCCATTGTTAATCAAAAAACCTTAATTTTTTTTAATTGCATCTTTATTAAAAGACTCATGTTCGTTATTGTTTTATAATTGATGTTATATCAAATTTATAAACTGTTTGACTGCGTAAAAGGCAAAAGTAAATATTAATTGAACTAAACCGGGCTCTAAAAATGAATATTTTGACAAATATATTTAAACTAACCTCTTTTTTTGTTATCCTTTTATATCCTTTGCAGGGTTTTAGCCAATCATCTACAAAAGATCCTTTAGCCGTTCCACTTTTTACTAAGTCCGACTGGAGCGTCTTTGCTAGTAATAATCCAAAGCAATGTTGGTTAGTCAGCACCCCTAAAAAATCGGTTAATACCAAAAATGGTAGAGTAGTTGAGGTTACCAGAAGTAAGATTCTCCTCTATGTATCTTTTTGGCCGGAGACAAATAATAGAGGTGAAGTTTCGTTTACTGGTGGATATCCATATAACAAAAATGATGTAGTAGATCTAAATATAGACAATAAAAAATTTGAGCTCTTCGTACCAGCAGAAGGGGAGTTTGCTTGGGCAAAGGATCCCGTCGCAGATAAGGAAATTGTTGCAGCAATGAAAGTTGGAGTGACGGCAATCGTAACTGGTATCTCTAAAAGAGGAACTCAGACAAAAGATACGATATCACTTATAGGTTTCACGGCAGCCTTGGAAGACGCTGAGAAAAGATGCCCTCAGTAGGCGTCCTCTTAAAAAATTAAATTGTTTAATTTAGGGTAAGCATGTTTAAAAATGTTTCATTAATACACGATGTAAAAACTATACCTCGTGTTTCAAAATCAATGCAGAAATCTAACCTTATTGGACTGAGTCGAGAAGAACTCAAAGATGTATTTAAAAAGGTTGGAGTTCCAGAAAAACAAATAAATATGCGAGTAAAACAACTCTGGAATTGGATATATTTCAGAGGAAAGCGAAATTTTCATGAAATGACAAATTTTGCCAAATCTCTACAAAACTCTCTGGATGAAAATTATCAAATCGAAATTCCAAAAATTGTTAAAAAGGATGTTAGTACTGACGGTACTCGCAAATACCTAGTCAGAATTTTGGGACTGCACGAGGTGGAAGTAGTTTACATACCCGAACCTGGAAGGGGCACCCTCTGTATATCCAGTCAAGTAGGTTGTACTTTATCATGTTCTTTTTGTCATACAGGTACACAGAGACTAGTTAGAAACTTAACTTCTAGTGAAATAATAGGCCAAGTCATGTTGGCAAAAGACGATCTTGATGAGTGGCCCTCTGACAATAAAACTTTAGAGCCAAAATCACGTTTATTATCTAATATTGTTTTGATGGGCATGGGTGAACCTCTCTACAATTTTGAGAACGTTCGCGACGCTATGAAAATTGC
Source organism: Paracoccaceae bacterium (assembly GCA_049602715.1). Classification (GTDB taxonomy): domain Bacteria; phylum Pseudomonadota; class Alphaproteobacteria; order Rhodobacterales; family Rhodobacteraceae. The sequence goes on along the minus strand of JBMYRX010000028.1, from coordinate 16,360 downwards.
TATGGATCCTGAAGGTATAAGTCTAAGCAGACGACGAATAACGTTATCAACCTCCGGGGTTGTCCCAGAGATATCGCGAACAGCATCCGAAATCGGTTGTCTTTTAGCTGTATCGTTTCATGCAACAACTGATGAAATAAGAAACAAGCTGGTACCAATAAATAAAAAATGGAATATTTCTACTCTCATAAAATCTTTAAAAGAATATCCGAAACTATCAAATAGCGAAAGGATTACTTTTGAGTACGTAATGCTGAAAGGTATAAATGACAGTGACCAAGACGCACATCGCTTAATTAAATTAATAAAAGGAATTCCAGCTAAAATAAATTTAATACCATTTAATGAATGGCCTGGTTCGCCTTACCAGCGATCTGACTGGCGCAGAATAAAAGGATTTTCTGATATTATCCATAATGCAGGTTATGCGTCCCCAATAAGAAAACCGAGAGGTGAAGACATAATGGCTGCCTGTGGACAACTTAAATCGGCAACAGAAAGGGATAGAAAATCGGCAGCTACTTTAAAGGCTGAAATTGGTATCACTTAATTTTTTATTTTATTCTAAATTCCTACCAGTAATAGTAGAAGTAAAAACTTCTTAAACCCTCCACCACTATTTGTTTCCTGTTCTGATTTAACAGGGCTTTCAACAACCGGGTCTGTTAGTCCTGATGAATACCCAGGTGATGTTGAATTTAAAAAAACTAATAAGACGGTAACAATTCCAATTTTTTTCATTTTTCCCCCACATTCATTTAATTAAATATATTAGCGCATATAAATTATAAAAGTAAAAGTATATTTTTATATAACTAAAATTTGTGTACCAATAACTGACTTATTAAAAACTTCTTCTATTTGTTCATTATACAAGCCTATACAACCGTTTGAAGATCTACGCCCAATCTTTCGTGTATCGTGCGTACCATGAATTCTATAGTACCTCCAACTCAAGTATAATGCGTGGGTTCCCAATGGATTATCTGGTCCTGCTGGTACAAAGTCTGGCCATTCAGGGTTTCTAATCTTCATTGCTGGCGTCGGACTCCAAGTTGGACCAACTACTTTCTTTACAACCGAGGTTCTCCCATAGCGGATTAGGTCGTCTGTCATAGGAACGCTTGTAGGATATAATGAGTAGTTTCCGTTTTCTGTCCACATATGCAACGCTCTGCTAGTGATATCTACTAAAATAGCCCCTTTCTTTAAGTTCTTGAAATATGGTCTCCACTCTAGCGAACGAAAACTTGATATATTACGCCTTACAACGGGGGAAATTTCTGCTTCAATTTCGGTAGTACCGGATAATGTTTGAGCAGACACTCCTGTCGAGGCCCCTAAACTCAAAGCTGTCGATCCATAAATGAAAGCTCGTCTGCTGAGTTTGGCTTCTATTCTCTTTTTCATAAATTTATACCTCTTCAGGGTTTTTAAATATTTTTGTTTTTATGCCTTGGTTTAACTATAACTTTTGTCTCTTTTTTGTTTTACAATTTTTAAATATAGTAATTATATAAAATAACATTATTTTAGTAACATTGGAAGAGGGACTCTTTATGATACGAAATCTAATTCTTCTGATGGTTGTCTGTTTAGTTCAGATAAGTTGTACCACAACCGTTTTAAAAATGGGTGCTGATGGTAAACCTCTACCAAATATTTATCGCATTGATGTTCAGGACAATATAAAAATTCAATTTCGCATTTTAGACTCTGTAAATGCCATTAGAAATTCAAATGGGAAAAAATCTCTAATATTAGATAGTAAATTAACCGCCGCTGCAAAAACTCACTCTCGCGACATGTCGGTACAAAATAGAGCTTGGCATTTTGGATCTGATGGCTCATCACCACTCGATAGGGTTAAACGGTTTAATTACTCTGGCACATTGGTTGGAGAGAATATTTCTGAAACTTATGAAACTGAGCTTGAAACATTGTCTGCATGGGTTAAACGAAAAGATACAAGAAATGTTTTATTGTCCTCTAAAGCAAAGAAGCTGGGGTTTGGGTATTTTCAAGAACCCAATGGAAAAATATGGTGGACTTTGATAACTGGTGATTAGATTTACTTATGGAAAAATATAGATTTCTGTATTTGTTTTTATCATCCTATATAACTGTTTCATATGTTTGTTTTTTACCGCAATACAACCAGCCGTCCAGTCAGGTCCTTGTTTTTTTCCACTGTTGGGGAATCCATGAATAAAAATATCTCCACCTGGGGATTTTCCTAAAGATTTTGCAAAATCTATATTTTCCTTGTTTGGGTAGGATATCCCCAATGAAAGGTAGAATGCACTATTTGGGTTATGCTGGTTTATAAAATACTTGCCCTCTGGGGTTTTACCATCTCCTTCAAATTGTTTGGGGCCCTTCGGACCAAAACCAAGATCAATTGGGTATTTTTTTAAAACTTTATCTTTGTGATATACTAATAAAACTCTTTCTGATTTAAAGACTTCAACCCGTGTTACCTCAGGTCCGTTATATGATCTAATAACCTTTTCACTACATGAAACCAAGAACAAGCTACTAAGACTAATCAAAACGGAAATTATAACAGCCTTAAATTTATTTAATCTTTGGCTGTATAAACCCATCATCTCATTACTTCCTTAACTTATAAATATATAACTAGTAGTTAAATCTCGTTCTTAATCAATGCCTTCAATCCCTTTTTATAGTTTGGGTATTTCAATACAACATTTAGTTCATTTTTTATTTTATCATTTCTTACCCTCTTAGAGTCAGAGTAAAAGCTTCGCGCCATGTCAGTCATTTTAGCTTTTTCAAAATCTATAGTTGGTGGTTCAGGTAAACCAAGTAATTCAGCTGCATATGAAATAACATCTTCTGGTGGTGCAGGATAATCATCACAAACGTTATATATCGATCCCGGGTTTGGACTTGCGATCGACGCCTTTAAGGTAGTTGCAATATCATCTACATGGATACGGCTAAATATTTGGTTTTTCTTTATTATTCGTTTGGCTTTTCCGGATTTTACTTTAGTGAAAGGCCCGCGCCCAGGTCCGTAGATTCCGGCTAACCTGAAAATATGTATCGGCAGATTATATTCGTTAAACAAACTTAACCACTCTTTTTCAGCTTTTGCTCTATAATAACCTCTAGCTGTCGTTGGATTTACCTTTGTACCTTCATCTACCCATTCACCCTTGTGATCGCCATAAATTCCTGTTGTAGACAAATAACCAATCCATTTAAAGTTGTTAAGTTTACTAACAATTTCTTGTTTAAACTCTTTAATTACTAAGTCCCCACATTTTTCTGGCGCTATAGATATGAGAAGATGCGTTGCCCAGTCTAGGTCAGTTAACAAACATGTATCAGGCCAAATTTTATATTGCCCACCTTGTTCTTCTAAATTTTTTAATTTCTCTTCACTACGTGTAGTACCTTTTACCCGCCAACCAGATGTTATTAAGCTTTTTGTCAAAGCTTGCGCTGAATAACCATGTCCAAAACTTAGTAGCCGCATTTAAAAATTTACCGTTAGTTTTTTTAATGCCCATTTTGCTGCATCAGCTACCCCGTAATCCTCATCGGATATAAGTCCAGTTATATATTGAATTGAATTTTTATTTCTGGAATTACCAATAGCATAAAGAACGTTTCTAACAAATCTATTTCGGCCAATTCGCTTTATAGGTGATCCTGAAAATTTTATTCGGAACTCTTCATCCGTTAAAGAAACTAAATCATTTAAATTAGGCGAGATAAGATCGCTTCTAGCCTCATACTGAATTTCAGAACTATCCTTAGCAAATTTATTCCATGGGCATACTGCTAAGCAGTCATCACAGCCATAAATATAATTGCCAATTGCTGATCTGAGCTCTAGTTTTACTGGACCTCGGTGCTCAATAGTTAAATATGAAATACATTTTGTTGCATCTAATTTATAGGGCTCTGGAAAGGCCTTTGTTGGACAAATATCTAGGCAGGCCTGACACGAACCGCATTTATCTTCCTCTTTTAGGTCCGACTCTAAATCTATAGTAGTAAAAATAGACGCTAAAAAAAACCAATTACCTAAATCCTGAGATAATAAATTAGTGTGTTTTCCCTGCCAACCTAATCCGGCAGCTTGAGCTAAAGGTTTTTCCATTACTGCCGCAGTATCAACGAAAACCTTTATAGTCTCATTCGGTCTTTGCTCAATTAACCAACGCCCAATTCTCTTAAGTCTCTTTTTAATTACGTCATGGTAATCGCGGTTTTGTGCATACACCGAAATAATACCCTTAGTAGGTAATTTTTTCAAAGCCCATGGGTCATTTTTTGGAGTATATAAATCTGCGAGCATTATTATTGACTTTACATTTGACCAAAGATTAGTCGGCTTACTACGCCACTTATACTTATCTTTCATCCATGTCATCTGTCCATGAAAATCATTATCCAAAAACTCTTTTAAATTACGCCCAGCTTCTGGAATTGAGTCTGGTTTACATATTCCTACCTTAGAGAAACCCTCTGAAACTGCCTTATCATATAATTCAGTTTTAAGACTCAAAAATCTAGATCCATATAATGAAGCGGTGGAGGAAACCCCGAAATCTGATCTGAAAGTATTGTTCTAAACGCAGGTCGAGATTTTATTTTAGCATACCAACCCTTAACATTGGAACTTCTACTCCAATCAACATCAGAGATATAGTCAAGGCATGATAAATGAGCAGCCGCAGTAAAGTCCGCTAGGGTTAGAGTTTTCCCCGCAAGCCAAGACCTACTATCCAGTAAGTGGTCCATATAATCTAAATGAACTTTGATATTTTGATATCCTTTTTTAATATTTTGTCCATCTGGGTGTCCTTGTCCAACTATTTTTTTTGTAATTCTTTCAAAAAGTAGTTTAAGGGTTACATCGTGATAAAACTTATCGTCAAACCAATTAACCAAGCGCCTCACTTCAGCCCTTTCTAACACCTCTTCTGGAATTAAATGATACTTTTCACCCGCTTCTTCTAAGTATTCACAAATAGCCTGACTATCGCTCAGTATTAATTCATTAATTTTAAGGATTGGAACTTTCCCAGCTGGGTTTCTTTTTAGAAAATCAATTGATTTTTCCCAATACTTTTCCTGCACCAACTCCGTTTCTATTTTTTTTTCTGCCAAAACTAATCTAACTTTTCGACAAAACGGTGATAGAGTAAAATGGTAAAGACGATACATTAGTTTTCCAAATTATTAATCGGTGAAGCTTAATATTTTAATTTAATACACTATTTTTTATTTATCATCTGAAAAAAAAGAGTTCTACATAATATCAAACTTTTAATAGTTTTTTTGTAATAATTTTTACTTAAACTAGTTTTTCAATATCCAAAGCAAAGAAACTCTAATTGGAAGCATTGACATAAAAGCTTATAAATAAGAAATTAAAAAAGAACAAAGAAAGAACATATAGGTTGTACTTTGAAATTTGTAGAATTAGATATAACGTCCAATTTCACATTTTTAACGGGAGGGTCTCACCCCGAAGAATATGCTGATCGTGCAGCATCTTTTGGTATGGAATCATTTGCAATTTCAGATGTTAACTCAGTTGCTGGAATAGTCAGAGCTCATAAGCAATGCATTAGAATTTCACTAAACGCAAAATCTACCAAAATAAAAAAATTATTGGCTAGTCCCCGCTTAATACCTGCTACAAAATTAGTTCTAGAAAATGGCATATGTTTTAACGCGCTAGCCCCTACCAGAAACGCTTGGGGAAAGCTATCTAGACTAATATCTAAAGGTTGCCTTTCTACTTCAAAAGGCCAATGCAAACTGAATATAAACGATGTTTTAGAGTTCGGTTCAGATCTTATATTATTACTACATCCACACAAAGAAATGTTGTATGGAAGAGATTGCCCCAGCTTCTGGACAGAAACAAGTAATATAATAATAAATGCCTTTAGTAATAATTGTTATTTTTTAATGAGTCCTCTTTACGATGGGAAAGATAAGCACAGATTTGAGCGTCTTTCTGCAATCTCTCAAAAGTTTGGAATTCCTACAATAGCATCAGCCTCCCCTATAATGCACACTGGAACCCGTAGGAAACTAACAGATATTTTAACCTGTATTCGGAACAATTGTAAGATTGATGGCTTAGGCCACCTTGCACAAATAAACTCAGAAAAAAGAATGCGAAATCAGCATGAAATATTACAAATTTTTAAAGGTTTTGAGGATTCCGTATACAGAACAGGTGAAATCTCTGATTTATGCCGTTTTTCTTTGAAAGATCTATCTCAAGACTACCCTTCCGAGGTTAATGAAGGAACAACACCAAAAAAAAGACTAAGAAACCTCGCTAAAAGTGGTCTAAAATGGAGATACCCAGGAGGCCCAACCCCAAAAGTTAAAAAAATGTTGGAATATGAGCTTACACTTATACATAAGCTTAAATATGAATCTTATTTTTTAACAGTAAATGATATTGTTACGTTCGCTAGATCTCAAAATATATTGTGCCAAGGTCGTGGTTCAGCCGCAAACTCTGTTGTATGCTATTGTCTCGGTATAACGTCTGTTAGTCCAGAAATAGGTACTATGGTATTTGAACGGTTTGTCTCTGAGGCGCGTAATGAACCCCCAGATATAGACGTCGACTTTGAGCATGATCGACGAGAAGAAGTTATACAGTATATATATAAAAAATATGGCCGACACAGAGCAGGTCTATGCGCTACAGTAACTCACTATAGAGGGAAAAGGGCTATACGAGAAGTGGGGAAAGCAATGGGACTTTCTGAGAGCACAATAACCTCACTAAGCTCTCAAATATGGGGTTTTGGATCTTCAAAAAATATTGATAAAGCCAAACTTATAGAGCTTGGGCTTGACCCTTACGATAGCCGACTATCTCTTACATTAAAATTAATAAAAGAAATTCAAGGATTTCCTCGGCACATGTCTCAACATGTTGGCGGCTTTATTATCACTGACAGTCGCCTAGATGAGTTAGTGCCAATAGAAAATGCAACTATGAACAACAGAACTATTATCTGTTGGGATAAAGACGATATAGATACACTTGGAATCCTTAAAGTAGACATCCTATCTCTAGGGATGTTAACCTGCTTACAAAATGCATTTGGTCTACTCAAAAACTATTATGGCTTAGAATATAACCTTTCTACTGTACCTCCTAACGATCAATCTACTTATAAAATGCTTAGCAAAGGGGATAGCCTGGGTGTGTTTCAAGTAGAAAGTCGTGCTCAAATGAATTTCCTTCCAAGAATGAAACCAAAGTGTTTTTATGATCTTGTTATTCAGGTTGCCATTGTTCGTCCTGGACCAATTCAAGGGGATATGGTCCATCCTTTTTTAAAGCGCCGGAACGGTTTGAAAAAAGTAACTTTTCCATCCAATGCTCTTGGAAAGGTATTACAAAAAACTCTTGGAGTACCCTTATTCCAAGAACAGGCCATGCAAATTGCCATTATTGGTGCCGGCTTTACCCCTACCGAAGCAGATGATTTACGTCGTTCTCTTGCCACCTTTAAAAAAAATGGGGATGTCAGTAGCTTTCGTAATAGATTTATAAAAGGTATGATACTTAACGGGTACGGCGAAGATTTTTCTCATCGTTGTTTTTCACAAATTGAGGGCTTTGGAAGCTATGGTTTTCCAGAAAGCCACGCCGCTAGTTTTGCACTTTTAGTTTACGCATCTGCATGGTTAAAACGTCATTACCCAGCAATATTTGCATGTGCCTTGTTAAACTCACAACCTATGGGCTTTTATGCTCCAGCTCAAATTATTAGAGATGCTATAAAACATAAGGTAATAATTAAACCTCTTTCTATTAAATATAGCTACTGGGATAATACTTTAGAAACAGACGGGAATGGTGGTTTTGCTTTAAGGCTAGGCCTTCGTCAAATAAAGTCTATGCCCGAAGAAGATGCTAATTTTATTATAGGGGCCCGTGGTAATGGCTACTTAACTATAGAAGATATTTCGCGTCGTACTGGCGCCTCACCACACATATTAACTATATTAGCCAACGCTGATGCTTTCTATGATTTGGGTATAAATCGTCGGAAGGCTTTGTGGGATATTAAAGCTCTTCATATAAACTCGCGACTCCCACTATTTGATAAAACCTTGGAAGGTGAAGGGATAAAAGAGGTTCCAGAATATATTCCAAAAAAAATGCGTCTAGGAGAAAATCTTGCCGAAGACTATGCATCTATGCAATTATCATTACGTGCACATCCACTTGCTCTTTTACGAAAAAGACTAAGCTCACCTTAGAGTTAGTTTAATTAGATCAATATTCAAAATAATGCAAAGTAACTAAAATAAATATACCTTGGGAAACATTATGAATACAAAAACTATTACTCATTTAGAAGTTGAAGCATCTTTGAATTGGTTGGAGCTATTGACCCAGCTAACCGAAGGGCACAAACTTCCTAAAGCTAAAATTAAAGATACTCTGATTACTAGAAGAGATGATACTCTTTTATCTCGAGTAGCCTGGATTGATGGTCTAGGACAACTAGTAAAAACCGCTACTATATTCCCTAAAAATAATAAAAAAAAATCAATAATTAATGGGTCTGTATCATTATTCTCAGATCAAACTGGAGAGCTAGAGGCTTTTATTGACTTTCACCTTTTAACAAGATGGAAGACCGCAGCAGATTCTTTATTGGCAGCAAAACACCTAGCTCGAAAAAATTCTAATAATATACTACTTGTTGGGTCTGGAAATATGTCCTCAGCGATGCTTGATGCCTATAAATCCATTTTTCCTGAAGCATCGTTTTTTGTTTGGAGTCGCACTCCTAAAAACGCTGCTCATTTTGCTGAGAAAAATTCAATAAATCTGGTAAAAAGTTTAAGAGGGGCCGTTAGGTCTGCAGATATTGTTTGTACGGCAACGATGTCAACGGAACCCTTAATTAAGGGTGGTTGGTTGCAAGCTGGGCAACATATTGATTTAATTGGGGCGTATCGACCGGACATGCGCGAGCTTGATGACAATGCCATAAAAAAAGGAAAAATATTTGTAGACTCATATGAAACAACAGTACAGCATATAGGGGAAATTAAACTCCCACTTCAATCTGGTGTTATAAAAAATTCCGATATTTTAGCAGATTTTTATTCCTTAGACCAATTCAAAAGGTCCTCACCTTCTGACATAACAATTGCTAAAAATGGCGGTGGAGCACATTTAGACTTAATGACCGCCAAATATATTTTAAATAAATGGAAAGAAAAATCGATTAAATCTCTGGATATCAATTAAATTACTTTTCTGTTAAATTCGATAATAAAATGGAAATACAGTTATCTCAAGTTTATTACGGTTTCTCTCGTTAAATTGTTTGTTAATAGACATCAATGTAAAAATATTTAAGGCTTAGCTTATGACCATATTAAAGACTTACGTAGACGAAACTACCTCTGGTAATCTGTTATATGATGAAGGACAAGTTGAAGTTATTAACCTTCTTGAGAACCTACTACAGACTATAACTAAAAATAAAGACACCTTTTCGTTTTTGAAATTCAACAGGCCTCTTTATAATGCACACGGTATTTATATTTGGGGCGGTGTAGGAACTGGAAAATCAATGTTAATGGATAAATTCTTTAACTCTTGCACAATTAAAAATAAAAAACGGGTACACTTTCATACCTTTATGCAAGATATTCATAAATCACTTTTCGATTTACGCAAAAAAGAGAAACATGACCCAATTACAAAAATAATAAGAATGGTCTCTAAGAAAACAGATTTACTATGTTTTGATGAATTACAGGTTACTGATATTACCGACGCTATGCTGGTTGGGAGATTATTTGAGGGACTACTAAATTCTGGAGTCAAAATAGTTGCAACATCTAATCGAAGCCCTGACGACCTATATAAAGACGGCTTAAATCGGCAGCTGTTTCTACCCTTTATTAGCTTAATCAAAGAGTCATTAAAAGTTCATGAAATAAAGTCAGATACTGACTATCGACAAAAAAAACTATCTTCAGAAAAACTTTATTATCACCCCATAAACAAAAACACAAAAAATAGTATCAATAGTCTCTGGTCCAAAATTTCTAATAATAAAACAGAGAAATTGAATATTTCTATAAATGATAGGACCTTTCTAATAAAAAACTATACTAACGGAATGGCAAGAGTCGACTTTCATGAACTATGCGGAATTCCGTTGGGTCCAGCAGACTACTTAGCAATTACCGCCAAATTAAGGCTAATTATAATAGAAAATATTCCCATCTTATCTCCAACCAACGCAGATGAGGCTAAACGATTCATAATACTGATAGATACTTTATATGAAGCTAAAGTTAAGCTTATATGTTCTGCAGAAGATATCCCTGAAAAGCTCTACCAAAAAGGATTTGGTTCATTCGAATTTAGTCGAACCTCCTCAAGACTAATTGAAATGCAATCCAGTACCTGGCACAAATAATTTCTGTACCGATAGTTAGCTAGGTAAAGTTGCGGAGTATAAACCCTACCAGATATAGAGATCCGCAAATTACAATTCTTGAAGGCGTTTTGTCATTGATAACTCTGTTTAAAGCATCTTCTATATTCTGTGCTTTGGAGGACTTTAAACCCGCTTTTCTTGCATAATTTGAAGTTTCCTTAGCATTCAGAGTCGCCACTTCATCAGGAACCGGTATGGCAATAAGTTCCGAAACTATACCTTTAAAATTGATCATATAACCAAATACGTCTTTAGTATTTAACATACCACAAATTAAAATCGTTTTCATTGGTGGTAACGATTTTAAAACCTCTGCTAAAGCCTGACCAGCCGCTGCATTATGGCCGCCATCCAGCCATACCTCTAAGTTATTTGCCATCTCAATTAAGGGGCCCGAATCTATACGCTGCATTCTGCCTGGCCAAACTACATTACTCATAGATTTTTTTAGTACAGAACTAGAGGAAATTCCTAAGTGCCTTAGAGCTGCTACTGCTATACTAGCATTAAAAACTTGATGAGTTCCTACTAAGGCGGGTAAAGGTAAATTCAAAGATCCTTTATTATCTCTAAAATAAAAATTTTTTGAATTTTCTTTTACAACCCAATCTTCATTATAAAGCTTTAGTATTGAATTTGTTTTATTTGCTACCCTCTTAATAACTTCTAGTGCTTGTGGCTCTTGCTTTCCTACAAAACATACAGACTTATTTTTTAAAATACCTGCTTTTTCAAAAGCTATTTCTTCAATAGTTTCACCTAAAAGTTTCTGATGGTCTAACGAGATAGGTGTTATTACACAAAGCTCAGGACGATCAATTATATTTGTTGCATCGTACCTACCTCCTAAGCCAACTTCTAAGATACAGAAATCTGCTTCGACTTTACTAAAGGCTAAAATAGCTGCAACGGTAGTAATTTCGAAATATGTTATTGGAAGTCCGTCATTTGCTCGATAACAGTCTTCCAGGACTTCATTAAGATGAGGTTCCGATATCGGCTCCCCTAAAAGATTAATACGATCGTTAAATCGAATTAAATGTGGAGAGGTATATGCGTGAACTGTTTTTCCGTTAGCCTCTAAACCTGACTTTATAATCGCTTGGGTAGAGCCTTTTCCATTTGTCCCCGCTATATGTATGACTGGTGGAAGTTTTTTTTCTGGATTTCCTAGTTTTTTAAGTAATTTTAGAACTCTATTCAACGATAAATCAATTATTTTTGGATGAAGTTTCATAATTCTTTGCAGAATTAAATCTGTAGTTTGTTCAGACATTTAATTGCCTAAAAAATTAATCATTTTGTAATTTGTCTTCAAAGACTGTTGTACTTGGTGGAGCCAATTTAGCCTTTATTGCTCGCGGCTGTTTTGTCAATATTCTAATAATATTAACTAATTCTTCTTTCATATTTTTTCTATGAATGACGCGGTCAAGCATACCATGGTCCAAAAGATATTCAGCGCGTTGAAAACCTTCAGGAAGCTTTTCTCGTATCGTCTGTTCTATAACTCTAGGGCCAGCAAAACAAATTAATGCATTGGGTTCGGCAATGTGAATATCACCTAGCATTGCATATGATGCTGTTACGCCACCTGTTGTTGGATGCGTTAAAACTACGATATACGGTAGTTTGGCTTCTTTCAGCATTGCCACCGCAACAGTAGTTCTAGGCATTTGCATCAGGCTCAAAATACCTTCTTGCATTCTAGCTCCACCCGCAGCAGAGAACAGAATTAGTGGTCTTTTTAGCTTAGTAGCGCTTTTAGCAGCTGCTATTATAGCATTACCAACATACATACCCATGGAACCACCCAGGAATGAGAAATCCTGACATGCAGCTACGACTGGAGTACACGATATTTCACCTTCTACCACCAGCATTGCATCTTTTTGGTTTCCACTCTTTGCAGCAGTTTTTAAGCGGTCAGTGTATTTTTTTTTATCTTTAAAGTTTAGCGGGTCAATAATAGGCATTGGTACATCAATTTCTTTAAACGAACCGTTATCAAAGAGCGCCTTAAATCTATCTAATGGTTTAAAGGGCATATGATGACCACAGTTGCTACAGACATTGAGATTGTCCGAAAGTTCTCTGTGAAAAAGCATTGTTCCACACTCGATACATTTTGACCATAGATTTTCAGGAACCTCGCGCCTTGAAAACAGGGAATTTATTTTTGGCCGAACATAATTTGATATCCAGTTCATAATTTTCCTCTTACCTATTTTGTCACCTAGTTAATACCGGTTTATACAAATTACAATCCACGAAAGAATCGCACTAAGATATACCAGGCTAAAATTATAAATAGAAATTCAGATATTAATATAGCTTTTAAGTTCTCGTGGTTTTCTAGAAATGTTGGTACAGTAAGAAGACTTAAACCCGAAAATTTACTTGTATTACCAAATATAAAAATAGTGAAAATATTATTAGATAAATGAAACCCCATTGCTACTGAGAGATTGCCAGTTCGACGTGTCAAATCAATTGCAAAAACTCCATAAATCGTCAAAAGACCAACAATTGGTAGAGCTGCTTTACCATAATTTTGAGGATCATAATGCGCTAACCCAAAAATAATTGAAGGCAACACCATCCAAATTAGAATACTGTTATATCGTGCTGCTAACTGTTGAACCAAATATCCCCTAAAAAAAAGTTCCTCCGTCGTAACTTGTATAATTAATAAGGGCAGTCCAATAATTAAGTATCTTGACCACTGTGAAATACTTAAGTTTTGAGTCACGATATTTCCAGTAATAGTATTTACTGTGACAGCAAAGATTGTACAAAATATTAAACATAATAAAAATGAGTAGAAAAAGTGATTTATAAATTTGGAGCCTGAACCAAAAAAGCTTTTGAGCGGTCTATTATGCAATTTAGCAACCAAAAGAAGAGCAAAAATTAACCCTAAAAAGCTACTTAATATATATATCATTCCGGCCGGTGAATTTCCAGTCGAGAGTGTTGAAGTTTCAAGATATGGAAAAAAAAGAGCCTTTATTATTTTTGCAAAAATTAGCCAAGTTAAAATGCAAATTATCAATGACACCATCAGACGCCACAGCTCAAGACTTCCTTTTGCTGGATTGATAAATCTTTGAAATTGCGATGTTCTTAAGCCATACATCCTGTCATAAGTTCTAATTTTATCTACCTAAAGCTATTTTAGTATAATCACCTCTACCCTACGGTTATTATTCCTTCCTTCCGCATTCAAGTTACTTGCTCGAGGGGATAAAAACCCTATTCCCTCAAAGGAAACTCTGTCCTTTCTTATATTAAATTGAGAAATTAACCTTCCAGCAACGGACTCAGCCCTGTCCTCAGAGAGCTTAACGTTTTTATCTAAGTCTCCCTCTGCATCGGTATGACCGACCAGAACCACTTTAAATTTTTTATTGATGTCTAAGTATTTAGCTAAATCGATAAGCGATAAGTAATCTTTATCATCAAGGTCACTTGAACCAGCCTTGAACTCTACATCTGAAAGGACAGCAGACCCAAATTCGTCTAATAATTCATGAATTGTTTTTTTTGAGTACTTTAATGAACCTGTCACTGCTTCACCAACTTTGTTTGATGACTTTAGATCAAGATCTGGAAAAACTTTATTGTTAACTAAAAATAATTGTAAAAAAAGTGAATTTCCACCTCTACTTACAATACAACTCAAAAACTCTGTATGTTTTTCTGTTTGCCTTTGTGCTGAAAAAAATTTGTAGTTTCCGAGATCAACATGCATTTTGGGGTCAGGGAGGATTTCGGTATGGAACCTAAAATCAAACCCTCCACAAATTTGTGTTTCACATTCATACAGTAACTTAAACCCCTCATTCTCTAACTGAGCTCTCACACTATCTCTGAGGGATGTAACTGTTTCACTAGGGCTCTTAATATGCCAAGCTTTTTTTAGAACTTTCCCTTTTACAGGTAACGTTTTGACCGACCCGTTAGAGAAAGGTCCTACAGGAAGTTCATATGTTGTAGAAGCTACCTCTTCTTTAAAAGTTTGTTTAGCCACTCCAGAAAAGTTAATCCGTAATTCGGCATTAACATTAGTAATAAAAAAATTAGATATTAAAACTGCATAACAAAAAAATCTCATCTATTCGCCTTGTGATACTCACTGTTGGGACGCATATCTACAGCGGACGCCATTCGGTTGCTCATATTAAAAAAGCTTGAAACTGCTGATATATCCCATATATCTTTATCGGAAAAGCCAACCTGCCTTAATTCTTCTCTATCATACTCTGTTATTCTGTGACTGTTTTCAGTAATCTTAACAGCAAAATCCAACATTTTACGTTCACGACTTTCAAGATCAGCAGAACGATAATTCATCACTAAGGCCTCTCCCAGTATAGGGTTTTTTGATAACTCTCTAACCGAGGCCCCATGCGCCACTAAACAGTAAAAACACTTATTAACCGACGAAACGACTACTGCAATCATTTCCCTATCAAGTTTTGACAAACCGCTCTTTCCAAGCATGATGTTATTATAAAGACCGGAAAAAGCGTTTAGCTTGTCTTCATCAAAAGAATAAGCGTGCAAAACATTTGGTATAAGCCCTAATTTTTCTAAACAAATATTAAAATACTTTTCGGCTGACTCTGATAATGGGGTTGTGGGCTGAAGGTTCAAAGCTGTAACTTTTTTAATCTTTTGCAAAACATCGTCCTCTATTATTTTATTCTGTAGTGATATTTATCTATAATTTTCATTCCTAAACTATCATACAGTCCTCTGGCTTCCTTATTATATTTATCAGTCATAAGAGCAAGGTAAGAACTCTCCGCATAAGATACCCATTTAACCGATTCTGATATAAGAAAACGAGCTAAACCTTTTCTCCGATAACTTGGAAGTACAAATAATGCCTGCAGGATAGCGATACCCTTATATTCTGAAATAAAGGCACATCCTGCCGCTTTATTTTCTATTCTACCCAAAATAGCTGTTTTCCTTACCTTACACCGCTCCATTACAGATATTCTACTATCCGTTGTCCCGCCTACTTCCCAAATGTCTTTCATAATTTTTAACGGCGGCCAAATATTAAAAGCTGTCATTGGTGGCACGCATGGAGACGGCATCTTAGCTATCTTCGACCCATATACCACGGTTTTATCAACAAGCAAATAACCCAATCTTTCCAGAATATTATCTAACTCTAAATCCTTTTCTCGAATCAGAAAAATGTTTTTCTGATTCAATAGCTGCATGTGGTTTTCCGCTACAAAAATATCTTCCTTTGTAAAGAAATCATTGACTGTCGTAGAAGAGACCCTGTTACCACCTCCCTTACCTTCCCTTATTACCCAAGGACCAATGTTTTTTTTGTTTAAAGGTGGCCAACAAGTCTCCGACGCAGTCCAAAAAGAGTCAGGAGTCATCAAAACTTACCTTAAAAAGCTCACACAGGGAAATTAATGCCTCATCCAGAATGCTTTCGTCCTTACCTCTGATAACAATATTTGTTCCATATTTCCCATTTGATTCAAATGGATACGATCCAATTGATAGATTCTGATTTTTTTCTGAAAATTCTTTCAGTGCTTTTGCTATGTTACCTTCACCACTCATAACGTTCAAACTACGTGACAAAATGGGGTTTCCAGTTTTCAAATCTTTAAGAACAGAACCAATCATATCTTGGAAAATAGCTGGCACACCAGCCATCACAAAAACATTTTCTATATTAAATCCTGGTGCAGAAGATATAGTATTAGGTATTAGATTTGCGCCTCTCGGAGTTCGTGCCATTCTCATTCGAGACTCATTAAGTACAACACCTGTTTTACGATAGTGTTTTTCTAATAGCCGTTTTGCTTCAATATTAACAT
>JBMYRX010000027.1:0-27032 GCA_049602715.1 Paracoccaceae bacterium | reverse complement strand
GATTGCATAAGTCTTACCTTGTCAGGCCAAGCAGGCATTTTTTCCAACGTGTTTAATAGGTCCTCTGAATATTCTGTGATTTTGAAGAACCATTGTGTTAACTCTTTCCTTTCAACCGGCGCGCCTGATCGCCATCCCTTTCCATCAATTACTTGTTCGTTTGCTAATACTGTTAAATCTACTGGGTCCCAGTTTACTGTGGCATTTTTACGATAAATCAAACCTTCTTCAAGCATATCAAGAAATAGTGCTTGTTGTTGACCATAGTATTCTGGATCGCACGTGGCAAACTCTCTTGACCAGTCTATAGAAAGGCCCAAAGGCTTCATCTGTTCGCGCATGTCCGATATGTTTGAATAAGTCCACTCCCTGGGATTTGCCCCAATTGCCATGGCAGCATTTTCTGCGGGCATTCCAAACGCATCCCAGCCCATTGGGTGTAGAACCGAAAAGCCACATGCAAGCTTGTAACGAGCGATGACGTCACCCATCGTGTAATTCCTAACATGACCCATGTGAATTCTACCAGAGGGATATGGGAACATTTCCAATACATAATATTTCGGTTTGGATGTATCTTTAACGGCAGCGAAGGTATTATTTTCATCCCAAGCTTTTTGCCAAAACGATTCTACCTTTTTTGGGTTGTAACGCGACATTTTTATTTGATTCCTAAGTTTTATAGATCTTTGAAGGTCGTTTCGACCACTTTATAATTTTGCTTCCTCTTGATAAATTTGGCGCGCTCTATTTAGAATGGCATCTTCAACCGCTATCCGTGTTTTTAAATCAATTGGTGTTCCATTTTTTGTTCTTAGAGAGATTTTTAGTGATCTAGCATCCAGAGCTGGATCATTTATTAGAACTGTTCCTTGATACTTTAGCTTTGACCCTGGTACATTTCCGAGCCCAAAAGAAATAATACCCGTAAAAGGATCTGCAGTTTCTATCGGTAGAAAATTCAATATATCTAAAGTTGCTATCCATATATATCTATTTACCCCTATAGCGGTGTTAGGATCTTGTTTGTTTCTGAATAAATCAAATACTGTTTCTTTTTTTTCGACCTTGATAGGCTCACTTGCTGGAATTATATCACCAAATATTTTCTTACCGCATGCTGAAAGGCTGAATAGAAACGAAATTAATACGAAAATAGCTAACTTCTGCATTTTACACCCTGCTTATAGTTTATACCTACCTTTAAACCTGCAAACGCTCTGCGGCAAGAAAGAACGTAGTAATTATTGAGTTGATGGCCAAATAAATCAAGAACGCTAAGATATTAACTGTGGCAAAGGTGCATCATGCTGCCAAGTTTAGTTCAGCAATTTAGCGTTGATAGTTGAAAAGATCTATCTCACAGGCGAGAAGGGGATATTCAGGCATACGCTTGAAAGGTAACATATTTTAAATTGAGGAATATTAAAATGAAAAAAATTCTATTAGCTTCTACAGCGTTGGTGGCAACAGCAGGCTTTGCTGCGGCGGAAATGACATGGACCGGTTCTGCGAACATGGGTATGAAATACAGCGACAATGGAACTACAACTCTACATAATGAGATTGATCTAGGAATGGCAGCAACTGGTGAAACAGATGGTGGCATCGGTTGGAAAGTTGAAATGGGTTTAGACTCAAATACTTCTGATTCAACTGATGGCGGTGGCCATGATGTTGGTTCTGTTTCAGTTTCTGGTGACTTCGGTACAATCCGAATGGGTGCTGTCGATAATGCGGCAACAAAAGTTGGTCTTGCTGATGTTGGTTATGATTTAATCGGACTGGACGATGCAGCTGAGCTAGGTCGAGGTGGCGGAACAACTGCTCCTGACTTACAGTGGGATTATTCTGCAGACAGTATCGCTTTAAGAGTTTCAGTAGACTCAGCAAATGATGATATGGCGGCAGCAGCGAGCTGGACAAGTGGATCACTTTCAATCACTGTTGCGCACGCAGCAGAGGGTGCAACATCTGGAAGTGACGCAACAAGTGCTAGTATATCTACAAGTGTTGGTGGTTTCAGTGTAGGAATGATGGCAGTTAGCGCAAGCACAGCCAATCAGGACTCAACGGGTCTTTCAGCTTCTATGCCGGTTGATGGTCTAGGAACAGTTACATTTGTAACATCTGCAAACGACACAGATGCTAAAAGTTCTTATGGTGTTGGGTTCTCAAAATCACTAGGTGGCGGTGCTACGCTAAAAGGTGGTTACGGGTCAGTTAACGGCAACGATGTTGGTGATATCGGTGTTAGCTTCTCGTTCTAATAACGGTTAACAATCTGATTAAAAGAGCGGGTTATATACCCGCTCTTTTTTTTTAATAAAAAAATGGTTTAGTTAAATGTCGTTAGACGTAATAAAGAATCGAGTGGAGAAAGAAGAAAAGGCGGTAGGCTTACCTAATGGTTTCACTAAGGTTATTGCTGTATCAAAACTTCAGCCTAATGATAGAGTCCAGCATGTTTTAGACAGTGGACATCGGGTTTTTGGAGAAAATAGAGTTCAGGAAGCTGCAGCTAAATGGCCTACTTTTAAAAAACAGTATAAGGATATTGAACTTCACTTATTGGGGCCACTACAGCGAAATAAGGTTAGGCAGGCAATGGGCCTTTTCGACTATATACACACGGTCGATAGTTTTAAGCTTGTTAAAAAAATTTCTGAAATTAGGGATGAAAATAGATTTTGTCCAAAATTGTTTATCCAAGTTAATATTGGAAAAGAAGAACAAAAGGCTGGTGTTGAAGCTAATAATTTAGATGAATTAATTCTAGCTTGTAAGCAACTTGACTTACCAGTATGTGGCTTAATGTGTCTTCCTCCGAGCCAAGAAGACCCTTCCAACTATTTTGATTCATTGAAAAACTTAGCATCAAAAGCAAATTTGAAAGAGTTAAGTATGGGAATGAGTAACGATTTTGAAATTGCTATCAGGTCTGGAGCAACATTTATTCGAGTTGGCTCTGCCATTTTTGGACAACGTCCTTAGGTAGTTACTATTAACCTGGAACTTGGCTTTATTCTACGCAAGACCCAAAGAAGATTCCTCCTTGATAATGCGATGCAACCTTCGGTGGGGTGTCGAGGTTTTCGCCATGTATGCATAAAGATTGCTGAACCCCGTCCTTTTACAGAGTAAGGCCAATTCCAATCAGTAATAAGGATAATATCATAAAGAGGGTCTGACCGAAAAAGAGTTTCGTGAGAATATCCGTGTGGTAAACTATTCAGCATATTATAGTCTGGGTCTTCAACGTCATCTGACCAGACATCAAAAGGTTTAATTTTAACTGCCCAGTTACACGGCTTAGCTACTCGATCCGGTCTATATAAGACGCCAACTAATTTATGTACTCCTGCTGGTGTTGCCCCATCTCCTTCATTCTTTGAATTTGTAATTCCTGATTTCCCTAGGCTTGCTGGGAAAGATCTTCCAGCAAAGCGAATGCCCCATTTAGAGACCTTGATATCTAAATTAGTCAAAAATATGCCCTGATTTTTTAGCTTTTGTTGCAAGATATTTTTTATTTAGTTCTGTTTTTCCTATTTCTAATGGTAGTCTCTTAGCGACCTTAATACCATTTTCTTCAAGCATTGAAATTTTATGAGGATTATTAGTTAGTAAGTTTACTTCAGAAAAACCAAGTCTTTTGAGGATTTCAGCACCAATTTTATAATCGCGTTCATCATCTTCAAACCCGAGTCTATGGTTCGCATCGACCGTATCAAAACCTTCATCCTGAAGTGAATAAGCACGCATTTTGTTTGCTAGACCAATACCACGGCCTTCTTGATTAAGGTATAATAATAAGCCGGAGCCATACTCAGAAATTTGTTCCAAAGCACTATTGAGTTGAGGACCACAGTCACATTTCAATGACCCTAGAACATCCCCTGTAAAGCATGTAGAATGTAAACGAGTAAGAACTGGCATCTTACGTGAAGTTTCACCCACCTCTATTACATAATGCTCAGATGTACCGTCATCTGGTCTAAATATTGTTATTTTAGATTTCATAGATGCTAAAATAGGGATCTTTGCGCTGATTACAGGGTTTAGTTTGGATGCTTTTGATTGTGCAATCCCGAGTTTTTTCGGATTTACATATGTTAAATTATTATTTCGAGCATAAACTTCGCCACATTTCAGTCTTCCGAAAACTACAGATGGTAGTAATTGAGTTTCCTTGACGAGATTAATCGCTGAACGAGGCTCTCTAGAGTTTTTATCCCTTATGCTTTTTAGAGGCCCTTTTAATGGTCTTGCTAAATCTTGGGAGGGGTCAGCAACAGCCCTTACCCAACTGGAAGTGGCATTAAGTGGCAATACCAGCCGTACAATATCATTATCATAAAAACCCAATTTCAATGTACTAGCTCTCCACTTGGTGATTACAAGGGATAATGGGCCTATTTTTTTGAGAAAGCTTAAACGAGACTCGGTAAGAGTTTCAGATGCAACCACTATTATATCTCCAATTACTATAGGGAGACCAATTCTTAAGTCATTACGGGCCCGAGCAAGGACTTCAATTGTATTGGGTTTTATTGACATTTAATTTTTATATCCCTTGAACTGTATAGTTATATAAATCTAATATTAAGTCATGTCTAAGTTATTATATATCCTTGATTTAAATATGTCTTTCAACACTGTAATCTTAATAAGGAAAACTAATTATGAGTTTTAGTAATATTACTGTTGTTTATAGTGATATATATTTTGTTGATGCCTTGGGTGGTCTATTAACTCTTTTAGATGGCGTTAGTGTAACTAAAGTCAATGCTAACAGCTTTGACATTGAAACTATACTTGATGGAGAGCCTGATGTAATTTTAGTAGAATCTGAGAACCAAAAACAAGTTCAACAATTTATCGCTAAGAAGTTATCTAAAATTGAAATTGTAATTCCAATTTTTTTTGTAGTATCTGATAATAGAGCTTATGGGGATGAGAATGAAACGAAATTTGATATTTTCAGTAAGCCAATATATTTTCCTACTTTTTTAAAATCATTAAAAAGAGAGGTACGAGAGTTTGCTGGAAAAAGAAATAAAGAGGTTACTATTGGGCCATACTTTTTTAATTATTTGCTCAAAACTATGGTTTTAAAAAATAATAAAGAGATAAGATTGACAGAGATGGAAGCTAAAATTTTAAATTTCTTGTATAACTCTGATGGAAATCTAATAAAGCGTGACATTCTTTTAAAAGAAGTATGGGGATATAATTCTGAGGTTATGACTCATACGCTTGAAACTCATATTTACAGATTGAGAAAGAAAATAGAAACGGATAGCATTAGCAGAAATCTTCTAATTAGTGAATCTGGTGGTTATAGGTTAAATTTATGAGATTAGGTGAGTAGAATTCAGGGCTTATAAGATGACATTAAAGATTGCTACATGGAACATAAACTCTGTAAGACTTCGTATGCCACTGGTCTTAAAGCTATTAAAGCAAGAAAGGCCAGATGTTTTATGTCTTCAAGAATGCAAGAGTATTGTTGATGATATTCCAGTTGAGGAATTAAAAAACATAGGGTTCCGTTATATTGTTGCGAGGGGTCAAAAAAGTTATAATGGTGTTGCTATAATATCAAAAATTCCAATTAAAGATATGGGTTCAATTAACTATGCAAACTTAGATCACGCTCGTCATGTATCAGCCGTGTTAGAAAATGGGATCACTATTCATAATCATTACATACCAGCTGGTGGTGATATTCCAGATAGAAAAGTTAATGAAAAGTTTGGTCAAAAGTTAGATTATCTCAATGATCTAATGAATTCATTTAAACAAAAAAAACCTGTTAAATCTATTTTAGTTGGAGACTTGAATATAGCTCCCTATGAAGACGATGTTTGGTCTCACAAACAGTTAATAAAAGTTGTTAGCCACACCCCAATTGAGATCGAAAGTTTACTAGAGGTTAAAAAGAGTGGAGATTGGGTTGATATAATTCGAAAACTAGAGCCTGATGGGAAGTTATACTCATGGTGGTCATATCGAGCAAGAGACTGGTTAAAGGCAGATAGAGGAAGAAGACTAGATCATATTTGGGTAACAAATGATATAGCATCACACGCTAAAAAATGTTATACTCTTAAAGAAGCCCGTGGTTGGGACCGGCCTTCGGACCATGCACCAGTTTTTACTATATTTGATTTTTAGTCTGTCCAGTATAGAAAATTAATTTGATTAGATAAATTAGAAGAGTTGGTAAAAAATGTTAGAACTTAATAATAATGCAAATCACAAAAACTTGATAAAGGATGGCGATGAGTCGACATTCGGCGCTGACGTAATAGAAGCCAGTCAGGAAGTTCCCGTTATAGTCGATTTCTGGGCCCCTTGGTGTGGTCCTTGCAAAACTCTTGGGCCGGCTTTGGAAAGTGCTGTAAAAAAAGCGAATGGCAAAGTTAAGATGGTTAAGATTGATGTAGATCAGAGCCAACAAATAGCAGCACAGTTGCAAATTAAATCTATTCCAACCGTTTATGGTTTTTTTGAAGGTAAACCAGTTGATGCCTTCCAAGGAGCACAATCAGAAAGTGAAATAAAGAAATTTATAGATAAACTGATTTCACTTTCTGGAAATAATGCAGAGGATGGCTTGGAAGAAGCAATGGCTACAGCGGAGGAAATGTTTCTTGATGGAAAATACCAAGATTGCATAGAGATTTTTTCTGCTATTTTGGGAGAGGTTCCAACGCATGAAAGAGCCTATGCAGGTCTTGCGTCAGCTTTTTTAGAAATTGGACAGATACAAAAAGTAAAAGATTTGATTGATAACGCCCCGACTGAACTTAAAAGTTCAAGTAGTATTAATGCGGTTAGAACAAGACTTGAGTTGCTTAGTAAATCAGAGGGTTTAGCAAGCGTTGAAGAGCTTGACGTGAAGGTTAAAAATACGCCCAATGATAAACAAGCAAGGTTAGATTTAGCTCTTGCCTTGATCAAAGACTCACGAATGTCTGAGGCGATATATCATCTTTTAGAATTATTTAAGCTCGATAAGGATTGGAATGACGAGGTGGCTAAAAAAAACTTATTTAGTGTTTTTGAGATTATGAAACCTGACGACCCGGAGGCTTTAAAAGCAAGACGTAAACTGTCGTCTTTAATATTTAGCTAATATGCTAATTATAGGTGATTTGATAAATGTTTGTAAGTAATAATCTACCCAAAGTGATTCCTATATTTCCATTGTCGGGAGCGTTACTTTTGCCTCGTTCGAATCTACCATTACAAATTTTCGAACCGAAGTATCTTCAAATGCTAGAAGATAGCTTGAAAACTTCCGACCGTATGATTGGAATGATACAGGTGAATAGCAATACT
Organism: Paracoccaceae bacterium; assembly: GCA_049602715.1. Lineage (GTDB taxonomy): Bacteria > Pseudomonadota > Alphaproteobacteria > Rhodobacterales > Rhodobacteraceae. The sequence goes on along the minus strand of JBMYRX010000027.1, from coordinate 19,682 downwards.
GGTAATCCAAATGATTTACATAAAATAGGCTGTGCAGGTAGAATAATTCAGTTTTCTGAAACGCCAGATGGTCGTTATATGATTACCCTTGCGGGAGTTTCCAGATTTCAGATAGAGGTAGAAGAAATTGGCTTTACCGCTTACAGAAAGGCACAGGTGGATTGGTCTGATTTTGAAACAGATCTTGGTCCTGCTGAAAAAGATAAAGATTTCGATAGAGATTATTTTATGGAGTTACTAGAAAAATTCTTTGTTTCAGCTGATCTTAAGACAGATTGGAATAGTCTAAAGGATGCTGATGAGGAGCTATTAATAAACTCTCTTTCAATACTTTGTCCTTTCGAAGCTGAAGACAAGCAGGCACTTCTGGAAGCAAAATCTTTGGTGTTAAGAAGAAAAACCCTTACAACATTACTAGAGTTTTCTATACTTGGTGGAAGAGCTGGAGATTCTATGCAATGAAGGAATATAAGGTAGATAAAACTATGCTCGAGAATTTAGTCTGTCCTTTAACTCAGTCCACTTTAAGGTATGATTCTACCGCCCAAGAGTTAATTTCAAATAAAGCTAAACTTGCTTTTCCAATTAGAGACGGAATACCCATCATGTTGGTCGATGAGGCTAGAAAGATAGACTGATTCACAACTGTTGACCTAATAAAAGACTAGGCTGATCACCATTTAGACCCGCAGCTTCCCGCATAAAAAATTTACGTAAGAATGGTGTATTGTTAATTGCGCTCATTCCCAACCCACGACCTAGACGAAGATATGAGTTGTCATTAGAAAAAAGTGAATTAAATAGATCTGTAGATTTAGATAAGGTAGCTGAATCGAACCGACGCCAGTTCTCATACCGCTCTAAAACATTACTAGATCCAATATCTTCTCCCCGCCTTTTAGCTAATGTTATGACTTCTGCTATTGTAGCAACATCTCTTAGTCCTTGGTTAAAACCTTGCCCTGCTATTGGGTGAACGCTGTGCGCAGAGTCTCCAATCAAAACTACACGTTTTTTAATAAAACTATCGGCAATTATTGAACTGAGAGGATAAGAAAAACGTTTCCCAATCAGTTCTATTTCACCCAAAAAACTTCCAAATACAGGCTGTAGTTTTTGTTTGAAACCTTTTTTGTTCAGCTTCGAATTACAGAGGCCGTTTTTGGTAGGAAGAACCCAGACGATTGATGATCTATTTTTCCTTAAAGGTAAAATGGCTAGAGGACCAGTGGGCATAAAAAACTGATAAGCTATACCTTTATGTTTACGTTCATGCTTGACGCTTGTTACAAGTGCTTGCTGCTTATAGTTTTTAAAGGTTAATGAAACCCCCATATCGCGGGCAATTTTGCTATTTTTTCCATCACAGGCCATCAAAACCTTCGATTTAATTATATTTCCAGTTTCGCAAAATATATAACTCATATCATTTTTAGTTTGGACGTTTACTACGGTTTCCGAAAGTACGGTAATATTTTTTGAGTTATAAACTTGATTTATCAGGGTTTTTTTTAAATAGCGATCCTCTACTGTATACCCTAATGGATCATCGCCTAATTCTTTATGATTAAAATGCATATGAAAATTTGATGGCCCATTCTTTTTGTCTCCATCGGTCACTCTGACATCAAAAATAGGTTGAGAATAAGAACTCAAAGCTGACCATAAGCCCAACGCCTCGAATAGATTTTGTGAAGCCTTAGCTAAGGTGTACGCTCTTCCATCATAGCTTGTGTTGTTGATCTTTTTTTTTAAATCTGTGTTATCAATTATAGTAACTTTTAAGCCTACTCTTTCGAGAGCCAGTGATAATGTTAATCCGTTTAAACCGGCACCCACAATTGTTACGTCTGATATAGATTCCATCCACTTATTTAATGTGTAAAAGTTAGTATTGTCCATAAGCTTATCTAAGGTTAGGTTTATTCTTAACAGAAAAGGATTATATTGATGACAAAAGATCTTCTATCAATGACTGCAACAAGCTTAGGTCAGAAAATTGGTAACGGAGAGATTGATCCTGTTGAACTAACTTCAAAATATTTTGAAGCAATAAGGGAGCACTCTCTAAGGGATAAAATATATGCGCGATTGACTGAGAGTCGAGCTATGAAGGAGGCAGAGCTATCAAGGGAGCGTGCTACAAACGGGATCCGGAAAAGTCTTTTGGACGGTGTTCCAGTATCTTGGAAGGATTTATTTGATACGGTCGGTACTTTAACTGAAGCAGGTTCTTTATTGTTAAAAGGCAGAACTCCCAAGTCTGATGCGATAGTACTTAGAAACGCATCTAAAGCTGGCTTAGTATGTTTAGGAAAAACCCATATGTCTGAATTAGCATTTTCTGGTTTGGGTCTTAATCCAATTACTAGTACACCGCCATGCGTAAACGATGAAGCTGCTGTTCCAGGAGGTTCGTCGTCGGGAGCAGCAGCGTCTGTTGCATTTAACCTTGCTTCTGCTGGAATAGGTTCTGACACAGGAGGGTCTGTTCGAATTCCTGCAGCATGGAATGACTTAGTAGGACTAAAAACGACAATTGGACGTCTTTCTGTTGGTGGATCTGTCCCGTTAAATCCTGATTTTGATACCATAGGACCTCTGTGCAAAACTGTCGAGGATGCTTCAAATATTTTTAATGTACTAGAGGGTAAAGAATTTTCTAAAATTGAAAATTTAGAACTTAAAGATCTCAAGTTTATGATATTGACGACAGGCACATTTGACGATGTTCACACCAAAGTAAATCATGGGTTTAATAATGTAATTAATGCACTTAAAGATCGTGGTGCATCTATTGAGAGTAGAGAAATAAATGAAGTGCAGGAAATAGGTTTTAAACTTATGTCAGCTGGGTCTTATGGAACTTGGGGAAAGCAAATCGAAGAAGCCCCAGAACTGATGTTCCCAGAGATTTTAAGTAGGTTCCGAAGTGGTAAAGATATTCTGGCGGCTGATTATATCAGCGCGTGGGCTAGGTTAAAGGAACTAAGAATATTATGGGAAGAAAAAACACGTGTTTATGATGCAGTAATTCTCCCCACATCTCAAATATTACCTCCAAACTTAGAACGATTGTTGAAAGATGGAGATTATTACAAAAAACAAAATCTTTTGGCTCTCAAAAATACAAGGATTGGCAATTTGTTGGGACTAGCTTCGCTGACCGTGCCAACAGGAGTCCAATCTGTAGGGTTTATGCTTATGTCGCATGCTAACTCAGAAGAAAAGCTACTCAACATTGGAGCTGAGATAGAAAGAATACTTTTTTGAGATACTAAAAAGCCACAGTCTTTTGGTTTAGGTAAACAGTTTTAATTTCTTCTTCTAGACCCGAGCTCAAACAATTGTTAGATTAATTTCAACGGGGCGTTTATGATCCCGGTTTTATGAGGCAAAAGCAGGTCCATGACCTATCCTAAGCGGTTTTCAGAACTGCCACCATATGTGTTTCCGCGCTTGCGGTCGCTTCTCGACGGAGTAACTCCGAAGAGTAATCCTATAGATATGACAATAGGCAACCCTATGCATGAATTTCCGCCATGGATTTCTGAGGTGGTGATAGAGAGTATTCAAGACTTTAGAGGTTATCCTCCAAATGATGGAACTATAGAAATGCGGGATGCTATAAGTAGGTGGTTAAAATATCGTTATGATGTAAACTTTAATCCAAACGATCAAATATTTCCGTTAAATGGTACGAGGGAAGGCCTCTTTAGTGCTGTGTTGGCTTTATGCCCAGAAACAAAAAACAAAACGAAATCGGTAGTTTTAATGCCAAACCCTTTCTATCAGGTTTACTCAATAGCGGCGTATGCTGCAAATTGTGAACCTATTTATGTTACTGCAACTAGTGAGAATGGATTCTTACCAGATTATTCAAATCTTTCACTCGATATATTAAATCGAACGGTAGCGGCATATATTTGCTCGCCTTCTAATCCACAAGGGGCTGTAGCTTCAGAAGAGTATTGGCGATCTTTGTTATTGCTATCAGAGAAGTACGATTTTAAGATTTTTTCGGATGAGTGTTATTCGGAAATCTATAGGTCAAAACCACCGGTTGGAGCGTTGACTGTGGCTAAGGGCATGGGCATTTCCACTGAGAGAGTTGTATTATTTAATTCACTATCAAAGAGATCAAATCTAGCTGGGTTAAGATCTGGTTTTGCGGCTAGTGGTCCAAAAAACATAGGAGCTCTAAAAACTTTAAGAAATTATGGCGGTGCTCCTTTACCACTTCCAGTGCAAAGAGTTTCAGAAAAAGTATGGGGAGATGAAAAACATGTTGTCAAAAATAGATTGCTTTACCAAGAAAAATTAAAACTAGCAGATAAAATTTTTGGTACTAATAATAATTACTTTTCGCCTGAGGCTGGTTTTTTCCTATGGCTAAAAGTAAATGATGGGGAAGAGATAGCAAGACGGCTATGGACAGAAGTTGGTGTAAAAACTCTACCTGGAAAGTACTTGGGTAGGGAAGATAAAGGCTTAAACCCTGGTACAGATTTTTTGCGAATTGCATTAGTCGCTCCAATCGACGAAATGTCGGAAGGTTTAAAAAGAATAAATAGGTGTCTGTTTAATTAGAGGTAGGTTTTAAGATATGGCATTCCAGACAAAACAAAGAGAACCAATGTTTGATAACAATATCAAGTTGATAATTGACAGACGTATTCGTCAGTTATTTGGTTTATTCTTGTTAACCATTGGCGTTTTAATGTTTGTGATTTTATTCTCGTACAGCCCTGATGATCCGAGTTGGCTATCATCAAGTGGGAAGAGACCTTCAAATCTAATGGGTAGTGTTGGAGCGTCCATTTCTAGTATTTTGTTTATGATAATTGGTTTTGGCGCCTGGGTTATTCCGACCATCTTAATTGCATGGGGTACAAGGTTCCTATTTAATAAAGGCTGGAGTAAAGCATTAAAAAGATTGATCTTCGTTCCTATAGCAGTAGCTTTAATATGCATTTCTGCAGCAACAATCGTTACACCGTTTGGTTGGAGTAACCCATTTGGTTTGGGGGGGTTGTTTGGAGAAATGGTTATTGGAAGTATAAAAAATGTACTTTCTATAGATAATCTAATCGAAGAGAGATCTTTGAAATTTATGCTTTTTGCAATATCCTCATGTGTATTTCTATTTATACTCGGCTTTACTCCATTCGAGTTGAGAATGCTTTTAAAAAAGGTCCTAATATATTGTTCAAAAGTAATAAGGTCTTTATCAAAGTCTCTTTTTATACTTCTGAGGTCGATAATATTTTTGTTTGAAAAAAGCAAGAATATAGAAAAACCCAAGCCTGAATCTGAAGGTGTAATTTTTAGACAAAATGTCAACCCCTTAGACGAGAGTTCAGAAACAAGTGATCTTAAGTCTTCCAGAGGGCTTGAGAAACGCCCTTCTATTATGAGTTCTATTATTTCAAAATTTTTGCGACCTGTTTTAAGTGAGAAAAAAGAAGATAAAATGGAACCAATAATTTCGCGTTTGGATATAGATGAACAACAGGAGCGAATACGAACTAAGATATCTTCAATCATTGAAAACCGGAGTGATGCAAATTTAAGACAACCTGTTTACCAAGAAGACAATCCAGTCATGTCGGAGATTGATGATGAGTCTGTCGAGGATATTTTTAGTTTAGAGCAGGCGTCGGGTTATGAAGCAGATTTAAAACCAGATTTGGAAAATACTAAACAACAATCATATTCGATTGATGAGCCTGATTTTATCCAAAGTAAGGCGCCTAAATCACTAATTAAATACCCATTAAGAAAGAGATTATTACCGTCGAAGAAAGCTAAATCTGACTCTCAACCAACTCTTAACTTTGAGGATACTCAGAAAAAATATGAATTACCGCCTCTTAATGTTTTAACAAACCCAAAAATCATTGAACGACAACAAATGAGTGATGAAGCACTAGAAGAGAATGCTCGGATGTTAGAGGCTGTACTTGACGACTATGGTGTCAAAGGAGAGATAGTTTCTGTTCGACCTGGGCCAGTTGTTACAATGTATGAACTGGAGCCAGCACCGGGTTTAAAAGCGTCGAGGGTCATTGGATTGTCGGATGATATCGCACGCTCAATGTCGGCGCTTTCTGCTCGAGTTTCTACTGTTCCAGGACGTTCGGTAATCGGTATCGAATTGCCGAACGTCACGCGAGAAACGGTGGTTTTAAAGGAGATTCTATCATCTAGAGATTTTGGTGATGGTAAACAGCAATTAGCACTAGCATTAGGGAAAGATATAGGTGGCAGACCAATTGTTTCTAATCTTGCAAAGATGCCACATTTACTTATTGCAGGTACAACAGGCTCTGGAAAGTCAGTTGCAATAAATACAATGATACTAAGCCTTTTATACAAACTCTCACCTTCTGAATGTAGGATGATAATGATAGATCCTAAAATGCTAGAGCTAAGTGTCTATGATGGCATACCTCACCTACTGTCACCTGTTGTTACTGATCCTAAAAAAGCAGTGGGAGCCTTAAAATGGGTAGTAGGTGAAATGGAAGAACGATATCGAAAGATGTCAAAAATGGGTGTAAGAAATATTGATGGTTTCAATGGTAGAGTCAAAGAAACCCTTTCAAAAGGAGAGATGTTCTCTAGAACTGTACAGACAGGATTCAATGATGAAACCGGTGATCCAGTTTTTGAAACAGAAGAATTTAAACCTGAGGAAATGCCGTACATCGTTGTTGTTGTAGATGAAATGGCAGATCTTATGATGGTTGCTGGAAAAGAAATCGAAGCGTGCATTCAAAGATTGGCGCAAATGGCAAGAGCTTCTGGAATACATCTAATTATGGCAACTCAAAGACCGTCCGTTGACGTTATAACTGGTACTATAAAGGCTAACTTCCCGACTCGTATTTCATTTCAGGTTACATCAAAAATAGATAGTAGGACTATATTGGGGGAAATGGGCGCTGAACAATTATTGGGAATGGGGGATATGTTATATATGGCTGGAGGCTCTAAAATAACGAGAGTCCATGGTCCTTTTGTAAGTGATGAAGAAGTAGAGGAAGTTGTTAATCATCTAAAATCGTTTGGTCCACCAGTATATATGTCGAGTGTCTTAGAGGGCGTAGATGATGAAAAATCCAGTGATATTGATTTGGTATTGGGTTTAGGCGCTAGTTCCGAGGGAGAAAATATCCTCTATGATACAGCCGTCCAAATCGTGATAAATGACAGAAAGTGCTCTACTTCATATATACAAAGGAAACTTGCAATAGGTTATAACAAAGCTGCGAAAATAGTTGAACAAATGGAAGAAGCTGGCCTAGTTTCTCCCGCCAACCATGTCGGGAAAAGAGAGATTCTAGTACCAGAAAGGTAATTTTTATTTACTTCTACAATATGATTTAATCCAATAAATAGGAAGCTTTTGGTTATAAATAAAATAATATTTTCTATAATCGCGTTTTTGTGCCTGACAGGTAATTCGATGGCACTTGAGAAAATATCTTTGAATCGTCTATCGCAGTATCTGATGCTCAACAACAAGCTATCTGCAGAATTTACACAAACTAACGATGATAAAACCATATCAACAGGTAAGATATTTATATTACGACCAGGTAGAATGCGTATTGAGTATGAAACCCCAGACAACAGTTTAATCATTGTAGGTGGAAGTCGAATAACTATATTTGACTCTAGATCTAACACCTATCCAAGAGAGTATTCCCTGGATAAAACGCCATTAAAGTTATTTCTAAAAAAAGAGGTAAATCTTGTGGAGTCAAAAAGTATTATTAGTCACACAAAAAACGGAGAGTTTACTGAAGTAATTTTGCATGATCCAAAATCTCCAACACTTGGACAATTAATGCTAAAGTTTTTAGACGGCCCAATATCTTTAAAACAATGGATTATTACAAACTCTACAGGTGAACTAACTATTTTAGACTTTAAAAATTTCCATAATAGTCATGATTTAACTAACGAAATGTTTAATGCCAGTATAGAATTAGATCGCAGGAAAAATCAATAAGAAACCCTTAGGTATTAGACTATAAAGTAGAGAATGACCGGGATATATATTACTGAAATTAAGGTTGAGATAATTACTAAACCAGCGATATCATCTGAACCATTATCATATTTTGTTGCTAAAAGATAGGAGGTGACCGCGACGGGTGTGGTCAGTTGAAGTAACAGTACAGAAAAAGGGATATGCCCAAGTTGATAATAACGACCTACAATGATTGACAGCACTAGACAAATAAAAAATTTTGCTAGTGTAGTTACAAGAGCACGTGAAAGGTTTATTAACCGTAATCTGGCAATTGCTACTCCTAATGTTATTAGCATTAAGGGGATAGCCATTTGACCAATAAGTTCGAGTGTAGAAGTCAAGAATAATGGTGTTTTCCAATTATTTATTAAAAAAATTAAACCTAATAACGTTCCCCATACGAGTGGTTCTTTTGTGGCTTTAACTATTGAACCTCCACCAGATATTATCCAAACACCAAATGTAAAATTGTAAGTGGCCATGATTGCAAAAATCACAACTGCATAACTGAGACCTTCGGCACCAAAAGCAAAAAATGCCAAAGGCAATCCTAGATTTCCAGTATTACCAAAAATTAATGGTGCAAGATAGGTACTAATATTTAACTTTAAAATCTTAACCAGTATAAAGCTTGCGAGAGTCACTAATGAATAAGACATTATTGCTGCCAACGAAACTGCTTTGAGAATCTCTGGAGAAATTTGTGTATTCATTAGAGATACAAAAATTAAACAAGGCAGTGACAGCGTCATTGCAAGCCTCGTAACAAATTCTACTCGATACTCAATATCTAATTTTACCCATATAAAGCCAATTGCAGTAAGCAAAAAAACTGGTGCAGCTATCTGGAATACATTTAAAATTAAATTCACGATTGGATTCCTGTAAAACAAACCTATATAGTAGCTGTAACACTTATTAATAGTTTAACCAAAGGTATTAAAGGTTTCAAATATATGCTCAAGACTCACGCGAAATATACTTTAGGACAGGTAGTCCGTCATAAAAAATATTCTTTTAGGGGGGTAATTTTTGATGTTGACCCACAGTTTTCAAATACAGAAGAATGGTACGAGAATATACCTCTAGAGAATCGACCTAAAAAAAATCAACCCTTCTACCACTTGTTGGCGGAAAATGATGAGAGTTATTATGTGGCATATGTTTCTGAACAAAACCTAGATATTGATACATCCGGTGAACCAATGGGTCATCCTGATCTAGCGGCGATGTTTGGTGACTATGATGGCGGTGGCAAATATCCATTACAATTTGATTTTAATTAATAACCCAATGCGCAACCATCCTTTCGGGGATCTGAAGCACCCTGTAGTGTACCATTTTTATAATCTATCAATATAGCCTGAGCACCACCAATAGGCTCTAACGGGATTGAAACTTTATGCCCCATCTCTTCAAGCTCTTGATATACTTTGCTATTATAACCTCGTTCTAATTTCATATTTCCGTTGTCAGAGAAAGATCGTGGCCCATCTATTGCAGTTTGTGGATCCATCTGAAAGTCACTGATATTGGTAATAAAGCGAGAATGGCCATTGGGCTGATAGGCTCCACCCATTACACCAAACGGCATGATAACTTTATCATCTTTTTTTAGCATTCCGGGAATTATAGTGTGCATTGGGCGTTTACTTCCCCCAAGTTCATTTGGATGCCCTTTTTTGAGATTGAAGCCGCTACCTCTATTTTGGAACAGAATACCATATTTATCTGATGCAATCCCTGAGCCAAAGCTTTTAAAAATTGAATATATTAGAGAGACAATATTAAGATCTTTATCGATGACCGTTAGATATATGGTATCTTTATGAACTTGTTCGGTTATCTTATTTACCAATGTCATAGCAACGTTTGGATTGATCAATTTCGCAAGTTTTTTCCCAGTATTATCCGCAAGCATATGTTCAAGACGTGTTACATGGTCTGGATCGGCTAAAAACCTATTTCGAGCATCATAGGCTAATTTTGCGGCTTCAGCTTCAATATGGGCCCGCTGAGACCCAAACGGATCCATATTAGATATATCAAATTCTTTTAATATATTATTCATTAATATTGCTGTTGCACCTTGACCGTTTGGAGGATGCTCAACTAACTCGAGATCATTATAAGCTCCCGAAATGGGAATTGTATATTTAGATTTCGTAAGCGCGAAGTCGTCAAGAGTGTGAGACCCACCTAATCTCTTAAGCGATTCAACCATATCTTGAGCTATTTCTCCTTCATAAAAAGCGGTTCGACCATCAATTGAAATTTTTCTTAATACATCTGCTTGTTTTGGTGCTTTAAAAATTTGTCCAGGTGTAGGTACATCTCCGTTAAGTAAATAATAATCCCTAGCAATACCTTGCAAATTCTTGGCGTTTTGTTTCCAATCAAAGCTAGTCCTAGGTCCTACGGGAATACCATTTTCAGCATAGTGAATTGCGGGGGCGAACGTTTTAGCTAATCCGACTTTCCCATAATCTTCAGATAATCTGCAGAATGCATCGATTGCTCCAGGTATAGTAACTGAGTCTACGCTATTATCTGGAACAATACTTAAACCCTTGGATGTGAGTTTTTCTGCGGTTATATTCTTCGGAGATTTTCCAGATCCATTTAAAGCAACTATTTTTTTTGAGTTTTGCGTTTTCAACAAAATAAAGCAATCACCACCTATTCCAGTCATTTGTGGTTCACAAATACCTAAAAGAATACCTCCCGCGATAGCAGCATCTACAGCATTACCACCTTGTTCTAAAATTGATATAGCAACTTTACACGCAAGAGGATTAGACGTCGCGCACATTCCATTACTGGCAAATACTGATGATCTACCCGGTAAATGAAAGTCTCTCATATGATTGTACCTTTTAATTTTCTTTTGTTTTTTCGTTATATTATCATTGTATAGATCTACGAAGTCCTTTTTACTAGGTGATTATAGGTATTTTTATTTTGAGAAGAACGAATAGTGATAAATTATAAAGAGTTGAGTAAAACTATATTAAGTTTAACTAGTGGAGAGAGTGATGAAATTGCCAAGATGGCGACTGTTGCGTGTGAGCTTCATTGGTCTGATGATCGTTTTGATTGGACAGGGTTTTATAGGGTAGTTTCACCTGAACTACTAAAAATTGGACCCTATCAAGGGCAACATGGTTGCTTGATAATCCCTTTCTCAAAAGGAGTGTGTGGGACTGCCGCTAAAACAGGTAAGATCCAATTAGTCCCTAATGTATTAAATTATCCGAACCATATAGCTTGTAGCAGTAGTACCAGGTCAGAGTTGGTTATTCCGGTTTGGAATAAAAAAAGCCAACTTATTGGTGTTTTTGATATTGATAGCGATCAAGAAGATGCTTTTTCAGACTATGACGCAGAGCATATAGAGAAGATATTAGATGCCGTATTTAGATTTTAAACTTCGCTTTTTATAAAGAAGCTTCAAATTTTAAAAGTAATGGTTAAAATAAATATGATTATAAAAGCTAGCTTAAATTTTTCATATTACCAAAGATAGTTTTGACATAATAATATTAGACAAAGGTTAAAAAGATGACAGATTTTCCAACAACAGCTAGGGTGGTAGTAATTGGAGGGGGTGTTGTTGGAGCTTCGGTTTTATATCACCTTGGTAAGTTTGGGTGGAAAGATTGTGTCCTCCTAGAAAAGAATGAACTAACTGCTGGTTCCACATGGCATGCGGCTGGAAACTGCCCCTCGTTTAGTACGTCCTGGGCTATCATGAATATGCAGAGATATTCTTTAGAACTTTATCGCGGTTTAGAAAAAGAAGTCGATTACCCTATGAATTACCACGTGACTGGATCTCTAAGATTAGCGCATTCGTTTAATCGTGTCAAAGAGTTTGAAAGATCCAGGGGTATGGGTAAATATCAAGGGATGAACCTAGAGATTATGCAAATCTCTGAAATGAAGGATATCTATCCTTTTTTAGAAACCCACGACTTGGTGGGTGGTTTATATGATCCAAATGATGGAGATATTGACCCGGCACAGCTAACTCAGGCTTTGGCTAAGGGTGCAAGGCAGATGGGTGGGAAAATTTTGAGGTTTACTCCGGCTACAGGTATTTCAAGAGCTGGTGATGAATGGATTGTACATACCAATAAAGGTAATATTAGGTGTGAAAAGGTTGTTAATGCCGCTGGTTACTATGCTCAAAGAGTTGGTGAATGGTTTAAACCCTATGGAGGAAGAACAGTTCCAATGGCAACAATGTCCCATCAGTATTTTTTGACAGAGCCAATAAAAGAACTGGAAGACTGGACAAAAAATAATGGAAAACTCCCCTTATTAAGGGATGTGGATAGTAGTTACTATTTGAGACAAGAGAAATTTGGGTTAAATCTTGGCCCCTACGAAAGAAACTGTAAGGCGCATTGGGTAACTCCTGATGACCCAATGCCAGAGGATTTCAGTTTTCAGCTCTATCCAGATGATTTGGAAAGACTGGAGTGGTACATTGAAGATGCAATGGCGCGTGTTCCTATCCTAGGAACGTCCGGTGTTGGTAGAGTAATAAACGGACCAATCCCATATGCGCCAGATGGCCTTCCTTTGATAGGGCCAATGCCTGGCGTAAAAAATGCTTATGAAGCATGTGTCTTTACCTTTGGGATAACTCAAGCTGGTGGAGCAGGGAAAGTGTTAGCTGAATGGATCACTGAAGGTCAAACTGAATGGGACATGTGGGCCGTAGATCCAAGACGTTATACCTCATACGCGGATAGTGATTACTCTTTAAAAAAAGCCATAGAAATCTATGGTCATGAATATGCAATGCATTATCCGAATTATGAATGGCCAGAGGGAAGGGATAAAAAATTATCACCCATCCACGATACGATTAAAGCACTGGGTGGTGTGATGGGCGCATACAATGGTTGGGAAAGAGCAAATTGGTTTTCGAAGCCGGGGGATGACACCTCTTTAGAGGCATGTGAAACTTGGGAAAGATTCGGCCCCTGGGAAAAAAGAGTTAAAGAAGAGTGTAAAAACGTAAGGGACGGTTGTGGAATCCTGGATCTACCTGGTTTTTCCCGATTCCGATTAAATGGTATCGGAGTTGCGGAGGAAATAAGGTCACTATGTACAGGATCTATACCAAAAATAGGTCGTATGAATCTAATTTACATTTCAGATAATAGGGGCCGGATAGTTACGGAGATGTCGTGCGTTAGACTCGCAGAAGATGATTTTATTTTAATTACAGCAGCAGCTGCGCAATGGCATGATAAAGACTTATTAGCGGAAAGGCTTTCAAGTAAGATAAAGATTATTGATGATACTGATAAAATAGATACTTTAATAATTACTGGTCCGCAGTCTAGGAATGTTCTAGCGAAAATTTCTAATGCCGATCTTGATAAAGAATGGTTGACCCATCAGACAGTTGTAGTTTCTGGTGTCGAAGCGCTTGTAATTAGAGTTTCGTTTGCCGGTGAGTTGGGATGGGAGATTCATCTAAAGAATGAATACGTCCATAAAGTTTATGACTCAGCTATAGAAAATGGTGCGAAACCTTTTGGTATGTATGCTTTGGACTCTCTAAGAATAGAAAAAGGATACCGAGCTTGGAAGGGTGACCTGACAACAGATTATACACTTATAGAAGGTGGCTTAGATAGATTCATCAAATTTGACAAACCACAAGACTTTTGTGGAAAAGGCGAGCTGATGAAAGAAAAACAGAGAGGCGCTAAAAAAAGGTTTGTTACTCTTGTTATCGATAATGATGTCTATGATACGCCTTATATGTCAACGATTTGGAATGGTTCAAGTGCTGTTGGAGAAACTACCTCGGGAGCATGGGGTTATCGGGTTAACCAAGCGATAGCTTTGGGAATGGTAAAATCAGGGTTAAATGAACCTGGTCAAAAGTTGGAAGTTGAAATTTATGGAAAGAGATATGGGGCCACTGTGCAAGAAGATAAGCCTTTATGGGATCCAAATAATGATCGGCTGAGATTGTGACGATTACATTACTGGATGGAGGAATGGGCCAGGAGCTTCTGAAACGGAGTTCTGATAGTCCAACGTCATTATGGGCCACTCAGTTGATGATTGACCATCCAGAGATTTTGAAACAAGTCCATAATGATTACTTTGTCGCTGGAGCTGATATTTGTACGACAAACACATACGCCATTCATCGTGATAGGCTTTTGAGGGCTGGAAAAATTGCAGACTTCGAATTATTACATCAGATCGCATGCGAGGTTGCAAATGAATCCAGAAATAACTTTGGACAAGGCCTAATTGCCGGCTCGCTGGGACCTTTAGGATGGTCATATAATGCTGAATCACCAGTTCGAGAAGAGGAAGCGATCAAACTCTATGAAGAAATTATCCATATACAAGAATCATTAGTCGATCTTTTTTTGATTGAAACTGTGTCATCAATTGATCAGGGGATAGGTGCATTAACAGCAGCTTCACGCCAAGCTAAACCATTTTGGATAGCATTTTCGGTAGCTGATCAAGATGGAACAAAGCTTAGATCAGGGGAAGATCTAAGTTCGATCTCACGTCTAATAGATAAGTATACTCCTTCTGCAATCTTACTTAATTGTTCTACACCAGAAGCGATAAGCAGTGGTCTATCTTCGTTGAAGCATTTTGGCTTACCTTTTGGCGCTTATGCCAACGGTTTCTTAGAAATTGTAAGTGAATATAAAACATCAGGTTCAACGGTTGATCTGTTACCTGTCCGGGAGGACCTTACCCCAGAAAAATATGCTGATTTTGTCTCAACTTGGGTTGATTTAGGGGCTACTATTATAGGTGGTTGCTGTGAGGTTGGACCTGAGCACATTGGAGAGTTAGCTAAAAGATTTAAAGGGCTGAAGTAATGGGAAAAATACCTGATAGAGCGCGAGTAGTAATAATAGGTGGAGGAATTATAGGTTGCTCTGTGGCTTATCATCTAGCTAAACTGGGATGGAAGGACATAGTTTTATTAGAGCGAAAGAAGTTAACATCAGGAACCACGTGGCATGCTGCTGGGTTGATTGCCCAACTTAGAGCCACGTCAAATATGACAAAGTTAGCAAAATATAGCCAGGAACTTTATGGTCAATTAGAGGCAGAGACTGGCCTAGCAACCGGATTTAAGAGGTGTGGTTCTATAACGGTAGCATTGACGGAAGAAAGAAAAGAAGAAATTTTTAGGCAAGCTGCTATGGCTCGAGCTTTTGGTGTTGAGATTGAAGAAATAACCACTCATGAAGTCAAAGACAGATACCCCTATTTAAATACAACAGACGTGTTGGCAGGGGTGTACTTGGATAAAGATGGTCAGGGAGATCCGACAAATATAGCTTTATCTTTGGCAAAAGGCGCACGCCAAAAGGGTGTATTTATTGAAGAAAATGTTGAGGTTATAGCGGCAAACAAAAATGATGAAAGAATTACAAGCCTTAGGTGGGATAGTAACGGTGAGAGGGGTATAATTCAATGTGACCATGTCGTTAATTGTGCTGGTATGTGGGGGCATCATGTCGGCCGAATATTGGGTACCAATGTACCATTACATGCGTGTGAGCATTTTTACATTGTAACCGAGGCTATTCCTAACCTGAGCGAGCTTCCAGTCCTTAGAGTACCAGACGAATGCGCATACTATAAGGAAGACGCAGGAAAAATATTGTTAGGGGCTTTTGAGCCAGTATCTAAACCTTGGGGAATGAACGGAATTCCAAAAAACTTTGAGTTTGATGAACTCCCTAGCGATTTTGATCATTTTGAACCTATTTTAGAGGCGGCATGTAATAGATTCCCAGCTCTTTCGGAAGCCGGCATACATACATTTTTTAATGGGCCTGAGAGCTTTACCCCGGATAATGCATATCACCTTGGTCTTGCCCCAGAGATGGATAATGTATGGGTTGCAGCTGGATTTAATTCGGTAGGAATTCAGTCTGCCGGTGGAGCTGGAATGGCTCTAGCGGAGTGGATGGATTCTGGTTCAAAGCCTTTTGATCTTGGAGATGTAGATATTTCGCGTATGCAAGCGTTCCAGGGAAATAAAAAGTATTTATTTGAGAGATCCAAAGAAACACTTGGCCTTCTATACGCAGACCATTTCCCGTTTTTACAAAAAAATACAAGTAGGGGAATTAGAAGAACACCTTTTCATGAGAACCTATTAAAGTTTGGTGCTGTTATGGGAGAAGCTGCTGGCTGGGAAAGAGCTAATTGGTTTGCCAAAGAAGGTGAGGATCATTTTTATAGATATTCATGGAAAAGGCAGAATTGGTTTAATAATGTCGCCGAAGAGCATCACTCGATAAGAAATAATATTGGGATTTATGATATGTCATCATTTGGAAAAATACGAGTTGAGGGACCCGACGCTGAGAGATTTTTAAATAATATGACAGGCGCAAATTGTTCCGTAGATATTGGAAGAATTGTTTATGCACAATTTCTGAACATTAATGGAGGTATTGAAGCTGATGTTACAATTACCCGCCTATCTGAGACGGGGTATCTTATTGTTACCCCAGCGGCGACAAGGTTGGCAGATCAAACATGGTTGCGTCGTCATATAAAAAATTTCCAAGTGGTACTTACTGATGTCACGTCCGGAGAGGGGGTTTTGGCCGTAATGGGACCTAACTCGAGGTCCCTATTGTCATCTATTTCGTCTGCTGATTTTTCTAATAAGTCTAACCCGTTTGGGACCTGTCAGGAAATAGAGATAGGGTTAGGTCTTGCGAGGGCACATCGTGTTTCATATGTTGGAGAACTCGGTTGGGAAATATATATATCAGCGGATCAGTGTGGACATATTTTTGAGGTTTTATGGGAGGCTGGACAAAAACTTAACGCAAGGCTTTGTGGCATGCATGTTATGGATAGTTGCCGAATTGAAAAAGCCTATCGGCATTTTGGTCATGATATTACTTGTGAAGATCATATTCTTGAAGCGGGTCTGGGGTTTGCAGTTAACATAGAGAAAGCCAGTTTTATCGGTAAAGAAGCCGTAATTAGAAAAAAAGAAAATGGATTAGAAAAAAGGCTACTGCAATTTAGACTGAATGACGTAGAGCCATTGTTATACCATAATGAACCGATATTAAGAGATGGAGAGGTTGTTGGATATCTTTCATCTGGCGCCTATGGCCATCATTTTAAAGCAGCGGTTGGTTTGGGTTATGTTCCATGCAAGGGTGAGAAAATAGAACAGCTTTTAGAATCTTCTTATCAGATAGATGTAGCGGGTACGAAAGTATCAGCTGAGGCGTCTATAAGGCCAATGTATGACCCTTCTTCTAAGTTGCTGAAAGTTTAGACTTAGCTTAAAGTCAGATAGTATATTCAATGATTAATAGAGTAAATGAGTAACATCTACAAACCACCATTGGATCCGTTAGATATTATCTATGAGGATGCAGAATTTGTGATAGTGAATAAACCGTCCGGGCTCTTATCAGTACCAGGTAAAGGAATGCACTTATCAGATTGCCTAATAGAACGCCTAAAACTTATATTTCCAGACGTTCTTTTGGTTCATAGGCTAGATAGAGATACATCAGGGTTGATTATTTTTGCTTTAACAAAATTCTCACAACGTCATATAAGTCTTCAATTCGAGAAAAGACAGGTAAAGAAGACCTATGTAGCGGATGTTTGGGGAAAGGTAGAAGAAAAAATGGGGCTCATAAACTTACCATTAATTGTTGATTGGCCAAACCGCCCAATACAACATGTTGATCACGAATTTGGTAAAGAGGCAATTACGGAATGGAAAGTTCAACGTTATAATAAGGTCGGTACGCGTGTTAAATTAAGACCGAAAACAGGTAGATCTCATCAGCTTAGAGTGCATATGAAAGAGATAGGACATCCAATTTTAGGTGATCCTTTTTATGCAACTGGAAAGGTTGCGGATTTCCCAAGACTAATGTTACATGCAGAAAGCTTGCGTTTTAATCATCCAAATGGAGGAAAAGGAGTTCAATTTAAAGCGCTTTGTCCTTTTTAGAAACTTATTTAAATTCGGATACTATACTTTAATCTTCATGACGTGCTAACCATTTTATGGCGACCTAAAATATTTTTTTGATAGAAAATATTACTTTTTTTTCCTGTATCGTGACATGAGATTTGACTAAGTTACATTGTGTGATCAGTTACAAAATTGAGACTATTTAGTGGGACATTCCAATAAAAGAACATTCTCTCTTCGTTTTATTATTGAAAGCCCTTTTTCCCTAAGAATTTTTAAAAATCCTTCTTCTGATTTTCCCAAAGTCATAAATTGTTTTGGGTGAATTTCTACTATTACCTTTGATAGTTTACAAAAGGTCTCTCTCGGCTCGGTTTGAAACATTTCATATTCGGCCCCTTCGATATCTGAAACTAAAACAAGTTCTTTCTTTTCTGACATTTTTTCGAGGAGATGACTCAGCGTTATAGCGCCAACCAGTATAGTATTTTTTGCATTTTTATCTGCTATTTTTCCGCTATGGGCGGTTTCACTAACCTCAAAAGCGATTGATTGTTCTCTAGAATAAGCCACAACACGATGTAAAACCTTAGTCCTACCCTTTTCAGAATCTATAATAGCGTTTTTACGACATATACTAATTAAATTTGGATCAGCTTCAACGATAAGATGTTGTGCTAAGGGCCCAATTTTATTTCTTATTACTCGTGATAGAAGCCCAAGTGAGCCTCCCAACTCTAAGACACTATTTCCCTGCCGAAGAACAGAGCTGACTAATTCTATTTCGTCTACTTCATATGGCCTACCTTTAGCTAGTAGGTAGCGAATATTGGGGCTGACTGTTTTTGGTATAATAACCTCTAGCCCATTTATAAGAAATTTATCACCATATTTTTCGACGTATTTCCTAGCGAAATACTGTCTTTTGAGATCCCGAATTTTTGTAAGTAATGAAGACACCAATAGATACCTTATTTTCAAATATCAGACAGCGTGATACCCTTTTAAAGGTATCACGCTATTATTTAATCTTTAGTAGTATCTTCGATTATTTCTTCTCCAGTTTCCTGATCAACCACTTTCATAGATAGACGAACTTTACCTCTATCGTCGAATCCTAAAAGTTTAACTTTCACTTCTTGACCTTCTTTTAAAACATCTGAGGGATGTTTTAATCGACGATTCTCAATTTGTGATACATGCACGAGGCCGTCCCGTTTTCCAAAAAAGTTTACAAAGGCACCAAAATCCACAATTTTTACAACTGTACCTGTGTATATTACACCTTGTTCAGGTTCGGCTACAATAGAGTGAATCATTTCATAAGCTTTGGTTATTGATTCACCATCTGGAGAGGCAATTTTTATAACCCCCTCGTCATTGATATCTACCTTCGCACCTGAAACTTCAACTATTTCTCGGATTACTTTTCCCCCGGAACCTATAACTTCTCTAATTTTTTCTGTAGGTATCTGCATAGTCTCAATTCGAGGGGCATGAACAGAAAAGTCGCTTGCTTCGGTTAAGGCATTGGCCATTTCTTTAAGAATGTGTAGTCTACCTTCTTTAGCTTGATCGAGTGCTTTTTGCATTATTTCCGGGGTAATACCTGCAACTTTTATATCCATCTGAAGTGAAGTTATACCTTTTTCAGTT
>JBMYRX010000026.1:0-27144 GCA_049602715.1 Paracoccaceae bacterium | reverse complement strand
AAAACTTCAAAGGATTGCTAAACCTTCATCCATTCTTGCCACAAATACATCTGGATTAGATATAGATATTATTGCGAGTATGACGGATCGGCCTGAGGATATAATCGGACTTCACTTCTTTTCGCCAGCAAATGTAATGAAGTTACTCGAAATTGTTCAAGCAAAACAGACGAGTTCGCGGGTTATTAATACATGTATGCAAGTAGCCCAAAAAATCAAAAAAATGCCAGTTCTTGTTGGTGTTTGTGATGGCTTTGTTGGAAATCGTATTTTATGGGCGAGACAGGATCAGGCTAATAAATTGGTCAAAAATGGTGTTTTACCCTGGGAAATAGATAAGGCGTTGAATGACTTTGGATTCAAAATGGGGCCTTTTCAGATGGCAGATTTAGCAGGTTTAGACTTGGGTTGGTCAAAAGGGGCAAGGACTGGCAACCCAATTAAGGATGCACTGTGTGAGGCCGGAAGGCGTGGTCAGAAAACAGGTAAAGGTTATTATAATTACGATAGTAATCGAATACCAACACCATCTATTGAGACAGAGGAAATTATAGTTGATATAACACGAGCAAAAAAGACTAGTATGGCAAGAGAACAAATTATTGAAACATTGATTTTTCCAATGATAAATGAAGCCTTAAAAATCCTGGATGAGAATAAGGTTCAGAGGCCCTCTGATGTAGATGTTGTGTGGTTGTATGGTTACGGTTGGCCGCGTGATAAAGGCGGGCTTTTGTATTATGGCGATAAAGTCGGTGCTAAAAAAATTCTACAGGTTGTGGAGCGACTCGCTGTCAATGACGAAGATCTCAAGGTTTCTGAGTTACTTTATAAGTGTTCCGATGAAAACCTTAAGTTCCTTGATATTGACGCTGGTGGCTTAATTGCAAATTAGAAGGAAAGATTTTTTGACTTATAAATTTATAAAGACAAAGGAAATTGGTAAAATTCTTATTGTTACAATGAATCGGCCGGAAGTTCATAATGCAATGCATCCCCCAATGCATGGAGAAATGGAAAAGGTTTGGGATGATTACTCTGCTAATCCAGATTTGTGGGTAGCAATCTTAACGGGAGCGGGTTCAAAGGCTTTCTCTGCTGGGAATGATTTGAAATATGCAGCATCAAATAAAAATACATTAATGTGTAGAACAGGTTTTGCTGGGTTGTCATCTCGGTTTGATCTGCAAAAACCGATTATTGCTGCAGTAAATGGGTTCGCGATGGGTGGCGGTCTTGAAACAGCATTAGCTTGTGATTTGATCATTGCTTCAGAAAATGCGTCTTTTGCGTTGCCGGAGGTTAAAGTGGGTTTTTTAGCTGCTGCTGGAGGAATTCAAAGACTCACTCGTCAAGTTGGTCGAAGTGCAGCGATTGAAATGCTATTAACGGGGCGTCATGTTGATGCTTCCGAAGCTCTTTCTTTGGGATTAGCCCTTAAAATCGTTAAACAAGATCAGCTAATAGATGCAGCTCTTGAAGTTGCAAATAGAATTACTTTAGTTTCTCCGTCTGCAGTAAAAGCTACTAAAAGGGTTTTAAATTCTATGGACAACGATATAAATCTGAAGTCTAGCTTAAGGTACAGCAGAGACGTAGTTGATGAACTCAGAAAGACTGAGGATTTCAAAGAAGGAGTAAATGCCTTTGTTGAAAAGAGAAAACCAACTTGGAAAAATAAATAATTAATTGCTCATTCAGACGAATTAATTTTTGGATTCAAATAATTTTCTGCTAAATATTACTTGACTACTAATTTATAAAATCTCAAATAATCCAGCGGCGCCCATGCCACCTCCTACACACATAGTACAGACAACGAATTTAACACCTCGCCTTTTTCCTTCAATCAGTGCGTGACCTACAACTCTAGCTCCAGTCATTCCAAAAGGATGACCTATGGAAATTCCTCCACCATTAACATTTAAGTTTTCATTTGGTATTCCTAATGTGTCTCGACAATATATTACTTGACTGGCAAAGGCTTCATTCAATTCCCAAAGCCCTATATCGTCCATACTAAGATTGTGTTGTTTCAAGAGTTTTGGTACCGCAAATACTGGTCCAATACCCATTTCATCAGGGTTACAACCAGCGACAGATATACCCCGATATATTCCTAATGGGGTTAGACCTCTTCTTTGAGCTTCTTTTGATTCCATTAAAACCGATGCAGATGCGCCATCAGATAATTGTGATGCGTTTCCAGCAGTGATAAAATTTCCTTTTTTAATTCGGAGTCCATCCTTGAAAACAGGTTGTAAAGTTTGTAGCCCACTTAATGTTGTATCTGACCTGTTACCTTCGTCCTTTGTAAGAGTAACTTGTTGGCTTGTGATTTCACCAGAGTCTTTATCTTTTACCTTCTTGATTGACGTTAAAGGCACAATTTCTTTATCCAAAAGATTTAATTTCTGCGCGTTTGCAGTCCTTTTCTGGGATTGATAGGAATATTCGTCTTGTGCTTCTCGACTTATATTGTAGCGCTCAGCAACATTTTCTGCCGTTTCTATCATTGTCATATAGAGTGTTGGCAAGTTGGATATTAACCAGGGGTCTTGAGACCTGTCAGAACGGAAGGACTCATTTCTGGTTAGAGATACGGATTCAACGCCACCACCAACAGTAATTTGCATGCCATCATGGATGATTTGTTTCGCTGCTATCGCAATTGCCATCATTCCTGAAGCACATTGCCGATCCACGGACATACCTGAAACGCTTGTGGGAAGACCCGCTCTTAATAACGCTTGTCTTGCAATATTCCCTTGTTGAGATCCTTGCTGAGTGGCTGCCCCGAGTATAACATCATCTATCTCTTCTCCCGATACACTAGCTCTTTTGACAGCCTCTGAGATGGAATGGCCTGCAAGAGTTTGTGCTTGGGTATCATTGAACGCTCCTTTATATGCTTTTCCTATAGGTGTTCGGGCGGTAGAAACAATTACGGCTTCTCTCATAAATATTCTCCTATCTTACTTTGTAGTAATTTGAGCCAGCATTAGTGATCTCATCCGTGCAGATATTTTTTAAACCTTATTATTTTAATGCTATTTTTGAAATCAATTAAGTTCTTATATAATAGTGTAGGTTTCTAATTTTTGCTACCAGTATTCATGATGCTTTTTCGTAAATTTCGTATATAGTTGACTAAATCAACAAAGGGTCATAAGCTGTATCACGATATGAGAATTTAAGTAGAATTCGGATTTGAAGTAGAATGGGCTTTATAGAAAAGGATCAAGGTGGGCGCTATAGAAAAAAAATATCTGATTCATCCAAAAGTTAAGGCTATTTCAGATGGCATTGCGTTCAAATTAGCTCGGCTAGTGGCGATTCATGAAAAACATGGCAATTATAATTTCAAAAAAAAATTTGGTCTGAGCTTGAATGAGTGGCGTGTATTGGGTTTAGCAAATGAGATGGAACCAGTATTTTTCCGTGATATTCGAGTGATGTTGAATATCGATAAGGGCCAGTTGAGTAGGGCGATCAAGACATTAGTAAAAAAAGAGATTTTGTTAAGTACAGGGTCTAGAGAAGATGCAAGATTAATAGAAATAACTACGACTTTAAAGGGAAAGAAACTGCATGATATGATGCTGAAATTTAGTACTGATCGTAATGAAGAAATTGTTCAAGGATTAACTAGATCCGAGTTTAAAGAGTTTGTTAGAATTTTAGAGAAGATAACAAACTCTAGTATAAGCCTATAAATTATAACAAAACCGTAGTCAGACAATAGGTTCAAACTCTTTTTTATTGTCGGTAACTGCTGTTTCAAAAGTGGAACACAGGTAGCTCATTATTTTTATTTTTAAAAACGAACCTGATCAATTAATTTTTTTTGAATTGATAATCTCCCAGTTGACTTAACCCATATTGTAATTGAAACTAAGTTTCATAGGATAAGTCAGTTTTTTTGGGGGGAGTTGACATATTTTCAAATTATACAATTAAAGCCGGGTATGTTTTAGCGGGTATTTTTTCCCTAGCAGTCATTTGTGTAATTGCGTTTTTCGTCTTAGATGAAGTTACAGCTCGTTTTAGTGTGATTGCTTTGAGTGCCCTAATTGTTTTAATGACACAGCCGGGCCAGAGTTTGAGGTTTTTTGAGAACAAAAAAAGTTTGGGTCTTATATTTGACCTATTAATTATCGGTTCTTTTGTTTGGTCTGCGTGGTGGTTTTTTAAAGTCAAGGAAGAACTTTGGACAGGCTTTTACATGGCAACAAATACTAATGTTCTTGCTGGAGTTCTGGGAATTATATCTTTAATTATATTAACGTTCAGATCGTGGGGATGGTCGCTTGTAATTATGGCGATAGTTTTTATAATTTTTGGTTTTTCTGGTCCCTGGCTACCTGGGTTATTAGAGCATTTTGGCGTGAATATTAGAGATTTTATGCAAATTGTTTGGTATTCCTTTGATGGTGTATTTGGACGAACAACGGGACTCGTTGCTGATAATGTTTTAATTTTTTTAATATTTGGAGCAGTTTTAGAGCGTACTGGCGCCGGCCAGAGTTTAATAACAATTTCTACAGCCTTAACTGGAAGAATCCGAGGTGGTTCTGCCCATGCTGCAATTGTCGCTAGTGCTATTTTTGGCATGATGAGTGGGTCCGTTGCCGCCAATATCGCGGGTACTGGTGTTTTTACAATACCAATGATCAAAAAACAGGGTTTTTCACCAAACTTTGCCGGTGCTGTCGAGGCTGCTGCATCTTCTGGCGGTCAGTTAACGCCACCAATTATGGCTGCGGCCGTTTTTATAATGGCAGACCTTGTAGGCATGCCTTTTACTCTTGTCATAGCAGCGGCGGCATTACCCGCACTTTTCAAATACATAGGTTTATTCTCCCAGGTTTATACAGAGGCGATAAAAATAGGGATAGAACCTATGAACAAGAAAGATATGCCTTCTTTAACGGTAAATGATTGGATGCAGTCTGGCTTAATTATATTTCCTATCTTAACTTTGATGTTGACTTTTATTTGGGGTAAGTCTCCTGCTACAGCTGGATTGGTTGGTGTTTTAACGGCTATCTTATCCGGTTTTATTCTAAACCCAGAATTTAGACGTCAACCTATACGAATTTTTTATGCATTTGCGGATGGCGGGATTTCATCCGCTCGGATTATGTTGGCTGTTGGCGTTATTGGTATTGTCTTAGCTGTCGTAAATGAAACAGGAGTGGCTATAAGGTTTGCTAGCTCAATTTCCTCTTTTGGTGAGGATTATCTGATTTTTGCGCTTATTCTGGCAATGTTCGGTGCGATGATTTTAGGAATGGGTCTTCCAACACTACCAGCTTATTTGATAATAGCAATTATGATCGCCCCAGCAATAATCAAAGCTGGGGTTTTACCACTAGCCGCTCATATGTTTGTCTTATATTATGCGGTATACTCTTCTATCGTGCCACCGATAGCGTATGGTTGTTATATAGCTGCTCCTATAGCGGGTGGGCATCCCTTAACAACGGCTTTCATAGCTTTAAGAATATCTATTGTTGGTTTGATGGTCCCGTATGTTTTTGTCTATTCACCATCGTTACTCCTTGTAGCAGGTGAATTTAGCTGGTTGGAACTGTTAAATACAATTTTGAGGCTATTAGCTGCAATTTGGATGTTTGGCACAGCTCTTGGAGGTGCTGACCCTCTTTTAGGTAACATTAAATTAGGACAACGGGCTATTAGATTTATTGTTGGATGTGGTGCAATGATAGCTTTACCAGTAATATGGATACCCGCGTGTATACTCACATTGATTATAGGATTGTATTCTCGCAAATTGTCTTTAAACATTTAACGTATAGAAGAATTATATATTTTTTTATTTTTTATGGAGGGAAATTAATATGTTTAGAAAATACTTGAGTATGGGGTTAGCTGTCAGCCTTTTTTTCGCGTCGTCAGTAAGTTCTGAAGTTTTCAAGGTTACATCTATTGCTCCTGGAATGTCACCATTTACAGTGAATACAGCGATTACAAAAGTTGTGAATAAGCACGTTGATGGAGTTGATTTTCAGCTTAGAGCTACTGGAGCTGCAACAAAACACTTTGTTGATGCAGCAAATGGTTCAGTGGACTTCCTATTCGGATCGCCGACTATTAATTGGTTGTTAGCTAAACAAATAGGTCCATTTAAAAAGTTTACAAATGGTCAAGAATTAGAAAAAAAAGTCGGTATGATATTTAGCTATCAAATCGGACCATATCATTATGTAACGAGAGCAGATAGTGGTATTACTTCACTAGATGATTTAAGAGGGAAGAAAATCTTTGTTGGCCCTCCAGGGGGGGCTGCATTTGGTGTGGTTCTTAATAATATAAAAACAGTAACTGGTATAACAAAAGACGAAATGGATGTTCAGGCATTTGGTTTTGACGCTGCTATTCAAGCTTTTCAAGATGATAAGATTGAAGTAATCGTTTTACCAACAAATATCCCTTCCACAGCGATACAGCAGTTTGCACTTACAAAAAAAATTCGTATCTTGAATGTTGATCAGAGCAAAATGAAGTTAGGACCTACAGGAGCGACTTTAAATCGGATTCCTCCGGATGCTTATGGAAGTAATCAAGTAAATGATGTTGAAACGACAACGCACGGTGCCGATGTTAATTTTTCTGCTGGAATGCATGTCGATGATGAAGTTGTATACAAAGTTACAAAGGCGATCTGGGAAAATCTTGGTGAGATACATGAAGTAGCTGAGTGGCTAAAAACTACTGTTATTCCTGAGGATAGTTTGAAACTAATTGCTGGACGATTACATCCAGGAGCTGAAAAATACTACCGTGAAATTGGAATGGCTATACCAGCACCTATGGATTTTTGGGTTGAATAAATCCACTTAAAGTCAAGTCGACTGCAGAAATGGTCGACTTGACCCCACGCATCTTAGGCTCAGATTAAGGCAGTGATAAACTAGAAAGTTATCTTAATGTCTAACGCTCCTCATTACTCAATAGATTTAAAAAAGTTTAGCTTAAACCCTTATCCCGACCTGAAGGTGATGAGGGACAAACAACCAATTTCATACGTTCCTGAATTAGGAGCGACACTAATGACAGCAAGAAACGATATCTTTGTAAATGAAAAACTAATAGATGTTTTCTCCTCCGTTCAACCTGATGGTCTCATGACAAAACTAATGGGTGAAAATATGATGCGCAAAGATGGGAAGTGTCATCTTGAGGAGAGGAAAGCGACTTTTAAAAGCTTTTCACCTAGAACATCCAGGGATATATGGAAAAAAAAATTTATTAATGCGACAACTAAGATCTTAGAGGCAATGGAACATAGAAAGGAAGCGGACCTTGTACTTGATTTTGCAACGCCTGTTTCGGGAGAAGCATTGAAGGTTGTAACTGGTCTGACTAATATGGATTACAAAGAAATGGACCGCGTTAGTCAGGGTATGATTGATGGAATTTCTAATTATTCAGGTAATAAAAAAATTGAAGAAAATTGTAAAATGTGTACAGCGTCAATTGACGCCCATATTGATAAAATTCTTCCAACATTAATTAAGGAGCCGGATTATTCCCTTATATCAGTTCAACTTGAAGCAGGTTTAAGTGATAATCAATTGAGGGCAAATGTTAAATTAGCAATTTCAGGCGGGCAGAATGAGCCCAGAGATGCTATTTCAGGGACTGCCTACGCGTTATTGGAAAACCCAAAACAGTTAAACTTTGTGAAAACTGGAGAATGTACCTGGCTTCAAGCATTTGAAGAGTTTGGTCGATGGATGTCACCTATAGGGATGTCACCTAGAAGAGTTGATCAGCCATATGTTTATAATGGTGTTGAATTTGAACCTGAGGATAGGGTGTTTTTTATGTTTAGTTCAGCAAATAGAGATGAAACAATTTTTGAACTTCCAGAAACCTATAATATAAAAAGAGATACTAGCCCGTCTATCACTTTTGGTGCAGGTCCACATTTTTGTGCAGGTGCGTGGGTATCAAAAACCCTAATTGCTGACGTTGCTCTCCCAATGTTATTCGCTAAATTTCCTAATTTACGGCTGATCGAGAAAGTAAATTTTACCGGGTGGGCGTTTAGAGGTCCGAAATCAGTTAGGGTCAGATGGTAATCTTAGTATTTATTAACGTCAAACGCTCGTGTAGAAGTTTTAGATAATTAGAAATAAAATATTTTGGTAAGGAATTAAATTATGGCTAAGACAGTAATTATATCTGAGTTTGGAGACTCGAGCGTGATGAAACTTGTGGATTATGAGGCTCCAGAGCCAAAGACTGGCGAGATTAAAATAAAACATAAGGCATGTGGTCTGAATTATATTGATGTATATCAACGTACGGGCCTATATCCCTTAAATCTTCCGACTGCTCTAGGAATGGAAGCGTCTGGAGTAGTTGAAGCCGTGGGTGAGGGGGTAGAACATATAAAAGCAGGAGATCGCGTTGCCTATGCCTCAAATCCCCCAGGAGCTTATTGTGAGTTACGTACCATGTCAGCGGACCAAGTATGTTTGTTGCCAGATTCAATCTCGTTTGAGGAAGGGGCAGCTATGATGCTGAAAGGCTTGACTGTTCAATACTTATTCCACCGAACAGTTCCACTAAAAAAAGGTGATACGGTATTATTTCATGCCGCTGCCGGAGGAGTTGGTTTAATAGCATGTCAATGGGCAAGATCTGAAGGAATAAACTTAATAGGTACAGCAGGCTCTGATAAAAAGTGTGAACTGGCTAAGGAATATGGAGCTACTCATACCATAAATTACAAAACTCAAGATTTTCATAAAAAAGTAATGGAAATAACTAATGGGAAGGGTGTCCCAGTTGTAATGGATTCTGTTGGTAAAGATACTTTTGATGGCTCTCTTAACTGTTTAAGTCCACTTGGGACTATGATCACATTTGGTAACGCTTCTGGTACGGTTCCTCCTGTAAGCGTTTCAACTTTAGCTGCTAAAGGTTCAATTAACCTAACTCGCCCAACATTGTTTACTCACATAGGAGATCACGCTACGTGTCAGGACATGTCCAAGCACCTGTTTCAAAAAGTAACTTCTGGGCAAATTAAAATAGTCATAGATCAACGTTACAAACTTGCAAATATAATTAAAGCCCATAATGTTTTGGAGCAAAGACTTACAACCGGCGCAACAGTAATAGAGATCTAGGCATTTGCAATAATTTTTCTGGGTCTCTTGGGGAAAAGAGAAAAAATAATTACTAAATTTAGTAGGTTCCAAATAATGCCGTTCCAAAATGCTAGACGATAAGATCCACTCAAGTCATAGATCCAGCCTGACATCCATCCACCTAAGGCCATTCCCACGATAGTCATCATTAAAATAAATCCCACACGGGCTCCTGCATCTTTCGCTGGAAGATATTCCCTAACGATTACAGCATAACTTGGGACAATTCCACCTTGAGATAATCCAAAAATTATAGATACAACGTACAGGGAGACAAGACCATTAAATGGTAAATAAAGAAATAATGCCAAGCACTGAAGGCTGGAACCCAATAATAAGGTTTTCAACCCACCAATCTTATCAGCGAGGACCCCTGAGACCAGACGTGAGACAATACCTCCAATGAGCATGAATGATAACATTTGACTTCCAGCGGTTGACCCAAAGCCAAGATCTACGCAAAAAGCAACAATATGAACTTGTGGCATCGACATCGCTACACAGCATCCTAACCCAGCCAAGCCGAGAAGAATTTGTAAGGTTTTTGGGGAAAATTCTGTGGTTTTCACTTTTTTTGCTGATAGCGAGTCTGCGAGTTTATTAGCTTCACTTGATATTTTTCTTTTTAATGCCAACGAAAGTGGCGCCATAATCATGATAGCAGCTAATGCTAAAACTAAATAAACCGTTCGCCAGCCGTGATCTAATAGTAAATCCTTTGTTAAAAAAGGCCAGATCGCTCCGGATAAATAGTTTCCACTTGCGGCCAAGGCAACGGCTATCCCACGTCTTTTCAAAAACCATAAAGATATATCGGCAATTACTGGTCCAAAACTCGCTCCAGTACCAAAACCAATTACCAACTGAATTAATGATAATGACATTATGGAGTTACTATATGCCGCTATAACAAAACATATAGCTAAAAGGATAGATGAAAATAAAAGCACTAAAGATATATTAAATCGATCAGTCGCCTTCCCCATATAATAATTACCCAAGGCAAAACCGATCATGGTTAAAGTAAAGGGTAATGAGGCACTTGCCCGATCGACACCAAACTCTGTTTGTACCGAGGGGAGTACTAAGATGATTACCCACATACCAATATTTCCTACTACAGCTATTAGGAGAGTGATCGCTAACCTTAACCAAGAATAAAAGGTGTCATGCTGAGAAATAGTAGTCATTACGGTCGGGTCCCCAAGTTAAGTAGTAATGATTCTTCATAAATTACTTACGTTCGAACGATACTAATTAGCAATATCATAACTGTTGTTTGTGGAAGGAAACGACTCAGTTTAAAATTTTAGTTATTTCTATATTTTGTAATCTAAGTAGATAAACCGACCATATAGAGGTAATTATAGCACATTTAGATGAATTATATCTCTCATTTGCTATAATTTGGAAAAAAAAATGTTTTTTTTTGTTGACTAGGCGGATTATTGCCGATGTAAAGGGGCCAGCAGGTTTCAATACCTGTCATAATTCAGGTTTTAAACCTGTTTCAACCTTTGTGAGGAGCTTATTACAACCTTGCAGAGACAAAAATACAGGAAGGTAAATACAATGGATAAAATGAAAAAAACTATCGCAGCAATGACAGACCTAGGAATTGCTTTACTTACATTTGGTATTATTGCGTCACTTCTAGTTGGCCCAGCTAATCTATCATTTGTTGGTAACGTAGTAGGAAATATCACTGATCTAGTAGCAGCATTAGGTTCTAATGGACTTGTTGGCTTGATCACATTGATGATAATTCTTAACTTGGTTGACAGATAAGATTTAATTAAAATCTCCTTCCCTGGCATGAAAGATAGCTCGTGGACAATTTAAGCCGGAGGCTAGCGGCACTCCAGAAAATCATGATTAGCGTCACAAAAACTGGTTTTTCGTTAGTTGGCTTAATAATTCTCGTTTATCTTTTGCTGGGGGAGGATTCAGGCCCCTATGTGGTCTCAGTGATAACAAATATTAGTCTGTTCGTGTCAGCAGTTACATCTCAAGCACTTATAGCATTTGTTATAGTAGCCGGTCTTCTTTACTTCGGAAAAAATAATAAATAATCTACTAATTTGTGACTGGTTTTACTTTTCCAGTGCGTTGTTTATTTAGACCCATCCCAGTACTAAGTGTAGTATCTCTGGTAACCCGTCGTATAACATTTTAAATGACAAATATATTAGAAAAGTTAGTCCCAACCAGCAGAGCCAAGCGTATTTTACCATCAAACGCATGAACATGGTCGAGAATAAAGCCATAAACGCAATTGCAAGAACTAATCCGAATATTAGAAGTTTGGTGTCTTCCCTAGCGATTGCGGCGACAGCAACCACGTTATCTATAGACATTGAAACATCAGCAATTGCTATCACTCCTAAAGCTGAGAGAAGTTGTTTGTAACTCGAATTGTGGTTTGTACTGGGATCTATGTGAATTGTGTCACTAATCTTTCCATGATTTTTAATATTTAGATAAAATCGCCAACAAACCCATAGTAATAAACAACCACCAAAAAATAAAATACCTGGGATAGCTAATAGAAAACTCGCAATAGCGGCAAAAAATATTCTAAAAAATGCTGCTAGTCCCATTCCAATTAAAATTGCTTTTTTTCTTATACTATCAGGAAGGTTAGCAGCTGACATGCCGATAACTAAAGCATTATCTCCTGAGAGTATTATATCTGCAAAAATAATTTGTAATATCTGGCTAGATTGTTCCATATAAGATAGCTACTCCGTTTAAAATTTTTTTTTCTTATTTTAATAATTAAACAAAATTTGATCCAGCCTAAAAATTAATTCATGCGAGTTGTTTTATTGGTGGACTGCGATTGCTTTAAAAGATATGTAATGGACCTATTCCTAGGCTCTCAGGATAATACAGATTTAGAGCCATAGATTGCTACAGAAGGAAATTAAAGAATGCATGATCCTATCGAAACTTATATGAATCTAGTACCTATGGTGGTTGAACAAACTAGTAGGGGAGAACGAGCATATGATATTTTCTCTAGGCTTCTAAAGGAAAGGATTGTATTTATTAATGGCGTCGTTCACGATGGTATGTCCCATTTAGTTGTTGCCCAACTGCTTCATTTAGAAGCAGAAAATCCTTCTAAAGAAATTAGCATGTACATAAATTCCCCGGGTGGTGTAGTTACGTCGGGGTTGTCAATTTATGATACTATGCAATACATTAAACCTAAAGTTTCAACGCTTTGTATGGGGCAAGCGGCCTCGATGGGCTCTTTATTGCTAGCTGGTGGTGAAGAAGGAATGAGGTTTTCCTTGCCAAATGCTAGAATAATGGTCCATCAGCCGTCTGGTGGTTACCAGGGACAAGCTTCTGACATAATGATCCATGCAGCTGAAACTCAAAAGTTGAAAGACCGATTAAACCAAATATATGTTAAGCATACAGGCCAAACTATCAAGGCTGTTGAAAAAGCACTTGATAGAGATAATTTTATGTCTCCTCAAGAAGCAAAAGAGTGGGGCCATATCGATGAGATAGTTTCTAGCCGTAAGGAGAAGCCAGTTTAATCGAAATTACTAACCCTATCCTGAAGGCAAAGTTGTTATTTAAGCATTGTACCTTCTGTCAGGCTGGCTTAATCTCAGCATGAAATAGTAATGAAGGATATTTTAAGGTTAATTAGCTTAATTATAATTGTAGGTTTTTGAATGGTAACAAATTCTAAAGATAATAAAAATACACTCTATTGTTCTTTTTGTGGGAAGTCACAACATGAAGTAAGGAAACTAATAGCGGGCCCAACAGTATTTATTTGTGATGAATGTGTTGAACTCTGTATGGATATTATCCGAGAAGAAACTAAGGCTTCAGGACTAAAGGCTGAAGATGGAGTCCCTGTTCCACAGGAGATTTGTGATGTCCTTGATGACTACGTTATAGGTCAATCTCATGCTAAGAGAGTGTTGTCAGTGGCTGTTCATAATCATTATAAACGTCTTAATAATTCGGTAAAATCAGATGAAATTGAACTTTCAAAATCTAACATACTATTAATTGGTCCTACAGGGTGCGGTAAAACACTTCTCGCGCAAACATTAGCAAGAATTCTTGATGTCCCCTTCACGATGGCGGACGCCACAACTTTGACGGAAGCTGGTTATGTTGGAGAAGATGTTGAAAATATAATTCTAAAACTATTACAGGCTTCGGAATATAATGTAGAAAGAGCGCAAAGAGGTATAGTTTATATTGATGAGGTCGACAAAATAACAAGAAAGTCTGATAACCCATCTATCACACGAGATGTCTCGGGCGAGGGTGTGCAACAAGCTTTACTAAAAATTATGGAAGGTACGATAGCGTCGGTTCCCCCACAAGGTGGAAGAAAACACCCTCAACAAGAATTCCTGCAGGTTGATACTACTAATATATTATTTATTTGTGGTGGAGCATTCTCAGGACTCGATAAAATTATTTCTCAGAGAGGTAAAGGGTCTGCTATGGGCTTTGGTGCTGACGTAAGAGAAGAGAACGATAAGGGTGTGGGAGAGCTATTTGACGAGTTAGAGCCAGAAGATCTTTTGAAATTTGGCCTAATCCCTGAGTTTGTAGGAAGACTTCCAGTTGTTGCTACTTTGGAGGATTTAGATGAAGATGCTTTGGTAACTATTTTGAGTAAGCCTAAAAATGCTCTTATAAAACAGTATCAAAAATTATTTGAGCTTGAAAAAGCTAACTTAACATTTACTGATGATGCACTGTTGGCCATAGCAAAAAGAGCAATTTCTCGTAAAACAGGTGCTAGAGGGTTGAGATCTATTTTAGAGGATATTTTATTGGATACTATGTTTGACCTGCCTGCATTAGTTAATGTTAATGAAGTTGTAGTAAACGCAGAATCTGTTAACAAAGATGTGAAACCACTTCTTATATACTCCGATGAGAATAAAGATATTGAAGCGTCGGCAAGTTAGTAAAATTAAATTACGGTTTTTATAATAAGGTATAATTTTGTATTTTGAAGCTGTAGTCACTGGACAAAAAGAATAATGAGGGTTCTTTATGGGGATAATAAAAACGGTATTAAGATGCCTTACCTGGTGGAATAGTCAAACAGTTAACACCCAATTCTTTACCTGGCGAAACGGAATTAAAGTCGGCCAAGACTCAAGAGGTAACATTTTTTATACCTCGAAAGACCATGTTAGGCGATGGGTAATTTTTAATGGTGAAGCCGAAGCGTCTAGTGTAAGCCCCGAGTGGCACGGGTGGTTACACCATACTTGGGACGAATTACCAACGGATAAACCATTGGTGAAAAAGTCTTGGGAAAAAGAGCATCAGGCTAACCTTACAGGAACACTTGATTCCTATGCACCCGCTGGGTCAATAAGAAAGACTTCTCCTCTGAAAAGGAATGATTATGAAGCTTGGAGCCCAAAATAGTCAACAAACCGGGGAATAAAAATGTCTGAGAAAAAACTTGAAATTATAACTGGAACGATTGTCCTTATTGTTGCTGCTGCATTTCTGGTATTCATAATTAGGGTAGGTGGTTTTAGTGCTGATAGCGAAAACTATAATCTCAACACAAGCTTTCGTTCGGCTGAGGGTATTGATACAGGAACCGAAGTCCGTATGGCTGGTGTAAAAATTGGTATGGTAAAAAGTTTATCCTTGAATGCGGAGACTCTCCAAGCCGATGTAAAATTGAAAATAGAAAAAAATATTCTCATTCCAAATGATAGTTCTGCAGCTATTAGCTCAGAAGGTTTATTGGGAGGGAGTTTTGTGGAAATTGTTCCTGGTGGATCTTTTGATAATTACGCTGCTGGTGAAATAATTGAGGATACACAGAGCTCAATAAGTCTAATAAATTTGCTTCTCAAAATGTTTGGCACCTCTAAAGAATGAGAATTGTCACACTATCGTTATATCTTGCATGTTCATCGTTGTTGTTAGCGCAAACTTCAGATTTTACTTTGGACCTAAATATTACAACAGAAAGTATTGAAATAATTGATGACTTTAGAGTAAAGACGTCGAATTCGAATACTGCATTTTTGCGGGGGCTCGATAAGATGGCTGGAAAAAGTACTGATTTAGAAGTAAATATAAATAATGATATTATTTTTGGTTCTTTACAGATAAAATTAAATGAATGCCGGTATCCATCTAATAACCCAACAGGTGATGGCTTTGCGCATCTTAAAATTTATAATCTTCTTACCGGCAATAGAGAGTTTCAAGGTTGGATGGTAGCTTCTAGTCCGGCCTTAATGTCACTTGATAATCCGAGATATGATATATGGCTCATTAAATGCAAATTTCTACAGGACCTACCTCAGACGGCTGTGAAAAAAAATTTGCGTCGCCCTCCAATGCGTTCTTCAATAAATCTTGGTAATTAGCTTTTAAAACTTCGATAGCTCCGAGAGTTTTGAGGTGTTCACTTTGAAACTGCACATCAAATAATAAAAATCCCCCATATTTTAATCTAGATACAAGATAGGCTAATGCAATTTTTGAGGCATCGGGACGTTTAGAAAACATACTTTCGCCAAAAAAAGCCCTTTTAATCGCTAGGCCATATATACCACCAATTAAGTCTTGGTTATCCCAAACTTCTATCGAATGGCAGAAGCCTAAATTAAATAAGTCGCTATAGGCTTTTAAAATGCCAGAATTTATCCAGCTCTCCGTTCGATCCGCGCAATTTGTTATTACACCTACGAAGTCTGTATTTATTTTAATTTTATAATCTCTTTTTACTATTGATCTTCGAAGAGATTTAGATATGTGAAAGTTATTTAAAGGTATGACACCTCGAATTTCAGGTGAAATCCAAAAAATTTTGTTAGTATTTTTTCCTTCGGCCATTGGAAATATACCATTGCAGTAAGCTCGGATTAATGTTTCTGGAGCCAAAGAAATATCCATGATTTGAAAATTTAATCCTTAGTTCTTTGTATTTAAGCACAGGTTAGGAAAAAGTATCCAACCAGTTTTCCAACCAATGTATATTATATTTTCCGGTAAATATTTCATCTTGCTGAAGTAACGAATTAAATAAAGGTGCGGTTGTGTCTACGCCATCTACGATTAGTTCTTCAAGCGCACGCTTGAGACGACTTATTGCCTGATCTCTATTCTCTGCATGGACAATAAGTTTTGCAATCAGGCTATCGTAATAAGGTGGTATTGAGTATCCAGCGTATAACGCAGAGTCTAATCTTATACCTAACCCTCCGGGAGCATGAAACTGTACAATTTTGCCAGGGCAAGGTGTAAACTGTGGTAGTTTTTCGGCATTTATTCGTACTTCTATTGCATGACCATTAATTTTTAAACTTTCTTGTGAAAATTGCATAGGTTCCCCGGCTGCAACCCTAATCTGTTCTTTGACAAGATCTACCCCGTAGATAGCCTCTGTAACTGGGTGTTCGACTTGGAGTCTAGTATTCATTTCAATAAAATAAAATTTATTATTCTCATACAAAAATTCTACAGTACCTGCACCTGAATAGTTAATTGAGGCTACTGCGTCGGCACATATTTTTCCTATATCTTGTCTTATCTCGTCTGTTATTCCCGGCCCGGGAGCTTCTTCCAAAACTTTCTGATGTCTTCTTTGAAGGGAACAATCTCTTTCGCCTAAGTGGATAGCATTCCCCTTGCCGTCACCAAA
This sequence comes from Paracoccaceae bacterium, assembly GCA_049602715.1. Classification (GTDB taxonomy): domain Bacteria; phylum Pseudomonadota; class Alphaproteobacteria; order Rhodobacterales; family Rhodobacteraceae. The sequence continues at coordinate 10,281 of JBMYRX010000026.1, read as the reverse complement.
AACCTGTACTTCAATATGCTTAGGAGCTTGCAAATATTTTTCTAAATACACGGAATCATTTCCAAAAGACGACAACGCCTCGGATCGAGCTGTTTTAAAAGCAACTTCCATATCATTTTTTGAATGTGCCAGCTTCATTCCTTTCCCACCACCACCCGCAGTTGCTTTTACTATAACAGGATATCCGAGGGACTCTCCTAAGCTATAAGCTTGCTCTAATGATGTAACCTCACCGTTGGATCCCGGGACGCATGGTACACCCAATTTTATCATAGTTTCCTTTGCGGTTATTTTGTCGCCCATTATTCGGATATGCTCAGCGGTTGGTCCAATAAATGTCAAATCATGGTCTTCGATTATTTGAACGAATTTAGAATTTTCTGATAAAAAGCCATACCCTGGATGTATCGCTTGAGCCCCACTAATCTCACATGCAGAAATGATAGCAGGTATTGATAAATAACTCTTCCCACTATTTGGGGGGCCAATACAAATTGCCTCATCTGCCATCCTGACATGCATAGCATCACTATCTGCTGTAGAATGAACCGCTACGGTTTTTATTCCCATCTCTTTTGCGGCCCTGATTACACGAAGTGCTATTTCACCCCTATTGGCTATAAGTATTTTATCAAACATTTATGCTTACTCGATTATCATTAATGGGGCACCAAATTCAACGGGTGTACCGTCTTCAACGAGTATTCGTTTGACTATACCTGTCTTAGAAGCAGGAATATGGTTCATTGTTTTCATAGCCTCTATTATCAATAATGTCTGGCCCTCTATGACATTTTCTCCAACACTAACAAACGGTTTACTACCAGGTTCAGGTTGGAGAAAACAAGTTCCAACCATGGGCGACGTCACTGCGCCGGCAATCAATGCTGGGTCATCAGATTGTTTACTTTTTTTCTCAGTGGCTATTATATCTGTTTCGGTAATAACCGGCATCTTAGTGCCTGTGATATCGTAATCAGCATTTAGTCGCTGAGATAATCTTACGGTAATACCTTTTTCATCTCCATAATCTCTACTAATTTCTAGATCCGTTAGATTATTTTTTTTTAATACCTTGGTTAAGGCTTCGACGAATAAAATATCATCATCACGTAAGTTTTTTGCCATTATTATACCCTTAATTTTCCTACCCAATATATAATAATATTATATCAATTTATATACCACCTAAAAATTTTTTGTAGTTTCCAGGATTGTAGTACTTTTTACTTTTTCCGATTATTGATTAAATCAGCAACAACATTAGGATCGGCAAGAGTAGATATATCACCAAGACTATCAAACTCATTTTCTGCTATTTTTCTCAGAATACGTCTCATTATTTTACCAGACCTAGTTTTTGGAAGGCCCGGCGCCCATTGGATTATATCCGGTTTTGCTATGGGGCCGATATCTTTACGTACCCATAGCTCTAATTCGGCTTTTAGCTCTGCATTATATTCTTCACCACTCATTAGGGTTACATATGCATAAATTCCTTGCCCCTTAATTTCATGTGGATAACCCACTACGGCACTTTCAGAGACTTTAGGATGAGCTACGAGGGATGACTCTATCTCTGCTGTACCCATTCTATGCCCAGATACATTTAAAACATCGTCTATTCTTCCTGTTATCCAGTAATAACCATCTTCATCTCTTCTGCATCCGTCTCCAGTAAAATAATATCCAGGATAATCAGAAAAATAAGTTTTTATAAATCGGTCATGATCTCCAAAAACTGTTCTCATTTGGCCAGGCCAACTATCCTTTATACACAGGACTCCCTCTGCTGCGGGATTTTTTAGTTCTTTTCCAGTGGTTGGGTCTAGTATAACAGGAACAATACCAAAAAACGGTTTAGTAGCTGAACCTGGTTTTGTAGGTATGGCGCCAGGAAGAGGTGTAATAAGATGTCCTCCAGTTTCTGTTTGCCACCAAGTATCCACTATTGGCTTAGTTCCTTTTCCAATAATATCATTATACCAATTCCAAGCTTCGGGATTTATAGGTTCCCCGACTGTTCCTAAAACTTTTAGTTTATCAAGATTATAGTTTTCAACCCATTTATTACCTTGCCCCATCAATGCTCTTATTGCAGTTGGTGCTGTATAGAACTGATTTACATTATGTTTCTCACATATAGACCAGAATCTACCAGGATCCGGGTAATTTGGTATGCCTTCAAACATTATCGTGGTAGCTCCGTTAGCCAGTGGTCCATAAACTATATAACTATGGCCAGTTACCCATCCAATATCTGCTGTACACCAAAAAATATCATCACCTTTATAGTCAAAGGTATATTCATGTGTCATGGACGCATAAACTAAGTATCCCCCACTAGTGTGCACTACGCCTTTAGGTTGTCCAGTGGAGCCCGAGGTATATAATATAAAAAGAGGGTCTTCTGCATTCATTTCTTCAGGCTGACAGACGTCACTTACGTCTCTTGTAAGCTCGTGTAACCAAAAATCCCTTCCGCTTTTCATACTGACATTTCCGCCAGTTCGACGAACAACAATCATTTTAGTATTTCGCTCAACTAGATCTAATGCCGCGTCAGCGCTTTTCTTTAGTGGTGTATTCTTACCTCCTCGTGGCGCCTCGTCTGCTGTTATAAGTATTGAAGCATCACAACCTTTTATTCGAGATGCTAGAGCATCTGATGAAAAACCGGCAAAAACAACTGAATGAATTGCCCCAATTCGAGCGCAAGCTAGCATTGCATAGGTTGCTTCAGGAATCATTGGCATATAGATAACGACTCTATCCCCTTTTTTTGCACCCATAGTTTTTAAAACGTTAGAGAATTTATTTACTTCGCGTGATAACTGTTTGTAGGTTATCTTTATTGAATGATCATTTGGGTCATCCGGTTCCCAAATTATAGCTGTCTTATTCGCTAATTTTTCTAAATGCCGATCTACGCAATTATAACAGACATTTAAAGAACCATCTTCATACCATTTTATATCTACTTTATCGCTTTCAAATGAAACATTCTTAATTTTATTGTATGGCTTGATCCATTCAACTCTTCGCCCGTTCTTATCCCAAAAACCTATGGGATCAGAAACAGATTCTAAGTACATTTTTTTGTATTTTTCTTCATCGATTAACGCGGTCGAGACAAAGCTTGTAGATGGTGGAAATATTTTTTCAGTCATTTAGGTCTCCATACTATCTTTGCTAGCAGTTGTATTTATAGATTAGTACAGGAAAGTTTATATCCTTAAAAGAGATAAATCGTCTGATATTATGCAAGTAACTGATTAGTTTTTATTTAAACGGTTATTGTTGTTCGTATTCCGAGCTGAACTATTTCATGAATGTTTGAAAAATGTAAAAGACCATATTTTTTTTATAGCTTAAATGGGTCCCTTCATCAGGAACCCATTCTGGGGGTATATATTAACAGCTGTAATACATTTTGTACTCAACGGGATGTGGTGTATGCTCGTAAGCGTAAACCTCTTCCCATTTAAGCTCTATATAGCCTTCGATCTGATCTTTAGAGAAAACATCTCCTTGAAGTAAGAAGTCCTGATCTTTTTCCAGAGATTCTACAGCTTCTCTTAGCGACGCGCACACCGTTGGTATTCCCTTAAGCTCTTCTGGTGGTAACTCATATAAATCCTTATCAGATGCCTGCCCGGGATCAATTTTATTTTTAATTCCATCTAGCCCTGCCATCAATAAGGCTGAAAAACATAGATAAGGGTTTGCTGCAGGGTCTGGGAAGCGTGCCTCCACTCTCTTGGCTTTTGGGTTTTCGGCCCATGGGATACGTACACAGCCAGATCTATTACGAGCCGAATAAGCTCTCAAAACTGGAGCTTCAAACCCAGGAATAAGACGTTTGTAGCTGTTAGTACAAGGGTTCGTGAATGCGTTAAGCGCTTTAGCATGTTTTAATATACCACCAATAAAATACAAAGCATCTTGGGATAGATCTGCATATTTATCGCCTGAAAAGATAGGATTTCCATCTTTAAAAATTGACATGTTAACGTGCATTCCAGTCCCATTATCACCGGAAATTGGTTTCGGCATAAATGTAGCAGATTTGCCATATGCATTAGCCACATTTTGTACAACGTATTTATATTTCTGTAATTCATCTGCTTGGTGAGTCAGAGAACCAAATATCAAGCCTAACTCATGTTGGCAGGAAGCCACTTCGTGATGATGTTTATCAACTTTCATACCCATTCTTTTCATTGTTGAAAGCATTTCTGATCTAAGATCATGGTTGATATCAGTCGGATTGACTGGAAAGTAACCTCCTTTTATTCCGGGTCTATGGCCCATATTGCCAGTCTCATAGTGACTATCTGTATTCCATGAGGCGTCCTGAGCATCTACTTCGAAGGATACTTTATTCATTTCGACAGAAAACTTTACATCTTCAAAAAGAAAAAACTCGGCTTCTGGACCAAAATAAGACACATCGCCTACTCCAGATGCTTTTAGATAAGTTTCAGCTCTCAATGCTGTTCCTCGTGGGTCCCTATTATATGGTTCTCCAGTATCAGGCTCTACCACATTGCAGTGTAGGCAAAGAGTTTTTTCGGCATAGAACGGGTCTATGTAAGACGAATTTGTATCAGGGATTAACTTCATGTCGCTTTGATCAATGGACTTCCAACCCGAAATAGACGATCCGTCAAACATCATGCCTTCCTCGAGAAAGTCTTCATCCACTTGATCTGAAAGTAAAGTAAGATGTTGAAGTTTTCCTCTAGGATCAGTGAATCTCAGATCCACATATTCTATTTCTTGACTTTTTATTAGTTCGACTATTGCATTGTGACTCATTATGAAATTTCCTTTACTTCTAAGGGTTTAAAAACAATCTTCTAAAGAGCATCGTCTCCAGATTCCCCTGTTCTTATTCGTATTGCCTGTTCTAAACTCGAAACAAATATTTTCCCGTCACCAATTTTATCAGTCTTAGCAGCGGTAGCTATAGCATCCAAGGCTGCTTCCAACAGTACATCAGGAATAGCTATCTCTATTTTAATTTTTGGTAAAAAATCTACGACGTACTCGGCTCCTCGGTAGAGCTCGGTGTGGCCTTTTTGTCTGCCGAATCCTTTAACTTCTGTTACACTCAAACCTTGGATGCCGATCTCTTGCAGCGCCTCTTTTACTTCATCAAGTTTGAATGGTTTTATAATGGCTTCTATTTTCTTCATAATGAACATCCTTATTTTCAACTACCGTAATCATTTCTTAATGTTATTTTCAAATGTAAAGAATAATGAAACTCTGATCAGAATCTATTTTTTCCGTCGTTAGATTACATTTTAATCATATTGTCTGAATATTAGGCACTTTATAAAAATAGCTATTGAAAGAGTTAATTGTGATATTTATATATATGCTGGGCTAACAGCTTTGAAAATCTAATAAACAAAAAAATAGAGATATATGAATTATTTGAATATGAATTTAAACAATTCGCATTTTGTGCGTGCATCTTATTATTAGCTTTGCTAAACGGTCTTGAAGCAAGCTACGGTACGTTGGTAGTTTAAAATATTTTGCGGGTGTGGCGGAATTGGTAGACGCACCAGATTTAGGTTCTGGCGCCGCAAGGCGTGGGGGTTCAAGTCCCTTCACCCGCACCAAAATTTAAAGAGGTACGTATAATGCAGGTCACAGAAACTCTTAGTGAAGGTTTGAAACGTGGTTATGAAATTAAACTCACAGCAGATGAGTTGGAAAAAAAAGTTACTGAGGATCTAATTGCAGCTCAGCCAGATGTTGAAATGAAGGGCTTTCGGAAAGGTAAGGTTCCTTTAGCTTTGATGAAGAAAAAATTTGGTGAGCAAGTTATGGGTGAGGCGATGCAGAAAAGTATCGATGAAGCCATGTCGAAGCACCTTGAGGAGACAGGTGATAGGCCCGCCCAACAGCCAAATATTAAGATGAATAATGAAAACTGGAAGCCGGGTGACGATGTAGAGCTGACAGTCAGTTACGAAAAGTTACCAGATATTCCAGAAATAGATTTTAAAAAAGTTAAACTTGATAAGCTTATAGTGAAGGCCACTAAAGATGAGATATCGACTGCTTTGTCTGAGCTAGCAGATTCGTCAAAAGATTTTATTGATGAAAAGAAGGGTGCTAAGGCTAAGTCTGGAAATCAGGTGGTTATAGACTTTGTTGGCAAAGTTGATGGTGAGATTTTCGATGGTGGAACAGGTACGGATTACCCTCTTATTCTCGGCTCTAATTCATTCATTCCGGGTTTTGAAGATCAATTAATCGGTATTAAAGCTGGAGAAAAAATTAAAGTTCAAGTTAAATTCCCAGATGATTATCAGGCTGAAAACCTCAAAGGTAAGGAAGCTGAGTTTGATTGTACGTTAAAATCATTGAAAAAAGCAATTCCATCAAAGATTGATGATGAATTAGCAAAAAAATATGGTGCTGAAGATCTGAAAAGTTTAAAAGAACAGGTCTCTTCGAGATTAGAGCAAGAATACGGAGCAGCATCTAGATCGATAATGAAAAGGCAATTGCTAGATAAGTTAGCAAAATTAGTAAAATTCGAACTACCTTCGAGCCTGTTAGAGGCTGAAGCCAATCAAATTGCACATCAGTTATGGCATGAAGAAAATCCGCAAGTGGAAGGCCACGATCATCCGGAGATTAAAACTACTGACGAACATAAAAAATTAGCCAAAAGAAGAGTTTCACTTGGTCTTCTTATCTCAGAATTAGGGCGCAAGAATGAGATAGATGTTACGGAGGCTGAAGTTAGTCAAGCAGTGATGAGTCAGGCTAGACAGTATCCGGGTCAGGAGAAACAATTTTTCGAATTTGTGAAAAATAACCCCCAGATGCAAGAACAGCTTAAGGCTCCATTATTTGAAGACAAAGTTGTAGATTTCATTTTCGAGCTCATACAAATTAATGACAAAGAGGTGAAAAAATCTGAACTAGAGAAATCTTTAAAGAAGTTAGAAACTTGAATTTAAAAAACTTATAAATTTGGGAACTTTTATTAAAATAAAGCCATTCTAATTACTAGGATGGCTTTATTTTTTAATCTTTAGACAGGCTTACATCGTCAGGAACTTCAGTATTTGTTTCAGAAGAGGCATCCTGAGATGAAAGCAACTCATCATCTTCAACTGCGGCTGCTCCTATATCGTCGAACAGTTCTGATATCTCAAATTCAGCTTCAGCTTCGGCCTCAGCAGCTAGCTGTTGAATTGATTTACCCTTGGCTTGCAACTGAGCTTCTTCCTCTGATCGAGCAACATTGAGTGAGAATACTGTTTCTACCTCAGGATGTAATATTACTATTATTTCATGGATCCCCAGTTCTTTTATAGGTCGGCTTAGGGACACTTGGTTTTTGTCAACTATAAACCCTGCGTTTGTTGCTGCTTCTGATGCGTCTCTCGTAGTAACGGATCCGTATAGTGATCCTGCATCCGAGGCTTGTCGAATTACAGTAAAAATTTGACCATTGATTTTACTAGCAGCGGCTTCAGCTTCTGCTTTGGTTTCTAAATTTCTAGTTTCAAGTTCAGATTTTTTTAACTCAAATGCTTCTATGTTTTCTTTGGTAGCATTCATAGCTTTTCCCTGAGAGAGCAAAAAATTTCTCGCATACCCGGGCTTTACGTCGACCACGTCTCCCATCTGACCTAGTTTTGCGATTCGTTCTAAAAGAATTACTTGCATAGCTACACTCCTTATCTTACCGAGTAAGGTAAAAGGCCAATAAAACGAGCGCGTTTTATTGCTTGAGCCAATTTACGTTGATTTTTTGCGCCGACGGATGTAATCCTTGAAGGAACAATTTTCCCTCTTTCTGAAATATACCTTTGCAGAAGTCTGATATCTTTATAGTCAATTGAGGGCGCTTTGTCTCCAGTGAATGGATCAGATTTTCTACGCCTAAAAAATGGTTGAACTGACATTATTTTTCCTTTGATTTAATTATGTGCTGGAACGACGATCTTTGTCATCACGTTTTTGCATTTGAATACTTGGTCCATCATCATGCTTATTTACTTTTATAGTTAGCACACGAAGGATATCTTCATTAATCCCCATAAGTCTCTCCATTTCATGAACTGCGGAGGCTGGTGAGTCTGATTTAAAGAAGCTATAATGTCCTTTACGATTTTTTTTGATTTTGTAAGCCATAGTCTTGAGGCCCCAATATTCGCTATCAATAATTTTACCCCCATTATCGGTTAAAATTTTTGAGAAATGTTCGGCGAGACCCTCAGCTTGGACATTCGAAAGGTCTTGGCGAGAAATGAACACATGTTCATAAAAAGGCATGTTTTATCCTATTCAATTTTCTTACTTGCTTCAAAGGAGGGATTTTTTTAGCCTTCGTACCCTTCCACGAGTGGCAACGTGTTTAAAATTTTAAAAACGAAGACCAGCGCGGTATAACAGTTAACCACTAGGATGCAAGTGAATATAATAAGAATCTGGTCTTGTTCTTGTAGAGTTAGATTCTCTAGTTTAAACGTTTATTCAAAAAGAGGTTTGATATGAAGGCATTATTATTTCCTGGCCAAGGATCACAATTTATAGGAATGGGAAAAGATCTTTCAGATTCTTATCCTGACGCAAAGGCGATATTTGATCGGGTCGATGAGGCATTAGGTGAAAAATTGAGTGCTCTCATTTGGGAAGGAGAAATGGATGAGTTAACGTTAACAAGAAATACTCAACCCGCTCTTATGGCGACTTCGATGGCAGTTTTTACGGTGCTTTCATCATTTGGTGTAGATTTTAAGAAGTTTCAATATGTTTTAGGTCATTCGCTAGGTGAATATTCTGCTTTAACTGCAGTTGGCTGTTTGACGTTAGAAGATAGCGCTCGGTTATTAAGAATTAGAGGAGATTCTATGCAGGAGTCTGTTGGCGTCGGGGTTGGAGCTATGGCTGCTATTTTGGGATTAAATATCGAAGATGTAACAGAGATCGTAACTTCGGCCTCAAAAAATGGAGTCTGTGAAATAGCGAATGATAATGATCCAGCTCAAATAGTCATCTCTGGTGAAAAAGAGTTAGTAGATGAGGCTATTATAGTAGCTCAGAAAAGGGGAGCAAAAAGAGCAATCTTGTTACCAGTTAGTGCCCCATTTCATTGTCAAATGATGAGTCCTGCTTCTGAGGTAATGAAAAATGCTTTAGAAGAAGTCAAAATTAGTCAACCAGGTATTCCAATAATAAGCAATGTTACTGGAAAACCCACGAATGATCCTAATGAAATTCGAGATTTGTTAGTTGAACAAGTAACTGGAACAGTGCAATGGCGGAAAAGTATTCTTTTCTTAGGAGAGCAAAACGTTTCTGAAACATGGGAAATAGGGGCAGGAAAAGCTCTTTCGGGAATGGTAAGAAGAACTGTCAAGTCGATAGAAACTAAAAGTATAATCAAGGCACAAGATATAATAGAAGCAGTGCAAAATATTAATAATCATAGAGAGGTTTAAATGTATAATCTGAATGGGAAAAAGGCATTAGTCACTGGAGCATCAGGCGGTATTGGAGCTGCAATCGCTAGAAAGCTTCACAAAAATGGTGCTACAGTGACTCTGTCAGGGACGCGAACAGAACCTCTGATGAAATTAAAAGAAGAATTGGGGCATAATTCATTGGTATCAGAGTGTGACCTCTCTAACGGTGATGAAGTTGGCAAACTTATTCAAACTGTTTCCTCTCAAATGGGTGGGCTTGATATATTGATTAACAACGCGGGATTAACAATGGATAATTTGTTGATGAGAATGTCAGATGAGCAATGGCAGAAAGTCATTGAAGTTAATTTGTCTGCTACATTTAAACTATGCAAAGACTCGTTGCGAGGTATGATTAAGTCGCGTTGGGGTAGAATCATAAACATTTCTAGCGTGGTAGCGCTCACTGGAAATCCTGGTCAAGGTAACTATAGCGCCTCAAAAGCGGGAGTAATAGCTCTCTCAAAGTCACTGGCTTTCGAAGTGGCGAGCAGAGGAATCACTGTTAATTGTGTTGCTCCTGGGTTCATAAAAACTTCCATGACGGAGATGCTAACGGAAGATCAGAATAAACAAATATTGAATAAGATACCCGTGGGTAGGATGGGCGATGTGGAGGAAATAGCCACCGGAGTAGCTTTTTTAGCTAGCCCAGAAGCAAGCTATATTACGGGGAGTACTCTTAATATAAATGGTGGCATGGTAATGATTTGATAAATTATTATTACTTGCTATTAACGTTTGCCTTAGCTGTCTGATGTGCTATAGGCTT
>JBMYRX010000025.1:0-27982 GCA_049602715.1 Paracoccaceae bacterium | reverse complement strand
TTGGATTTAAAGCGAGTGCTCTAGCGATTGCCACCCGTTGTCGTTGCCCTCCTGATAATTCGTGTGGGAAACGTCGCATAAAACTTTTGGGAAGTTCAACTCGATCAAATAGCATTGCTACCCGATCATCTAAATCTTTACCCTTATGCGTATCGAAATTTCGTAAAGGCTCAGCAACTTGATCTGAAAGCTGCATCTGAGGGTTTAAAGACGCAAAAGGATCTTGAAATACCATTTGAATGTGCCGTCGTGCTTCCCTTAATTCTTTTGGTGGAAGGGCTAAGATATCTTGACCATCTAAATCAATTTTACCTGAGATAGGTTCTACTAATCTAAGTAGTGATCGCCCAGCAGTTGATTTACCACAACCCGACTCTCCCACAAGAGATAAGGTTTGACCTTTATTTATTGTAAATGATACGTCCTCCACAGCGTGCACATTCGCGACTGTTCTACGAAAAAAACCCCCTTTTACAGGGAATCGAGTTGTCATATTCTTAACCGTTAAGAGTGCTTCATTTGTTCCCGATATTGGATTTAAATTTTGATCCGAAACTCCAACTAATTTCATTGGCTCTGGTAAAGCTTTACCTCGCATTTCACCTAACTTTGGTACAGCGGCAAGCAGAGACTTTGTGTAATCGTGTTTGGGGTTTTCAAAAATTTCTTCAACTGTCCCTTCTTCAACTTTTTTCCCGTGGTACATAACAACAACTCTGTCTGCCATTTGAGCGACTACTGCCATGTCATGGGTTATAAACATTACAGCAGTCCCAGTTTCGCGTTTTAAACGATCCATAAGTGCCAAAATCTCGGCCTGTATGGTTACATCTAAAGCTGTGGTTGGCTCATCTGCAATTAGTAGACGTGGCTCGCAGGCCATCGCCATTGCTATAACAACCCTTTGCCTCATACCTCCTGAAAGTTCGTGTGGGTATTGTTTTATTCGTTGTTCTGGTTCTGGAATGCGTACCTCTCTTAAAAGGTCTAACGCCTTTTCGCGGGCTTCCGATTTTCGCAAATTTTTATGAAGTCTTAATCCTTCAGTAAGTTGACGTTCAACAGTAAATACTGGATTTAGGGCTGTCATAGGTTCTTGAAAAATCATTCCAATTTCATTTCCGCGAATAGTCCTCATTAGAGACATATTTGACTTTATAACATCAACTTTCTCCCCATTTTTGCGATCAAAAATTAATTCTCCACCAGATATTTTACCCCCGCCGAATTCAACAAGGCGCATCATTGATAAAGAAGAAACTGACTTACCTGACCCAGATTCACCAACTATGCATACTGTTTCTCCAGCATTCACGTCAAAGGACACATCTTCAACCCCTGTTACAGTGCCATCTTTAGTTTCAAATTCAACTTTTAGATTCCGATAAGAGGCAATGGTATTTTTAGGTTGATCTAACATGTCGAACACTCTCGCTGATAATAAAGTTAAAACAAAACAGTTTGGCTATTAATGTGTCTTGGTCTGAGGCACATGTCAATTAATTGCTTGGTAATTTTTTCAAATTTTAATTTTATCAAAAATTTTGTGACAAAAAGTATAATATTACTAACTAGTATAAAAAAAAACTCATTCATAACTAAAATTTTTAGGTTTTTTCTATTAAAAAAAATATAATACCAGAACCTTTATTACATTATTGGTTGAATATTTCGAAAAGTGTGTTTCGATGGGTTATTAGAAAGAAAAGATATGATTCCTTTTAAAATAAGATACTTGAAATAAAATTTAGAAAAAGTTAGTTACAGTTTCTGGGGTAAATTTTAGATTTAGCTTCAGGATTATAAAGGAGATAAAAATGAACTTAAAAACTATAGTACTCGGCGCAATCGTAGCGTTGGCTTTTGCGCCAGCGTCCTTTGCTGGTCGAGGAACAGATGGAGAGGTCAAGATAATATATTGGCAAGCACCATCAATCTTAAACCCGTACCTTTCAAACGGTACAAAAGATATCGAGTCATCATCGTTAATAATTGAGCCGTTAGCTCGATACAATCAAGATGGTGCTATGGTTCCATATCTTGTGACAAGTATACCAACTCTAGGAAACGGTGGAGTTAGTGCAGATCAAAAATCGATCACATGGAACTTAGACCCTGCTATTGTTTGGTCTGACGGAACCCCGTTAACTTCAGCGGATGTTAAATTCACATATGACTACTGCATGGATCCAAATGGTGGTTGTGCAAACACTGTTAAATTCAATGGTGTTACAAGCATAGACACACCTGATGCATCAACAGTGGTTATAAATTTTGCTGAAGCTACACCAAATCCATATGCCCCTTTCGTTGGAGGTCAAACACCAATTTTACAAGCAGCACAATTTGCTGATTGTATGGGTGCAAAAGCTCAAACTTGTACAGCAGAGAACTTTGGACCGATTGGTACGGGACCGTTTAAAGTAGTAGATTTCAAACCAAATGATGTAATCAGAATGGTAGCGAATGATAACTATCGTGATCCTAATAAACCGGCTTTTGCTACTCTATTATTCAAGGGTGGTGGAGACGCGACGGGTGCTGGACGTTCCGTAATGGAAACTGGTGAGTTTGATTATGCTTGGAACCTTCAACTGGCTCCGGACGTAATTGCAAAAATGGAATCAGCTGGAAAAGGTAAAGTCATTGTTGGCTTCGGACCTAGTGTTGAGCGCATTGAAATAAATATGACTGATCCGTCACCCTCATTGGACGCGGACACACGCTCTACTCGAAAGGCACCACATCCATTCTTAACGGATATTCGTGTTCGTAAAGCTTTGTCTTTAGCAATTGACCGTGTTCTTCTAACAGAGATTGGTTATGGACAGATGGGTAAGCCTACTTGTGATTTAGTTGCTGGTCCTGCTGTTTACTCTTCACAAAACACTCACTGTATGAAACAAGATATAGCTGCTGCTAATGCGCTACTTGATAGTGCAGGTTGGGTTAAAGGTTCTGACGGTGTGCGAACTAAAGACGGCATGAGATTGTCAGTTCTTTATCAAACATCCACAAATGCTGTGCGTCAAGATTATCAAGCGCTTGTAAAGCAGTGGTGGGGAGAAATTGGTGTAGAAACAGAGCTTAGAAACCTAAGCGCATCAATATTCTTTGGTGGAGACCCAGCGAGCCCTGACACATTCCAGAAATTTTATTCAGATGTAGAAATGTATACGAATAACTTCGATGGAACAGACCCTCAGTCATACTTGGCTATGTACCTTTGCGGTAATGAGCCAAAACCTGAAAGTCAGTGGCAAGGTGAGAATATCAACCGTTACTGTGATCCAGCATACGATGAACTTCATGCGGAATTGACACGAACAGGAGATATGGAAAAGCGTTATGAGATAGCTAAAAAGCTTAACGATATGTTAACAAAAGATAGCTATACCATGATACCTCTAACTCATCGTGGTGGTGTAGCTGCTCATTCCAACTCACTTGGTGGTGTTGTTATGAACTCATGGGATTCTGAGCTTTGGAATGTATCAGATTGGTACAGAATTAAATAAAGTTAGTAATCTTAGGCGGATCGCCTATAAAGTAAGTTTGTGGGCCTCAGGTAAGTACTTGAGGCCCATAAAATAAAATAAAATATTTTAAGAAAAAGGTTCGCTACATGTTATCATTTACTATCCGACGATTGATAATAATGATACCGACTTTATTATTTATTAGTTTAGTTATTTTTTTATTGTTGGAATTAGCCCCGGGCGACCCAATGGCGCAAATTCCACTCACAGTACCACCAGAAGTTAAACAGCAAATGCGTCTAGCACTTGGGCTTGGTGAGCCAATACCCGTAAGATATTGGAAGTGGATTGTTCAATTTTTCTGGTTGGAACCACAGGTTCTAATAGATTATTATTTTGGCACTAGTTTTTCTGAAGGAAAGCTGAGGGTGATAAGTTGGCAAACTCGAGGGCCCGTTATGGACTTAGTGATCCAACGGTTACCTCAGACAGTGTGGGTTGTTGGTATGTCCTACATTGTAGGGGTAGTAATAGCTTTACCAATCGGGATATATTCTGCTTACAAGCAATACTCGATTTTCGATCAGACAGGAACATTCATTTCTATGATTGGTTACTCGGTACCACCTTTCTTCTCTGGGGTACTCGTTATCGTTATTTTTTCTGTAACGCTTGGTTGGTTCCCGTCAATATATGATACAACTTTAGTGGTCGATGATTGGGACAGCTTTGTTCAACAGCTTAAGCAGATGATAATGCCAGTAATGGTATTGGCTCTCCAAACAACAGCACAGCTAAGTCGTTTTATGAGAGCGTCAATGTTAGATAATCTCAATCAAGACTATGTTAGAACTGCAAGAGCTAAGGGTCTCAGCGAGAGTGTGGTTGTAATGATCCATGTGTTACGTAATTCAATGATTCCGGTTGTTACAGTGATTGCTTTGGGGGTTCCAGCAGTTTTTGGAGGTGCGATAATCACTGAACAAGTATTTAGAGTAAATGGAATTGGACAATTATTGATAACTGCAATCCAAGCTACTGACCTACCACTTGTACAAACACTAACGTTCATGTTTGCTATTCTGATAGTTTTATTTAATTTAATCGCCGATGTACTCTACGGCATACTAGATCCGAGAATTCGTTATGACTAATGTACCAGAGAATAGTGTTTTAAAGAGCCCTCGAAGTAGATGGTATGATGTTTGGGATCAGTTTAAATCCCATAAAGGTGCTTTGGTAGGGGGTGCTTTCTTTATTTTCACCATTCTAGCTGTATATCTTATTCCCTTATTTTGGCCTCATGATGCTACTTTCATAGATATACGATCGCGGAACCAAGGGGTAAGCTTCTCTCATCCGTTTGGGACAGACCAGCTGGGTAGAGATACTTTTGCAAGAATGATGCAGGGAGGGCAGACTTCTATTGCCGTTGGATTAACCGCCATGGCTTTATCATTATTTTTGGGAACCTTTGTGGGAGTTATGGCTGGATTTTTCAACCGATTAGATAAT
Source organism: Paracoccaceae bacterium (assembly GCA_049602715.1). Lineage (GTDB taxonomy): Bacteria > Pseudomonadota > Alphaproteobacteria > Rhodobacterales > Rhodobacteraceae. The sequence goes on along the minus strand of JBMYRX010000025.1, from coordinate 22,988 downwards.
GTCCTTATGAGACTTACAGATTTATTTCTAGCCTTACCACTCTTACCGCTTTTATTACTAATGATGCTACTTTTTAGAGACCCACTCAATGCAGCCTTTGGACCAGAAAAAGGAATATTTATATTAATAGTCTTAGCAATCGGTATAACTAGTTGGATGCCCACAGCCCGGATTGTGCGTGGTGATATTCTTGCCATAAAAGAACGAGAGTTTGTTTTAGCTGCGAGATCTATTGGTACCAAAAATACAAAATTGATTGGTAGACATATTCTTCCTAATGTCGTGTCGCCTATTATGGTGTCGGCAACCTTGGGTATTGCTAATGCCATTATTACAGAGTCTGCGTTATCTTTCTTGGGCCTAGGTTTTCCACCAGATTTTCCTACTTGGGGTAGATTACTTTATGATGCAACAGACTATTTAACAATGTACCCTGAGAGAGTTTTTTGGCCTGGTTTTGCGATATCCCTTACAGTTTTAAGCGTTAATTATCTCGGAGATGGTCTTAGAGATGCTCTTGATCCTAGAATTAGAGGTAGATAATTTTTTTAAATACTTTGATTTAACAATTTCAAATAGCGAACTGGAGGTCTATTATGGGTATGAATTTAACTGCTAGAGAAATGATGGAAAAACTTGTTTCATTCCCATCAGTTTCGAATGTTAGTAACTTGCCAATTATTGACTTTATAGAAGAGTATCTCAATTCTCATGGAGTTGAATGTCATAGAGTTTATAATTCGGATGGAGATAAAGCAAATTTATATGCGAACGTAGGACCATCAGTTGATGGGGGAGTAATACTTTCAGGTCATACAGACGTAGTGCCAGTCGTCGGCCAAGATTGGGATACTGATCCATTTGAAGTTATTGAAAAAGATGGAAAACTCTTTGGTCGTGGGACATGTGACATGAAGGGGTTTGATGCAATCGCATTAACAGCTGTTCCTAAAGCGCTTAAAAGAGGAATTAAAAGACCTATTCAAATAGCGATGTCCTATGACGAAGAAGTTGGATGTATTGGTGCTCCTTTTATGGCTGCAGAAATGGCGAGATTAATGCCGAAAGCATCTGCTGCAATCATTGGAGAGCCGTCGATGATGAAGGCAGTCTCTGGTCATAAGGGCGGGCTCGGAATAAAGACCCACGTTAGAGGTTATGAAGTTCATTCCTCTCTACAGCACATAGGCGTCAGTGCTATTCATGAGGCGGCGAAATTAATTGAGTGGGCTAATGAAATGAATATTGAAAATGAATCACTAGAAAGAAGTGATGCTACTTCGATGTTTACCCCGCCGTGGACAACTGTTCATGTGGGCACTATTGAAGGTGGAACAGCTAATAATATCACGGCAAAGGATTGTCATTTCGTAATGGGTTTTAGGGTTATTCCAGGAGAAAATGCCGTAACTTGGAAACATAGATATGAAGAAAAAGTCAGAGAAGTCGAAGCTAAAATGAAATCTATACATTCAGATGCCTTTATCTCTTTGGAAGCTGGTCATGATGTTCCAGGATTAAGGCCTGAAGAAAACGGTACCGCAGAAGCATTGGTTCGCCAATTGACAGGGGATAATGCACAACATGTGGTCTCCTATGGAACTGAAGCAGGACAATTTCAGGCGGAGGGTTACTCTTCCATTATTTGTGGTCCCGGTGATATAGCTCAGGCTCATCAAAAAAATGAATTTATAACAGTAGATCAGTTTAATGCAGGGCAAGCATTTATGGACAAATTAATTGAAAACCTAGCTACGGAGTAACGTTAAATGCCGGTCAAAAATCGTTTTTCAGAGCTGTTGTCAGAAATCACAGAGTGGCGTAGAGATATCCACGAAAACCCTGAATTATTATTTGAGACTCATCGGACATCATCATTTGTTGAAACCAGGTTAAAGGAGTTTGGGTGTGACGATGTTACTGCAGGGATTGGACGGACTGGAGTTGTTGGCGTAATAAAAGGTCAAACGAACAAGTCTGGGAAAGTTATAGGTTTGAGGGCTGATATGGATGCTTTACCCATATTTGAAGCAACTGGGTTAGACTATAAATCCAAGATACCTGGAGTAATGCATGCATGTGGGCATGATGGTCATACAGCAATGCTACTGGGCGCGGCAAAATACCTGTCCGAAACACGAAACTTCGATGGAACAGTTGTACTGATATTCCAACCAGCCGAAGAGGGCGGTGGCGGTGGTCGTGAAATGTGCGAAGATGGAATGATGGATCGGTGGGGTGTTGATGAAGTTTACGGCATGCATAATTGGCCTGGAGCACCAGCTGGCAGTTTTTCTATAAGATCGGGTCCTTTTTTTGCAGCGACCGATACTTTTGAAATTAATCTGGTGGGTAGAGGGGGACACGCTGCTAAACCTCAAGAAACTATAGATACTACGGTCTTGGCGTCGCATTTAGTTATCGCTTTACAAACTATAGCGTCACGAAATGCTGATCCTACGGATCAAATTGTGGTTTCAGTTACGTCTATAGAGTCTGAAAGTAAGGCCTTCAATGTTATCCCTGAACATGTGACCTTGAAAGGGACCATACGTACTATGTCTGTTGACATGAGAGACTTAGCCGAGAAACGATTGAAAGAGATTTCCAATTCAGTTTCTCAGACATTTGGTGGTTCCTGTGAAGTAGACTTTCGGCGAGGGTATCCAGTAATGGAGAACCACAAAGAGCAAACAGAATTTGCTGCTTCAGTTGCCACTTCGGTTTCCGGTTCATGTGAGGAAGCTCCCTTGGTTATGGGAGGAGAAGATTTTTCATATATGCTCAATGAACGGCCTGGTGCTTATATATTAGTTGGCAATGGAGATACTGCTGCGTGTCACCATCCTGCATACAATTTTTCAGATGATATTATTCCATCTGGCTGTAGTTATTGGGCTGAACTTATTGAGAAAAGGTTGCCGCGATAAATATTAAATGAACTGAGTATTTTTTGTCATTTTATTCAGAATGTTGAAGCTTCTTTGCGAGGTCAATAAAATCCTTACAGACATAATCCCATTCAGTATCTGGTTTTAGGTCTGTGGTTTGAAACGGTCCATGTTCTTTTTCTCTTAATACAAATGCTGTTTTTAACCCTTGATCTCGTGCTGCCTTTAGGTCGCTATTATGGGCTGCCACCATCATGCATTCATTTGTATTTAAGCCGAGCATATTACAAGCAACTTTATAGGAATCTGGCGTTGGTTTATAATGTTTGACGACTTCCGCCCCTAATACCACATCCCACGGTAGATCTGAGTGCTTTGCCATATTAACGATTAGAGCAACATTCCCGTTCGATTGACTAGCGATTGTAAACCTTTTTTTAAGTCTTTTTAAACCCTCAGTGCTATCTGGCCACCCGGGTAATTGGTGCCAGGATTTAATTAACTTATCTTCATCTTCTTCGGTTATTAAATCTAACTGATACTTTTTTTTGATTCTGCTTAGATTTTCTCTGTGAAGCTCATCCAGGATAATAAATTGCCGCCGGCCAGATCTAACTTCTTCCATTGCAGGTTGATACTCAGCCCTCCAAGAGTCTGCAAATTCAGAGCTATCAAACTGAATTTTATATTTCTTTTGAAGCTTGGTAGCTACTGATGAAACTCCAGTTCTCCAATCCACTACGGTTCCAAATACATCAAATAACAATGCCTTAATTTGAGGCATACTTCTATCCTTTTTTTATAATGATCAAACTAAACCTAGCCACCTGTATGACTCATGTGACGAGTTATTTTACCACCAACTGTTCCCCGAGAATAATCGAAATCATGACCTTTAGGCTTTAAATTAATAGCTTTTTGAATTGCATCTAACAATATTTTCGGGTCCGATTGTTCCCTTAAGGGTTTTTTTAAGTCTGATTTTCCTTCTTGTCCTAGGCAAGTGAAGATTTCACCAGTACAAGTAATCCTTACTCTATTACAACTTTCACAGAAGTTGTGACTTAATGGAGTAATTAGTCCAATTTTCTGCCCAGTCTCCTCGATTCGGAAGTATCGTGCTGGTCCTCCTGTATTCTCTAAGGTGTCTGTAATAGAAAAGTTCTTGGCAATACTTCTTTTTAGATCTCGCAAGGGCCAATATTGACCAAGACGGTTCTCATTCCCTATGTCACCCATTGGCATTACTTCTATGAACGTAAGATCCATATCTCTCTGGGCACACCACTTGATTATATCAAAAAGCTCGTCTTCATTGAAGTTTTTTAAAGCCACAACATTAATTTTTACTCGTAAACCTACATTTTGGGCGGCATCAATACCTTTAAGAACTTGAGGTAAACGACCCCAACGTGTTATCTGTGAAAACTTTTTTTCATTAAGAGTATCAAGTGAGACATTTACTCTCCTTACTCCTGATAAGAAAAGGTCTTTAGCATGCTTTTCTAATTGGGAACCATTTGTAGTTAAAGTTAATTCCTGCAACTTACCAGATTCTAGATGTCTTCCAACACCATTAAAAAAAGATAATATATCTTTTCGAACAAGAGGCTCACCCCCTGTAATTCGAAGTTTTCTTATACCCAAATGTATGAATGATGTGCAGAGAGTATCAAGTTCCTCTAACGTGAGAAGGTCCTTTTTTGGAAGAAATTGCATGTTTTCGGACATGCAATATACACACCTAAAATCACACCTATCCGTAACTGAAAGTCTGAGATATGAGATTTTTCTATTGAACGGATCTACTAACGATTTTTCCATAGATAAATTAGTATAATGATATAGTAATTATAACAAGATCGATCTTTTTGGGTTTTTAGTCGAGTTAATTTTACTAAAATTCATGTAAGTGTTTTTATCGAGGAATTTATTAAGTACTTTTATAATGAATACGATAAAAACTATTAAGGAGTTTGACGTGGAGCCAATTTGGGCGGCAGGATTAATGAGCGGAACATCTCTAGATGGAACGATTGATGTGGCTCTTATAAAGACTAACGGTAATTTTGTAGAAAAGTTTTCAACCTCAAAAAGTTTTCCTTATGATGAGAAAATAGTAAAAAAAATAAGAGAGTGTATAATAATTGCTAGAGAGTGGAATTTTAAAGGGGATGAGCCAGAGGTTTTTAGAACAACAGAGGAAATGATAACTTTAGCTCAGGCCGAAGCTATGACGGCTTTTATTAAGCATGCAGACTTAGATGGACCCCTAGGTATTATTGGGTTTCATGGGCAGACTATTTTACATAAACCACCTCAGGGAGAAGAATACGGTGCAACACGGCAGCTAGGAAATGGCCCCTTGATGGCTGAACTCTTGAAGGTTCCGGTAGTTTACGATTTTAGAACTGCAGACATGAAAGCTGGTGGTCAAGGAGCGCCGTTATGCCCATCATATCATCAAGCATTATTGAAAAAGCAAAAAAATAGTAAGGAGATTGCCATATTAAATCTTGGTGGGATTGGAAATATTACTTGGGCGGACGATGAGGACCTAATTGCATTTGACACTGGACCAGCGAACGCTCCAATCAATGATTATGTTCATTCAGTAAATCTTGGAAATATGGATAAAGACGGCGTGCTCGCAGCCAGAGGGATTACTGATGAAACAATTCTAGCAAATATACTATGTGATCCATATTTTTCTAAAACCTATCCTAAATCCCTAGATCGGCATGATTTTTTAAGTGATATTGTTGCTGGACTTTCTGTTGAAGATGCTGTCGCGACACTGACAAGCCTTTGCGGTGCGACGGTTTCTAAAGCTCTAAATCTACTTCCTGAAAAACCAAAAGAGATTATTGTCTGTGGTGGAGGTAGGCATAACCCCACGATCATGAAAGAAATTAGTGAGAGAGCTCAGGTTAAAGTTTCTTCAGCGGAAGACTTTGGTTGGCGGGGCGATTCGATTGAAGCAGAATGTTTCGGTTTTCTGGCAGTTAGGTCTTTGGGTGGCCTCCCTATAAGCTTTCCTAAAACTACTGGAGTACCCATAGAAATGGCGGGAGGAACACTCTGTTATCCATGATATTTTTTCAGGCAATTAAATTTTATTTTTTTTTAACCTTAAAGCACGCTGTTGAAGTTTTGAAGCTAAATTAGGTCCGATCCCAGGCTTACTCCAAGGACAAACAGCAATACATATGGAACAACCTTGGTGTTCATTAAAAAATGGGATACATTTATCAAAGTCAACATACCATTTTTTTTCGCCACGAACTGTTTTTTTTTCGTTAAAAATTGCTTCTGTTGGACAAGCATCTTCACAAATTCTACATTTCGAACAAAAGTCATCAATTTCATAACTTTTTTCTTCAAAAAATGGTATTGGTGCATCTGTTAGAACAGCTGATAACCTGAAACTCGAGCCAAATTCAGGGTTAATAATTGATCCATGTTTCCCAAGCTCGCCAAATCCTGCTTTTAAGGCAGCTGGGATCATAGTTATTTTCCCAGACATGGGTCCAGTTAAGGGTTCGGCATCCCAGCCTAATCCTCTTATCCAATTTGCTATAAACTTGGCTCCGTGGGCTGCCCTAGTGTATTGTCGCATAACTTCTAATCCAGCAGATGACTTTGGAGCAGTTTTTATATTATCATAATCATGTTGAAAGCCTAATATTACAATATTTCTATACGTTATCTCGACGCCTTCAAATGCCCAGTTCAAATTAAATTGAGTAGCGCCAAATTTATCAAATACTTCTTGGTTTTTAAATGTTTCAAAATTCGTCAACCACTCATTTTGGGACAAACTATTGGTCACTGAATTGACCTTTTCTAAAGGTAGATCTAGGGCTACCTGACGATGTTTCCTTTGATCTTCATAGCCGGCATCCTTAGGGTCAACTGTGTAGAACCATTTTTGTAGGTTTCCATGAAGAATGTCATCTGGGTTATTTCCCCAATATACGTATGATGGACGCCTAAAAACATTTTCTCCGAGCCCGTTTATAGAGTTTCCAGAAACTTCTGGCATTAGTGCTATTTGCTCCGGGTTTGGAACGAATGGGCGGTAGCTATTATCTTTTGGCATGCCTAATCCTATTCATCAAAAAAGTCTAATTGAGACTATTATTAAATCAAGAGAATAATATCCAATTACGACCTTTTTGTAATAAAAGGTTTATTAACATACCTGTTTACACCAATAAAAAATAGCTGCATTGTCATTTAAATAACTATTATGTGAAAACCTTAACTAGGATTAAAGCTATGACCATAGACAATAATATTTTAACTTCTTCTGAACTTTCCTGGAGATGTATAGGTCCACCTAGAGGTGGTCGCGTTGTAGCGGTATCAGGAGATTATCAAGATCCTATGACTTTTTATTTTGGGGCATGCGCTGGAGGAGTGTGGAAGACTACGGATGGAGGAACTTATTGGGAATGCGTTTCAGATGGATACCTAAATAGCGCAACTATTGGAGCTCTGGCTGTAGCGCCCTCTGATAGTAATGTCATTTATGCAGGAACTGGGGAAACAACTATAAGAATCGACGTTTCATTTGGGGATGGAATGTATAAGTCGACTGATGCAGGTAGAACATGGAAGCATATTGGATTGGAAAATACCAAACAGATTGGTGAAATACGAGTACATCCAGAAAATTCCGACCATGTTTATGTTGCAGCTTTTGGTGATGCTTTTGGTCCAAATAACGATAGGGGAGTTTATAGGTCTCTTGATGGAGGAGAAAATTGGGAGAGAGTTTTATTTGAAAACGATGAAACAGGAGCAATAGATATCTCTATGGATCCAACTAACCCAAGGATCTTATTTGCGGCAACTTGGCAAGCTCATCGTAAATTTTGGCATCTCTCGTCTGGAGGTCCTGGTAGTTGTTTGTATCGTTCTGATGACGGTGGTGATACTTGGATAGATGTTACGCTAGAAAATGGTTTTGCCAAAGGTATGCTCGGTAAAATTGGTGTTTCTATATCGGGAGCAAAACAAGGGAGAGTTTTCGCCCTTGTAGAGGGCGACGAAACCAATACAGGCTTATACATATCAGAAGACTATGGCAAAAGTTGGAAACTGCAGTGTCCGAACAGGGATTTAATTCATAGAGCTTGGTATTATACTCATATATTTACGGATCCTATAAATGAAGATACGCTCTACGTGACTAATTATCAGATGTGGAAGTCAACAGATGGAGGTATCTCTTTTAAAGAAGTGACTACGCCTCATGGTGATAATCATGATTTATGGATAGACCCAGAAAACCCAAAGCGTATGGTACAGGGGAATGACGGTGGAGCGTGCGTTAGTTTTAATGGTGGGGATACTTGGTCAACGATTTATAACCAAAATACGGCACAATTTTATAGAATGGATATTGATAACCAATACCCTTATAGGGTTTATGCAACACAACAAGACAATACATCCATATCTGTGCCGAGCCAGGCAGAATGGGGAATGATAACATTGGGTGATACCACGTTGCCTGGAACAGGAGAAAGCGGTTTTATAGCTGTTCATCCTGATGACCCCAATATTGTTTATATTGGTGCGGTCGGTTCAAGCCCAGGTGGAAATGGAGCGTTGCAGAGGTACGATCATCGAACAAGGCAGATGCAACTTATCAATGTATGGCCGGAGGAGGCGACGGGATTCGCACCAAGGGATCTAAAATATCGGTTTGCTTGGACTTTCCCAATCTTATTTTCACCACATGATAGTGGAACATTATACGTTGGTGGAAATCACGTTTTTAGAAGCTATGATGAGGGAATGAGTTGGGATTGTATTTCTCCGGATTTAAGTCGCAATGATATAGAAAAGTTAGACTTTTCGGGTGGACCTTTGAACCATGATAGTGCTGGGGCTGAACAATACGCGTCATGTGCTTCTGTCGTAGAGTCAATCCATAGAAAAGGAGAGCTATGGGCGTCCACAGATGATGGGTTAGTTCATGTAACTAGAGATGGTGGCTTGAATTGGGAAAATGTTACTCCAAAGGATATGCCTGAATGGGCGTACGTAGGGAATGTAGAGGTATCCTGTCACGACCCAGATACAGTCTATCTCTCAGCTACAAGATTTAAACTCTCTGATTATAAGCCATATCTATTTGTGACCAGAGACAGTGGAAAGACATGGTTATCAATTTCTACTAACTTTCCGCAAACAGAGATTACGAGAGTTATCAGATCTGATACAGAAAAAGCTGGTTTATTATTTGTAGGTACTGAAACCGGTATTTATGTCTCATCAAACGATGGAGAAATATGGAATAGGATAGAAAGTAATTTTCCAGTTGTTCCAGTGTACGACCTAAAAATCAAAGAAACTGATTTAGTTGTTGCAACTCATGGGAGATCCTTTTGGATTCTTGATGATATAACTCCTTTGAGAGATCAAAACTTTTCGTCCGAGGTGATTAAATTATATAGCCCCCGGATAACAGTCAGACAAAATATACATTGGAGTGCTGGGTTATTTAATGGAGATGGTAAGGATTATTCACCTGCCTTTGGTGTGCAAGGAGCTAGTTACTTAACGGATACTCCAGACGGCAGGAAGAAAAGAAGATATTTGGATACGGGAGAAAACCCGCCTTTGGGAGCAATTATCTATTACTGGTTGGGTAAAGTAACTTCAAAGTCAAAAATAAAGATAGTTATCAAGGATGAAAGTGGGGCTACTGTTGCCTGTTGTGAGTCTCAAAACGAAAAAGCTTCAAATTCGCGGAGACCAACATGTAAGGAGGGCTTGAACAGGTTTGTTTGGGATTTAACAGAAGATCCACCGATTAAGTTGGATGAAGGATTAAAGGCACGGAAATACGAGCCTTTCGCAAAGTCTGAGGGTGGCCCCGCTGGAGCCAAAGTGCAGCCCGGTAATTATCTAGTTGTATTGACTGCAAACGGAGAGTCTCAAGAGGCAAAATTCTCTGTGGTTAAGGATCCAAGAGTTAATACTAGTCAAGAAGATTTCGAAGTACAAAATAGTTTGTATAAAGAGATAACTACGAAATTATCAGATCTTAATATAGCTGTTAACCGTATTAGATTGATGAAATCCCAACTTAAAAATATCGACAAAATTATTCCGGATGAGGCAGAAACTGCCGGTTTGTTGGTGGATGAACTAGAACGCCTTGAAGGGCAACTGGTTGATATAAAAAGGGAAACCCCCAGAGATGTATTGCGGCATCCAGCCGGTCTGGATGATACGCTTCAGGATTTATTATGGGTTGTAAAAATAGCTGATGCTAATCCTCCTGCTCAATCACATGAAGTCGCGCAAGATGTATTTAATAAAGTTGATAAAATTTTAGGTGATCTGGATGAACTGGTTGATAACAAAATTTCTGAATTTAATAGTACTATCGCTAAGGCATCACCTCCAGCAGTCAGCGGTAGTAGTATAGGAGCATCTAAGACAGGCTGGTAGATAGAATTACAAATGGCAATTTTTAGTTTTGAAGCCATAAAGGTTCGAAAAGATTTTTTTTGTATTTTTTTTACCGACTTTATCTTGCGCTGGTTCTATCAGTTGGGGAAAACACCGTTATTACCATTGTATGCAGCGACTATTGGCGCTGGCGAGATTATGATCGGTTTTATTGTTGGCGTTTCAACTTCTTCGGGAATAATATTAAAGCCGATATTTGGTTTGTTATCGGATTTTTGGGGCAAAAGGCTTTGGTTGTTTGTCGCTTTGATTATCTTTAGCGTTACACCGTTTGCTTACCAATTTGTGTCTTCCGAGCAGGACCTTATTTTTTTAAGGTTGTTTCACGGTATTTCGACAGCAATTTTGGGACCAGTTGGTTTAGCTTATATTGTTCAGTTAGAAAATGATACTCAGGCTACAAGATTGGCATATTTTGGTTTTTCAAGATCACTTGTTTCACTTAGCGCGCCGCTTGCCGCTGGGGTGAGTTTGACTATTTTCGATTTTGAGACGGTTTTTATTATGATCGGGATTGGGTCGCTAACTGCCTTGATGCCAATAATTTTACTTGATAATCGAATAGCTTCTATCACAAAAAAACATACGTTGTCGTGGTATAAAATAGGTATAGCTCTTCATGAGAGCATATCTATACCGGTCGTTTGGATGGCTGGTTTATTAGAAATGATTGTATATTCAATTGTATACTCGTTGCGGGCGTTTCTTCCTATTTTTATTTTTTCACAAACAGACGGCAGTGTTTTACAAGCCGGTTTATTTTTTTCGATTCAAGAAATCATCCATATGGCGTTTCGACCAATTGGGGCAAAAATAGCAGATTACAAAGGTTACAAATTAACAATTGTACTTGGTATGTTTTTATTAGCCGCCGGCCTTTTCTTAGTAGATTTTTTTGTTGGTCATTCCCTATTAGTGCTAGCTATTTTCATAGGAATAGGTCAGGGATTAATTTTCCCAGCAAGCGTAGCATTATTAGCTGAAGAGGCGAATAAGAATTATCAAGGAACTACCATGGGCGTTTATGGTTCCCTTAGAAATATAGGGAAGGTTTTGGGACCTGTTTGTGCCGGCTTCGGATTGGCAAACTATAATTTCAGCATATTTTTTATGGCTTTGGCCGTTATAATTTTGATAGCTACGATAATTGTAGTGCTATTTTGGAATATTATAGCACGAAAAAATATTCTTTAGTCTTCGCCAGGCAGATTTCACGGCCGCCTTTCAAATTGTCTTACATCTTCTGGAATCTGATGAAAAGGTTGTTTATCAATTGTAAAAATAGCTACCGTTGGTGTATAAATTTTGGGGTTATCAAGAGTACCTACTTTGATAATCATTGATCCCGGGCGACTGGGAGTTTCTGTACCGATACCGGTACCACATTTATTACAAAAAAAACGTGTAACTGGTTGTTTCAAGTCACTTCTCCGGTATGTAGTTGGCTGTCCCTTGGTAAAAGAAAAACCTGATTTGGGTGTTATTATTATGTTGTTTGGTGCTCCGCCTGTTATATATTGGCATTCCCTACAATGACATTGAAGTGATGCTTGTAGTTTACCAGTAGACTCATACCGTATTTCGTTACAATAACAACCACCTGTGATCAACATATCATACTCCTTACTTTGTTTTATATTCATTTAAAACTTTTTGTTGTGGCGGCATTAAGTCCACAGGTTCCTTGGTTAAGACAATCCATAATATATAAAAAGCACCCAGAAAAGCTAGCATTAGAAAAAATATATAAAAGAAGTATGTAATAATTAACTTAAACATTTTTTGCATGATAAATTTTTTCTAATTTGAGATGGTTTCCTGTAAAATTTTTAGATTATATGACGTTATTCATCAGTTTTGAAAATGCCAGAGCGCCTTTCTTAAGATTTTCATTCCAGTCGTTGCTTGCATCAGAATTCGCACTATCCGATATATATTTGTAGCAAATAAATTTTACCCCGCTTAACTTGCATATTTTGGCTAATGCGTAGGCTTCCATATCTACCAGGTCCGTTAAAAGTTTTGGTTTTGACTCTACAAAACTATCTCCAGTCCCGCATGACAATCCTTTGCGATTATTATTTATTGTTGAAGTCTTATCGAATGGTGTTTCACCCAAGGCAAACCCCAAACTCTCGGCGTCCATATCACGTTGCTTAAATATAGAAACTTCGTGTAAACCACTCAGATTCTCTCGTATAGAACCAGCAGTACCAAAATTAATTATTGTTTCAGGTTTAAAATCAAATATCGCCTTGCTGGCGTAATAACTTGCATTTATTTTTCCTACTCCCGTGTATAGAATATTCCAACTTGGTAGATATTTCTTGGGAAGTTCGTCTTCCAAGGCCACAAGAATTATAGATTTTGATACATTAAACATCAGCCCCACTTCATAACTAAATATTACCGTTAGGTCACGTGGTGTTAGTATAGGTTATTAATCTGATGAGGGAAATGATCATTAGTTAGAATAGGTAGTTTAATAGACAAAAAAAGTAAGGTTGTATATTAATTTAATAAATTAAAATAATGAGGAGTAATGTGATGGAAATTGTATGGGGTCTTTTTTTATATTCGCTGGTTAATGGGATGGGCTTTGATGTTTCACATTCCATTACAAATTTAAGAACTCAATTTTTTTCAAAAAATGAATGTATAATTTCAGCAAAAGAAATGAACTCCCGTAACTTGCATGATGTACAAATAGGATTAGATCGTAATGTTCAAATGAGATATATCTGCTTAGCCCTTCCTAAAACTGGACAGTCAATTTGATATGATCTTACGTAGATCGTTAGAAATAGTCTTAATGCGAATCTGAACTAACTGATGATAACCTAATTAAAGGCAGAGATTCTTATTTAGAAAAGGGGATTGTGCTAGTGGGTTAGTTTACAGAAAACTAGCGGTGTACGATTGGGTAGATAAGGTCAATCCAAATAAGAAAAAAGATTTGCTGTTTGACTAAATTCGCCTATTAAGGATGTTTAACCAAATTAAATGGAATTATATTTATGATTTTGCCTAAAATGCCAAGTTTCAATTTGGAAGGTAAGCGAGCCTTAGTAACTGGAGCCTCTTCGGGAATAGGAGTTGGATGCGCTTGTGCACTTGCCTCCAGGGGGGCAGAGGTAACATTGGCGGCTCGAAGTTTACCAAAGTTGACGCAGCTACATGATGAAATGAATTCTGAAGGTTGGTCTTCGCATGTTCTGCAGCTTGATATAGCTGACCCAAACCAAATTACAGAAAAAATCTTAAATGACAGGGCATTTGATATCCTTGTAAATAGTGCTGGAGTGGGACGTCACTCAAATGCCTTAGATACCAGTGTCGAAGATTTCGATGCAGTTATGAATGTAAACCTTAGAGGTGCATATTTTATTACTCAAGCTGTCGCAAAGAATTTGGTTAAAGAGAAAAAGGCTGGAAGTTTAATAAATATTTCTAGTCAGATGGCTCATGTAGGGGGTATTGATAGATCTGTGTATTGTGCTTCGAAATTTGCTGTGGAAGGGTTCACCAAAGCAATGGCGTTAGAACTCGGCTCTCAAAAAATACGCGTCAATACAATTTGTCCAACCTTTATTTTAACACCTATGACCCAGCCAACTTTCGATGATCCAAAGAAGAGAGAATGGATTAATAGCAAAATAAAGCTGGATCGTGTTGGGGAAGTTGAAGATATTATGGGAGCGGTTTTATATCTTGCCTCTGATGCTTCATCATTAGTCACTGGTTCATCACTTTTGGTAGATGGTGGTTGGACTGCAGATTGAAGCACAGCTCAATAAAATGTATGTTAATTACCTGATAGGGGACTTTATTCGAAACGGAAGTTCCATTCTTTGATGTATTTTTCTTGTTCAATGGTTTCAATTGATCCCGGACGGGTTTCGCGTATAGCCTTGATTGCTGACTCTGCTCCCAAACCCATTGAAACAAGGAAGGTAGCCGCTAAAAGCCCAGTTCTCCCAAGACCAGCATGACAGTGGATTACAACTGAATCATTAGGTTTTAGTACTCCTTTTATATCCTCTAATAAAGTTCTGATCCTTTTTTGATCACTACATGTGCTGCGATCTCGAATTGGACAATGGATCCAATGGAAGCCGTTATCCATTAAAAGCGTACTAAACGAGATAATTCCCAAATCCTCGATTTCGTCAGAGTCGAGTAGGGTAACAACTAGTTTAACCCTTTTCCTCTTATACTCAATAAGAAGATTTTCTCGAAAAGAGGGTTCGGAGTTACGATTAATTGTCGGGCAACTCGATAAAATAAGCTGACCAAACCAGTTTTTGTTGATATTTGATAACTCTATTGTATCGTTACTATTCAATTAATCTCTTTCGTTTGTTTTGTCCCAGTATAATCGGCTCAACATCTTTAATGCAATGGCAGTTTTTTTCAGAAAATTATTTTGTAGAGACATATTAGTATAATTTTGATAACCCTTTATGTGTACCTAATGACTCGTAACCCACTTTAAATAGAGAGTATTAAAATGAAACATACAACCGATTTATCTTTTCGAGAGAGTGTTGACGCAATGTTTAATAGGGCGGTTGCGCTGATGGACCTCCCGGCGGGTTTAGAAGAAAAAATTCGTGTTTGTAACGCTACATATACGGTCAGGTTTGGTGTCCGCTTGCGTGGTGAAATTCATACGTTTACAGGCTACAGGTCAGTTCATTCAGAACACATGGAACCTGTTAAAGGGGGAATACGATATGCTCTTAGTGTAAGCCAAGATGAGGTGGAGGCGTTGGCAGCATTAATGACTTTTAAATGTGCATTGGTAGAAACTCCATTCGGTGGATCTAAAGGTGGCCTCTGTATTAACCCTAAAGAGTGGGAAGACCATGAACTTGAACAAATCACGCGGCGATTTGCCTATGAATTGGCTAAGAGAGACTTAATAAACCCCAGCCAAAATGTTCCGGCACCAGATATGGGCACTGGTGAAAGAGAAATGGCATGGATTGCAGATCAATATCAACGAATGAATACTACAGATATAAACGCTAGAGCTTGTGTTACTGGTAAACCAATAAATGCTGGTGGTATAGCTGGTCGGGTAGAGGCAACTGGTCGTGGAATACAATATGCCTTGAGAGAATTTTTTCGACATCCCAAGGATGTAGGGTTGGCAAAACTGACAGGGACGTTAGATGGAAAAAATATTGTTGTTCAGGGGTTTGGTAATGTAGGTTACCATGCTGCAAAATTTTTAAGCGAAGAAGATAATTCTAAGGTTATAGCGGTTGTAGAACATGATGGGGCAGTTAGAAACAAAGATGGTTTAGATATAGAAGCCTTATATTGTCATATGCTTGAAACAGGGGGAGTAAAAAACTTTACGGGAGGAGAATACCAAGATGATGGAGAAAAAGCATTAGAGATAGCCTGTGATATTTTGATTCCTGCCGCAATTGAAGGGAGTATAAATCCATCTAACGTCAGTAGAATAAAAGCACCTCTAATAATAGAAGCTGCCAATGGACCGATTACTGCGAAAGCTGATGATACTCTTCGAGATATGGGAACAATAATTATTCCTGATATGTACGCTAACGCTGGAGGTGTAACGGTGAGTTACTTCGAATGGGTAAAAAATCTCAGTCATATTAGATTTGGTAGAATGCAGAGGCGCCAAGAAGAAGCGAGGCATCACTTATTAGTTAACGAATTGAATCGAGTACTCAGCGATTCTGGTTTAGGTTCTCAATTATCTGAAAAATTTAAAGAAGCCTATCTTAGCGGAGCTGGTGAATTAGAGTTAGTGAGATCTGGACTGGATGATGCTATGCGCACGGCATATCAAAGTATGCGTAAAATTTGGCATGAGCGAGACGATGTTGAAGACTTGCGTACTGCGGCTTATTTAGTATCTATTGAGCGCGTTGCTGAAAGTTATAGAACGAAAGGTTTATGAATGCATATAATTGATATCCCAAAACGTTACGTCGATAATTGTATTTCCAGGCGGGGTAAAAAGTATATTTTTGATAAAATTGATCCAAAAAAAACTGGCCTGCTGGTGATTGACATGCAAAACTGTTTCATTGTCCCTCGACTTTCTATTGTTGAAGTCCCCGGAGTTGAGAAGATTGCTCCAAACATAAATGCTCTTGCAAATTCAATGAGGACAGCTGGTGGTAAAGTGATTTGGACTGAGCACGTTTATACTCCAGGTTGGTCGTCTTGGTATGACCATTTTACTGATAAGGAATCTCGGGAGAGTATCGTAAGGGACACAGCAGAAGGCTCTTATGCTAGAGAGATTTGGAAAGGAATGGATAAGAGGAGTGAAGACCTTTTAATTACAAAGACAAGGTCTAGTGCTTTAACACCTGGGTCATCTAATTTAGGGGAGGTATTAGAGAGCTTAGATATCGATACCTTAATCATCACGGGTACATTAACGAATGTCTGCTGTGAGTCCACAGCAAGAGATGCAATGCTTCTAAATTATAAGACGATATTTGTCGGGGATGCTACTGGGACAAGGAGTGATGAAGAGCATAATGCGACACTTATTAATATGATGCAGTTTTTTGCCGATTTAAGAATGACCAAAGATACAATTGATTTAATAGTTAATTCGAGTTAGTTTTTGTTTAAATTAGCTTATATTTAGTGCCGAACGTTAATAGCTAATTTAATGGATGAATTAGAGTTTTAAATTATTTTACAGGGTTTTTATGATGAGTAGTCAGCTTGGATTTAGTGAAACGGTTTCGCCAGATGAATTAGTTGTCAGGAATGGTATTTTTTATAAGAAGTTCACTGATACACCATTTGTTGGAGAAGTATCAGGGCAACAAAACGGAACAATAAAAGATGGCCGACGAGATGGCTTTTGGGAGTCGTACTATGAGAGTGGCCAATTAAGCTGGAAAGGTTCTTATAAGGATGATTGTTTGGATGGACCTTGGGAGTATTATTATGAGAATGGACAATTAACCTTTAGGGGAGATTATACGGCTGGTAAGGAAGACGGAGTTTTTGAGTACTTTAAGGAAGATGGCTCTTTTGAAAAAAAAGAGACTTGGAAAAATGGTACTTTAATATTTGATTAACTCAAAAGAAAGAAACAGTTCACATGAAGAAAAAAGAATTTACTTTTATTGGTATGAATATGGAAATTATATCAATAATTTATGCTATCATTTTGATTTCTTGGGGTTTGGTAATAACTTCTCTGAGTGGAAGTCAGTCCATAACTTCTCTGATCCCAACTCTGTTAGGTTTACCCATCTTATTGATGGCCGCAGGGGCATTGATAATCCCGAGATTAAAGAAACTACTAATGCACTTGATAGTATTAATCGGCTTACTTATTTTTTTAGGCGGTTTAGATGTATTGCGTGGTTTTGGGGATGACAATGGTTTTTTTGCAAATGGTTGGGCAAGTCTTTCAAAGCTTATGATGTTGATTACAGGTTTAATATTTTCGGTTCTTTGTGTAAGGTCTTTTATTTTTATTCGCAGAAATCGTGAAACCTAGGGCCAGATATTTAACTTTTATCGGGTAAAGTATGACTTAGTTTTTTTGTAATAAGACGATGTCTTTTGAAACTATCTCACATGTCCAATCAAATTTTTTAGAAATTATCTCGAAGGTCTGTTCGCAGTAAAAAACAACATGTGTTGGATCTCTTCTATAATACCAATTCTTAAAAAATTGATCGCTGGTCATAAAACAAGTCATTATCCCTAGCCACCCGTGCTTTTTAATTAAAGAGTCTAATTTACAAAATTCTCTTGATGGATAAAAAAAATGTTCCACAGTTTCAGTACAACTTATAAAGTCATAAGTTTTTGAAAAAATATATTTGTTTGGGAAAAAGAAAGGGTCATATAAATCCATATCAAACCCATTAGTTTTCAACATATCAGCTAAAGCTGGACCATGTCCACATCCATAATCAAGACCTTTATCACCTTTAGATATTTTAGTTCTTAAAGGTATGACGAGCTTTGAAAGGAAATTTCGATATCTTTGATCATTTATAATATTTTGATGGGTGAGATAATGTTTTTTCTCTTCAACAGAAGTTGGAAAGTAGGCTTTATCCATAAATTTTGCAAAACAATAATTACATTTCCAATATTTTTTTTGATCTATGACATCAAAAATTTCAATAGCTGCGCTTTCACATACTACACATTTCATTTAGCATAAAACCTACACATGGTGATCATGTAATTTTATGGATAAATTCATCGACTTTTCCCCAGTCGGTAAATTCGTATATGCCAGAAGTATCAGTTGGACCCTTGGTAAGCCACATAATGAGTCGGATTATGTGTTTATCAAAAAAACGATATTTAGGGTAATTTATTTTACCTGCGAACACTCCCACCACTTCTGGTTGCCAATTTGAAAGCTTTAAAAATTTCTTCACATACGGATTTGTTTCAGGACTATCCTTATTAGGTTTTCTTGCTACCGCATTAACGCTAAAGAAACTGGCTTTAATAGTTTTTAAAACTTCCAAATTACTCTGAATGAACTCGTATAATTCTGGCTGATGCTTACCGTATCGAATACTGGCTCCAATAATTATTGTTTCGTACAAGCTTAGGTCTATGTTTTTTACATCATCAATTGAAATTATTCTTATTGGAGATTTTTCCTTTAATCTATCAACGATATAATCACAAATACGCTTCGTGTGCCCATCTGTTGTGGAATATATAATTAGTTTTTTTGTCATTTTAATTTATTTTAATACAGTTATTTAATTTTATGTTCTAGAGTTTCTTTACGAAACCAGTAATTATATTGACGATGTACATTTTATAGGTTTGTTTGAAAAACAAATCTTTCAGAGGGTTTATATGGCATACAGTTTTGATACAGGTACTTACAGTCTAAAGGTTACGACCAAATCAGAAAACGCGCAGCGTTGGTTTGATAGGGGTCTAATTTGGGCTTATGGTTTTCATTGGGAAGAATCAGTCGAATGCTTTAAACAGGCACTTAAAGAAGATCCAGAATTTGCCATGGGTTGGTGGGGGGTAGCATACTCTTATGGCCCTGAATATAATAGAATGTGGCACCAGCTGGATGAAATTGAATTACCATTAATACTAAGCGAGTGCTTTAAAGCGTCCCAACGGGCCTTGGAGTTGAGTAGGGGTATAACACCAATAGAAAAAGATTTAATCGTTGCGCTAAGTCATAGGCATCCCTCAGACGCCCCTCCCAGTAATTTTGATGATTGGACTAATGACTATGCAGATGCAATGAGGAATGTTAAAAAAAAATATCCCGAAGACCCAGATGTAAGCGCGTTATTAGCGGAAGCAATTATGTCTAGGACTCCTTGGAAGTTATGGGATTTAGAGTTAGGAAAGCCAGCCGAGGGTGCATCTACTCTTGAAGCTAAGAGCCTTTTAGAAAAAGCAATTGCAGACGTTGAATTGAAAGGCTCGCATCCACATGCTGGACTACTACATTATTATATTCATGTTATGGAAATGTCTCCAAACCCGGAGGCAGCGTTAAGGGCGGGAGATATAATGCGTACTCTTGTTCCAGATTGCGGACATTTGTTACATATGCCCACCCATATTGATTTCCAATGTGGGAATTATAATGATGTTGTAGAACGTAACTCTGAAGCAATTGAATCCGATAAAAAAGTGATTGCGCGAGATGGAAATTTAAATCTATTTGCAGGTTCTGTTATACATAATATTCATTTTAAACTTTATGGAGCTATGTTTATGGGGAGTTACCGTTCTTCTATGGAAGCAATTAAGCAGTTTGATGAACTCATCCCTGAAGATTTACTAAAAATCAAGAGTCCTCCAATGGCTAATCTCTATGAGGGCTACTATGGGTTAAGATATCATGCATTAATTAGATTTGGAAAATGGCAAGAAATAATTGATTTGGAGGCTCCGAAGGATTCTAATTTATTTTTAGTTACTACCTCTATATATCGATACGCTCGGGCCTTAGCATATGCGGCATTGGGAGATGTGCCTTTAGCAAGAAAAGAACAAGAACTTTTTCACGCGGCTTGCGATAGAGTTCCAGATGAGAGAGTTATGTTTAATAATAAATGCGTTGATTTATTAAAAATTGCAAACGCAATGTTAAACGGAGAGATTGAGTACCGATCAGGTAAATTTGAGGTAGCTTTTCAACATCTAAATCAAGCAATCAAGAATGAGGATAATTTGCCTTACGATGAACCCTGGGGTTGGATGCAGCCGGCGCGTCATGCCTTGGGCGCGTTACTTCTTGAACAGGGAGAAATTGAGCGAGCAGAAGCTGTATATAAAGCTGATCTTGGGTTCGATAACTCTATAATCAGAGCACGGCGACATCCAAATAATGTATGGAGCCTGCATGGGTTATCAGAGTGTTTGAGGCGTCAAGGAAAAAAGATAGAATTGGATTTGATTTCACAAAATTTAGATTTAGCATTAGGACGAACAGATATACCAATAAAGGCCTCATGTTTTTGTAGGTTAGAGCACTGACCATGAAATTTGGATATAATTATCAGTCTAAAGTGATTTATTAGTTTTTCATCTTTTAAAAAGACGTTTGCCCTTTATACACATTTACAACGATCACCCCAACTACAATTAAAAATAAGCCAATTATGGTTTGCCAATTTAGGGTTTGTTTGTAAAAAATATAGCTTAAAAGTGTAACAGAGAAAACACCGAGTCCGGCCCAAGAGGCATAAATTATGGCCAAAGACAGCTTTTGGGATAAAACTGCCAAAAGGTAAATTGTTGAGCAGTATGAAACAAGTACAATAATAGTCGGATATATTTTTGAAAAATTCTTTGTTACTGGTAATAACATTGTACCGAGAACTTCAAAGGCAATAGCAACAAATAGAATTACGTATACGTTCATATTTAAGAAAACCATTCAATATCTATTATCTTCTTCAATAGATGGTTGAACTGCCCAATACAATAGGGCCAATAGGCCTATCCCGGTTAGGATTAAAAGACCCCACCATCCGCTTCTATTAACATCATGTAAACGTCGTATCAAAACAGCTAGTCCAGGCAATAAAGTGACTAGATTAAAAATAGAGTTTATAGGTGTGTTCTCCATGTCTTTTAAGATTGAACCATCCGCAATCAAGGTACATAAACCACCTATCAAGATAAATAAACACCAATACCAATATTCGGACCTTGTCGCCCGTCCTGAAAATGTTGCGTACTTATAAAAGCAGCTGGAAATTGCTTGTCCAAAATTCATAACACGGTCCTTTACTGCTACATTCCATAGAAAAATTAGAATAATTAATCAAACTGTTGATGAATAGTAAAAAAAATCACTAGCTAGTTTGTTATTAAAATCATGATATACTTAACACAGTAAGGGAGTTAGTATTAAATAATTATTTGTAAATACTTAAACCATATAAAGGAGTTTGGTTGTTTTTCCCATCAACCTAAAGCTTTTATGTGGGATTCCTTATGGGGAATATCGTATATAAATTTGATCTTAGGCCAATCTTTTAACGTCACAAAAAACTCATATTAGAAATATAGTCGATTCCTAAAACATCGCTAGTTTAGTTAGGAGCTTAAAATATTCATAATTCAATTAGTCCAGTGGGTGTTTGAATAATCGCCTTCAGCGACGAGTATTGTGATTTCCTACAAATAATTCTTGAATCATTAAGCATCGAATTAATAAAAAAGGTTAATTTAGAAGGATCAGGATGGGATAGGATTAGTGAGGATAACCGGTACCCGAGATCAGGTAACCTATTTGTTGGCGAAGCTGCACCTTTCCAATCAATTAAAGAAGGGGCACATCCGTCCATGGGAAGTGATCCGTCTTTGGGAATTGTTAGATTCCATTCCAATGTGCCCCTCGATACTGAGCAGATCTCTCCTGGGTCATAAGGTGTCTGTTTGAAATGTTCAGACATTCTATTTGTTTCACAAACCCATGTGATAATCCTTGGTGAACCCGAAAAGGCGTCAAGATTATACCAAAGTGGGCGATTAGGTTTTGGTGCTTGGGGATCAATAGCGATTACTTCAAAATAGCAATCACCAAGATTTAGTAATCTATTATGTGTGCCAAACTGATCGTGCGATCCCCCGAGGTCTAAAGAAACACCAAGGCTCTTTTCACTAAAAGATAGACCTGTAGACAAGTTCTCTGCAGCTAAAACAATATGATCGATTTTTAACATACCATCCTACTATAATTTTTTAGTCTTAGCTTCAATCGTTCAGCCATCTTAAAAGTATCACCAAATCTTATTGCTGAATCGAGAGTATTCACCCGTGTGGTCCCCCTACAGAAACATTTACCTTATCACTCTCTAGGTTCAAAAAAACCCAATAAAATCAATATTTTATTCTACAGTGAACGTTATTGCAAGATTGTGTGGTTGGTCATTTTATTGCTAGGAAAATTTTATTGCTGGGCAAATTGAATCACGACGATTCCTTACTTAAGTTTATGTAAAAAATCATCTTTACAAGTAGTTTGATGAATCTTAACATCTTATTCCAAAATTTAGATACTACCAAAGATAAAGAAAGGAAAAAAATGAAATATATGGTTCTTGCAATGTTTTTGCTGTT
>JBMYRX010000024.1:0-28066 GCA_049602715.1 Paracoccaceae bacterium | reverse complement strand
AACCTATCAATGATTGGTGCTTTGGGTAAAATGACTGAGTGGGAACTGCACTGTCGCGGAGCAATAAATAACGGAGTGACGAAGGACGAGGTGCGTGCGATTATTCATGTAATAGCAATTTATTGTGGTGTTCCTCAGGCGCTCGAATGCTTTAGGGTAGCAAAAAAGGTTCTTGAGGAGGCCAATTAAATATTTCTATCAGCGTTTTTCCAATAAGGTTCTCTTAGTTTAGTTTTAAAAATTTTTCCGCTATCTTCTCTTGGTAAAGTGTCATGAAAATCAATACCTTTTGGATGTTTGTATCTTGCCAACTTTCCGTCCAACCATTGTCTGACATCTTTTGTGTTGGCTTTCCAATGTGGCATAGGCTGAATAGCTGCAATAATTTTTTCTCCAAATTCATCATCTGGAGCACCAAAGACAGCAACATCTTCTATAAAAGGTGCATTGCTTAAGAAGTTTTCAATTTCAACTGGAAAAATATTGACGCCACCTGATATGATCATGTCTTTTTTACGATCTGATACAAATAGATAATCCTCATCATCCAGCCAACCCATATCACCTACGGAAACATGTCCATCAATTTCTTGTCGTGTTTTAGTCTCGTTAGCTTCTGAGTAAACAAATTTCCCAAAAGCATCTGTTTTTATATAAATATCTCCAACCTGCCCAGGGCCTAATTCTTCTTTATTGCTATCATAAATTTTAATTGATCCACCTTGCTGAATTTTGCCGACGGTACCAGGCCTTTGCAATGCTTCTTCTGATGATACAAGTGTTACGAAACCTAGTTCAGACGCTCCGTAAGTTTCCCAAAATACCGGCCCCCACCAGGAGATCATAGCAATTTTTATTTCGTGTGACCAGGGTGATCCTGTTGAAACACAAAATTCTACGGAAGATAAGTCATATTTATCTTTTATAGTTTTGGGTAGTTTGAGTAATCGTGCCATCATTGTTGGGACTAAATAAATATGAGTTATTTTCCTATTTTCTATTATCTGAAGAAAATTTTCCGGATCAAAACGGGGAAGGATAGTCGCTGACATGGTCTCCATTGCAAGTGCCATCGAGATCAATGTGCTCGGACCCGAGTGATATAAAGGTGCAGCGGTCATAAAATGAGCCCCTGCTTTAAAGAAAAACATATTTGCTGCCAGTTTCCGCAATGTTTGGTAATAATCGACTAATCCATCCGGCGTAGCTTTTTGTCTGCGAATGATCCCCTTTGGTTTACCCGTTGAACCTGAAGTGTAGCGCATCATTGGCCGCATTGGGAATTTATTTAAAAGAGGTTCTTCTTTTTCAATTAAATTTGCCCACTCTGGAACCTGAAGATTACTTAGCTCAATGAAGTTTGTAATGTTATAAGATAATTTTATGGCTTTTGGTGGCATTACTCCTAAAACCTTAATACCGTCGAGTACATGGTCTAACTTTTTGATAAAATCTCGATGAGAAATAACTAACTTTGCATTACAATCTTTTAAAATCTCTGAAACTTCTGCTTGTGTACCATGCCAATTTACTTGAACGGTTACTGCCCCAGCAAGTGCGATAGACCGCATTATTTCACAGCAAGTCACGTCATTTCTCATGATGATAACGACGGTATCCTCTTCACAAACGCCTAAGTTTCTTAATAAACTAGCTCCTTGTGCTGCACGTACTTCTAAGTCAAACCTTGTTATCGAAGTATCTGGATCCGAAATAATGTAGTTATTAATTATATTCCCCTTTAGTTTTTCAATTTCTTACCTTATTTTAAATAAAATAAAAAAATTTCTAGAGTAGATCTTTTTCTTTTATTACTCTTTTTAAATTAATTGAATAGAGTTCAAAATTTTGCGTGGATTAAATAGTGGAATAGATGCAATATCATCTCAATGGATATCAGATAGGGGATCCTAATGTCCGTAGTAATGCTGATAGTAAGCCTTTTACTTCAGATCTACCCGGTGAAGTCGACGTCTTAATAGTTGGGTGTGGTCCAGCTGGACTGACGCTCGCTGCTTACCTAGCAAGGTTTTCAGATATCAGTGTATGTATTATCGACATGAAGTCAGGACCACTAGAAATAGGCCAAGCAGATGGTATTGCCTGTCGAACGGTTGAAATGTTTGAAGCATTCGGTTTTTCCGAAAAAGTACTTAAAGAAGCGTACTGGGTAAATGAGACTACTTTTTGGAAACCTGATAAAGTTTCTGCAAAAAAGATAATAAGAAGTGGAAGAATTCAGGATACAGAAGATGGCCTTTCAGAATTTCCTCACGTTATTTTGAACCAAGCGAGGGTGCACGATTTCTATCTTGAAATTATGAAAAACTCAGTCAGTGGTCTTGAACCGCATTACAATCGAAAATTAGTTGGGTTCGATATAGATAAATCTCGAAATTACCCAATTTGTGCAACAGTAGAAAAGTTGGATAGTAGGGCTACTGATAAAGTAACTACAATCCAAGCAAGATTATTAATTGGTTGTGAAGGTGCGCGAAGCCCAGTTCGGAAAGCTTTGGGTTTAAAGCTATATGGAGACTCAGCTAATAAGGCTTGGGGTGTTATGGATGTATTGGCTGTAACCAATTTCCCGGATATACGTTTAAAATCTGTTATTCAATCATCAAATGAGGGGAGCTTATTAATAATCCCTCGCGAAGGTGGATACATGTGCCGTCTATATATCGAGATGGATAAACTGAACAGGGATGAACGTGTTTCAAGTAAAAAAATAACCTCAGATAATTTAGTTAAAGCAGCTCAGCGGATTATGTATCCATACCTAATAGATTTCAAAGAGATCGTATGGTGGTCTGTCTACGAAATAGGCCAACGTTTGTCTGAAAGGTTTGATGATACTGGAGAGGGTAAAGTTGATAAGCCGAGAGTTTTTATAGCTGGCGATGCCTGCCATACTCATAGTCCAAAAGCTGGCCAGGGCATGAATGTTTCAATGGCAGATACTTTTAATTTAGGTTGGAAGATTGCTGCTGTTCTGAGGGGACAATCCAGACCAGAATTACTCAAAACTTATTCTATTGAAAGGCAAAATATCGCAAAAGAATTAATAGATTTTGATCGAGAGTTTGCTGAAATGTTTAGTACAGCTCCAAAGAGTGAATTTAAGCCAAGTGGCGTTGATCCAGAGGAATTTAAAAAATATTTTGTAAAACATGGTCGATATACAGCAGGAACAGAAACTCGCTATCCGGCTACAATAATTCAAGGAGAGCCTGTTTTTCAACATCTAGCTTCTGGGTTCCCCATTGGTATGAGGTTTCATTCGGCTCCAGTTATAAGATTGGCTGATGCAAAACCGTGTCAACTTGGACATATTATAAAGGCCGACGGCCGTTGGCGTCTTTTTATTTTTTCTGGCAGCGCTGGTATAACTGAGCTGTGTGATTATTTAGAGCAAGATAAAACATCACCCATAATTAAATTCACACCAAAGGGTTCTGATATAGACTCTGTCATTGATGTGAGATGTATTTTTCAAGAAATGCACTGTACTCATGATTTTTTTAGTCTACCGTCACTTTTAAGACCAAGTAAGGGTTGTTATAATCTCATTGATTACGAAAAAGCTTACTGTCCTGAGGTTGATGAGAAAAACAATATTTTTGACCTCCGAGGAGTTGATAGAAGTAAAGGTTGCGTTGTTATTATAAGGCCTGATCAATATGTTTCTCACATAGTACCAATCGACGGATATCATGCTATAACAAACTTTTTTGATCGTTTTATGCTAGCAAGGTCCTAGCTTACTTCTCTGATATATTGATAAAGCCCCCCGACTGATGTGCCCAGAAACTTTCGTATAACCCTTTCTTTGCAAGTAACTCTGTATGAGTTCCCGTTTCAACGATTGATCCTTTGTCGATAACAAATATCTTGTCCATCTTTGCAATTGTAGATAGCCGATGAGCGATCGCTACAACGGTTTTCCCTTCCATCATACTATAAAGCGTTTTTTGTATTTCCGCTTCAACTTCACTGTCAAGAGCGCTGGTAGCTTCATCCAATAATAAGATTGGAGCATCCTTTAATATTGCCCTTGCAAGAGTAATTCTTTGTCGTTCCCCTCCTGAAAGTTTAACGCCTCTTTCGCCTACGTGAGCTTGATATCCAGTCCGACCCTCCATATCACTTAAATTCTTAACAAAATTATGTGCTTTTGCTTTCTTCGCAGCATTAATCATGTCTTCCCATGAGGCCTCTTCCCGCCCGTAGAGTATATTTTCCTGAATTGAACGATGGAGTAATGAGCCTTCCTGCTGAACCATTCCAATTCCTCTTCGAAGGCTGTCTTGAGTTACAGAGGAGATACTCTGACTATCAATTAAAATATCTCCTGTCTCTACTTCATAAAACCTAAGTAGTAACTTTAGAAGAGTGGACTTACCAGCACCGGATTTGCCGACCAGACCAATTTTCTCCCCAGGCATGATTGTTAAAGAGACGTTTGAAAGCCCACCACTTTTACGTCCATAATGATGTGACAAATCCTGGAATTCGATCAAACCCTTAGTAATTTTTAATGGTTTAGCATATTTTGCATCAACCATTTCTATAGGGTTGGAAATGGTTTCCATCCCCTCTGAAACTACTCCTAATTGGCGAAAAAAAGAAGAAAGAGCCCACATTATCCATCCTGTCATTCCATTTAAGCGTAAAGTAAGTGCAGCAGCAGCAGCTACAATCCCAACGCTGGCTTCCGCTTGAGCCCATAAGAGTAATGCCCAACCCACCACACCCACAACTAGTAAACCATTTAATATTACCAACCCAAGTTCTTGTTTTGTTGAAATTCGCATCTCAGCTTGGAAAGTTTTCCTTGTGTTTTCAATTGCTTCTTTTGCATAATCTAACTCAGACTGACCTTGGGCAAACATTTTTACTGAGTGAATATTAGTATAAGAATCAACTACCCTACCAGTAACGGTTGATCTTGCGTCTGATGATGCTTTAGACGCCGGTCCAACGCGTTTGACTGTCCAACGCGTAAGTAACGCGTACAAGATAAACCATAGAATTAGAGGTAAAGAGAGTCGCCAATCGGCTTGCGCCAGCATTATCCAAGCTCCTATAAGATAGGCTAGCGCAAAAGTTATTGCATCAAAAATTTGAAATACGGCCTCCCCAGCAGCGGGGGGTGTTTGCATAATTCTATTGGCTATTCTTCCAGCAAAATCATTTTCAAACCATCCAACAGATTGACGTAACACATGTCTGTGTGCCCGCCACCGATACAGAGTCGCATAATTGGGTAAAATAGTGTTGTTCATTAAGGCAACATTTATAATATGTATGGTAGGACGTATCAGAATTATAAAAATTGCTAAAAAAATTAAAAATGTTCCGTGTTGAAGCCAAATCTGTTTTGGATCCACAGATAAAATATCTATAATCCAACCCATATAATAAATAAGTGCGATCTCAACGAATGCGACGACAGTTGATGTAATTGCTGCCCAAAGAAATACCTTTTTGAATGGTTGAGAATATTGCCACATAAATGGAAATAGTCTGTTAGGAGGGATATCAGTATTTTGATACTTTGTATAAGGGTCCACCAGATTTTCAAAAAATCGAAACATAATTATCCTTTAATTGATGTAAAGAACCCCAAGAAGTCTTCAAAACCCTAAAGTCCGAGGAGTATTTTTTATGCCAATAATACCATAATGCGGATACTGGCTACAGCGATGAGAAGTAATTTTCAAGTCGATCAAAAGCTGAGTCTAGTACATTTAAAGGCTGGGCGTAACATAATCGTAGGCAACCTTCCCCGTCTGGACCAAATGCTATGCCTGGTGCTAAACCCACCTTTGCTTTAAGACATAAATCTTTCGCAAGTTGTAAACTGTCCTCAACACCGTCAACTCGAAAAAGACTGTAAAAAGCTCCCTCTGGTTTTACAAAAGAAATATTTGGGATCTTTCGCAATCTTTTTTCAGTAAGATTGAGCGCTGCTGACAACCGTCCTTGCAGTTTCTTAACTTCTCCTTCGCCATCTTTAAGTATTTTTGCGCCTGCGGCCTGAATAAAACCAGATGGACCAGCTATATTAAACTCAGTAAGCATGGCAAATACAGACTCTAATTCTTTTGGGGCAGTGATCCAACCCAATCTCCAACCGGTCATTGACCATGCTTTTGAGAAGCTATTGACAGATATTACAAGATCATCTGGCTCGCAAATGTGTAAAAAGTTCGGGGCGTATGATCCGTTATAACAAAGTCTTGAGTATACATCATCGGCGACGATCCAAGTTTCAGTTCTACGGCAGTGCTCCAAAACTCGTTTTTGATCCTCTGAAGACATGGTCCAACCAGTTGGATTATTAGGTGAATTTATTAGAACAGCTTTAGTGTTGGATGTGATTAAACTGAGAAATTTATCCAAGTCCAACTCCCACTTACCATTGTTAGTTTGGAGTGAGATAACGGAAATCTCAGCTCCACTAATACGGAATGTTTCGGCAATATTTGGCCAAGAAGGTTCTATAGCAACAACCCGATCCCTGGGAGAAATTAATGCTTGAGCGACCAGTGCTAGTCCATTCATGCCCGACGCGGTTACGGTGATATTCGGTAGGGTAATTTGCAAATCGTAAACTCTCTCATAATAATCACAAATTTCTTGCCGCAAATTTAGCTTTCCACTATTGGGTTGGTAAAAGTGATCATTATCCGCAAGGGCTTGATTCACAGCTTGGATAGCTATCTCAGAGGTAGGCCAACAACCCTCACCAAACCATAACGGGATTATATCTGGTATTCCGTATGCTTGTTCCGAAATCTCCCGAATTAAGCTAGGGGCTAACTTATCGGTCCGGTAACTGAGTAGCTCCCTTGGTGTAGATTTTCTCTTTAAAATATTTGTTTTCATCAGTATTTCTTTTAACCGTTGTTGAACTCATTATTTCTTTTTATCAAAAGTATTATTTATAAGATATAGATACATTATAATTGATTTTGAAGTTTTCTAACCTCGTGTAATCTTTCAAACGCCTCTCTTGGCCAAGCATCCTTAAAATTGTAGAATTGTTCGTAACACTTTACTTCGTCCGGTATTTTTATCCAATTTACTGCAGACTCGGTAAAAATATGAGCGTTTGGCGATATAATGCTTGGATTGTCGAATGTTCCAACTTTTATAATTGCCAAATGATTAGTCGGACCGAAATAACTTACTATTGCTGCACTACAGTTATTACATGCTTCAATTCTGTGCTTTCCTCCAGAACCTGATGGCCCTTGGCATGAACGCAAATCACCTGACTTTAAATGGAAGTTTGATTCCTCAATAAAAGCATGAGTAATAAATGCTGAACCAGTTTGCTGTTGACATAAGTGGCAGTGACAGCAGTGGATAAACATGGGTTCTTTTCTTAATTCATAGCGAACTTGCCCACATGAACAACCTCCTGCAATGATATCGTTCGTAGTCGGCATTTGAACCTCTTTTCTCCTAAAATAGTTAAAGAGTTACTATTTTGTGTTAAATTGTCAATTCTACTAACTTTTTAAGATATTCTACCAACAGGTTATCAGATATTTTAATCAGGTTTTCTATAATCTTAGTAACGGACGAGTAAGACAGGTTGGCCCTCCTTCACAGCCGATGCACAAAGCATCTCCATCAAAAACCTGTATTTTTATTCCAGCATCTAACAGAGCCTTTTTAGTTTGGGGTAACCCATCTAGCATAATACAGGATCCCGGTTTTAAAGCCAAAACGTTGGTGCTTAAGGTATTACTTGCTTCAAATTCTTGATATGGAGCCTCAATTAATCTAAAACCTCTATTTTTAAGGAGTTTTAAAAGATCAGTGGGGAGCAGCTCCATACATACCAAAGCTGTGGATGTATCAACAAGACTTATAAGTGACATTAAATGTAAGCAGGCATCTGGTCCTAGGTGAGTTGGTAAATCAAAGACATGTGCTTTTATTCCCATTGGGGTAATGATTTTTTTTAGTTGGTAGATACCTTCATTATTGGTTCGAAACCCTCTACCAATTAATAGTGTATTGTTATCAAGCCAAAGGGTATCTCCTGCCTCAGCACGTCCTTTGTTTTTTATAGAGCCGATTATATCAATGTTTAAATTTTCATAAAACTTTTGATGAATTTTTTGTTCACCTAACCTAAGTTTTTTTCCTGGAGACATTAAAATAGCTCCAGAAGGTGTCATTAGCGACGCGTCATACGTAAAAACTGCATCTGCTATATTGTGGCCATGTTGTTCAATCCAATATATTTCAATATCGTTATTTTTCAAAATTTGTACAAAAGAGGCGTGAATACCTTTAATAAGATTAGGATCAAATAACGGTCCGTAATGCCAAAGATCCGGGTCAGCATCTATCAAGGACCTCCCCGGTCGCATTACTGCAACTTTGTACAACCTGGCAGTCATTGAAGAGACACCAAACACTATTCGTTGCCTTGCTCACGATTTAAAGAATTAGCATTTTGGGTGCATAAATGAAGAGCATCTTTAGTGGTAATTGCAGTGCAGAATTCACCGTGTAAACTGGCGATTGCCATATTATGAACTAAGTCTGGGTCGTAATCTGTACCATCATGGCCAATACTATTCATAGTGGCACATGAATCATGAACTAAATACGTGTCAAAACCCATATTCCCAGACATACGAACCGTTGTTTCAACACAGATATTCGTGAAAAAACCTACGACAACGAGCCGTTGAATCCCGGCTCGACGCAGTTCCAATTCTAATGAAGTTCCAATAAAACCACTATTTACACTTTTCTCAACAACAATATCACCCAGTTGGGGCTCCATGCCTCCTAATTGTTGTCCACTTTCAAGGCTTAGCTTAAGGGGTGATTTTTTTTCAATAGAGTCGTGTTTCCTAAAGGCAACCTTCCGTGTTGAAGTTCGCCATGCATTTAACAAGGAAAGTATATTAGTTTCTGCATCAAGGTTATTTCTTCTACCATTAGGACCACCGTAATAGGCGGTGTCGTTTACTCCCTTTTGGACATCGATCAACAGTAAGGCTGTTGATGGATCAAATTTTTTTATCATTGTTCTGACCTTAGAATAATTTTCTTCATGGTTTATCTCTCAAATAACAAACGAGTTTGGTTGTATAAAAACAAGTGATAATACAATTATTTTTTTATTCAATTATTAAAATAATGATTAAATAATAATCAAATGCCTATAAAATAGATTAAAATTTGTTTTTTTAATAAGTTTTCTGTCATTATTGCTGAAAAATTTATTGAGATCCGGTTACGGTAGTGGAAATAGAAATGCACGTAACAACAAAATTTTAATCAAAATTCCGATGAACTTTAAAATAATTGGAACATTAAGGAGAGTTTATGATTAATTACCTGGTAGTCCTTCTAATGTTTTTGATACCTTCGGTTGGAAGTGCTGCACAAACCACATCAGGCGTGCCTACCGACACAGTTTTTATTTTAAATTCCTTACTATTTTTAGTAAGTGGATTTTTAGTATTCTGGATGGCTGCCGGATTTACAATGCTTGAGGCAGGCTTGGTTAGATCAAAAAATGTGACTATGCAATTAACAAAAAACATCTCGTTATTTTCTCTAGCATCAATAATTTATTATCTGATTGGCTATAATTTAATGTACCCACTAGGAGATTGGGCTTTAGATGGGTATTTTTCGGCTGTTTTCCCAGCTTTAAGTGTTTTAGAGCCCGTAAGTGTAAGTGCGTCAGATGTGGATGATTATTCATATGCAAGTACTGGCTCTGACTTCTTTTTCCAATTAACGTTTTGTGCTGCTGCTGCTTCTATCGTTTCAGGTGCCTTAGCAGAACGGATTAAACTATGGCCATTTCTCATTTTTACAGTAATTTTGACTGGTTTTATATACCCTCTACAAGCTTCTTGGAAATGGGGGGGCGGCTTTCTTGATAAAATGGGTTTCTTAGATTTTGCAGGCTCGACCGTTGTTCATTCTGTAGGAGGATGGGCAGCCCTATCTGGTGCTTTAATTCTTGGTCCGAGGCTTGGCAAATACAAAGCTGGGAAGGTAATCCCAATACCTGGTTCTAATCTGTCGATAGCTACATTGGGAACGTTCATATTATGGTTGGGTTGGTTCGGTTTCAATGGGGGTTCTCAACTGGCAATGGGATCGATTTCGGATGTCGCTGATATTTCTAGAATTTTTGCAAATACGAACGCAGCTGCAGCTGGTGGTGCTGTCTGCGCCCTAATTTTAACACAGTTCTTTTATAAAAAAGCCGATCTTACTATGATTCTGAATGGAGCGCTTGCTGGTCTTGTTACAATAACGGCGGAGCCACTCACACCAACACTAGGGGAGGCAACTCTTCTAGGTGCTTTTGGTGGTTTCATTGTTGTTTTCGGGGTTCCTCTTCTAGATAAGTTTGAAATTGATGATGTCGTTGGAGCGATCCCAGTTCATCTATTCGCAGGAATATGGGGTACCATTGCAGTAGTGTTCACGAATAGTGATGCCTCGCTCGGCGTTCAACTATATTCTATCTTTATTATTGGGGTTTTCACGATTTCTGTTTCTTTTGCTATATGGATAGTTTTACGTGCCGTTTTGGGGTTAAGAGTTTCTGAGGACGAGGAGATAAAAGGATTAGATATCAGTGAGTTAGGAATGGAAGCCTATCCTGAATTCTCAAAAAATTAGTATACTTTTTATAATTATAATATCGTCCTCCCTGAAGTTTGAACGGAGACTATTTAATAGTCTCCGTTCTCCTACGTAAACATATCGGAAAAAATCTACACTGCTCTTGTAGTTTTTGTTTATTTTGATAATTAATCTCGATAAACGGTAATAATGTAATTTAACAAAATCAATAGGAAATATATTATGCGAATTTTTATCATATTCTTCACACTAATCCTGTCAATTTCATCGATGGGTTTGTCAGATTCACGAATTTATGGAGTTTGGGAAAACAAGGATCAAAAACTTAGATTGGACATATTAGACGGTTTCAAGGCTGGACAGGGACCTATTCTTCAAATTAAAGAGGATGGCTCTGTAGAAGCTGGTAGCTGGGAAGAAAAATCTGGAGAAATCAAGGTTAAACTCGGATATAGCAGTTACACGCTTGGGTTAGATAATGACTCAAAAATATTTCTTAATCCGAGTTTTGGTGACGGAGTAGAGTTTCTGAAAACAAAACCAAAAGATGACTCTCAATCGGTTACTCTTAAAGATAATGAAACTGCATTTTTAGATAAGTTGATTGCTAACGAATGGGTTACTTCGGAAGACGGCGCAATTGCAAGATTTAAGCCCACTTTCTCTGCGGACTCAGGTGTCTTGGAGTATCTTAAGCAAGACGGAAGTCCAGAAAACTTGCAATCGTGGGGTGTCTCGTCTGGTGTTTTAAAAATTGGACGATCCGTTGTTGTAGAAGGTCGAGTAAGTGAAAATTACTTCATAGGTTTAAATGAACGAGACAAATTCATTGTTTTTAGATTTTCAAAAAAAGCGGAACCATTAGTTGCAACTGATATAAAAACTCAAAGAGAAGAGTTTTTCAACGAGTTACTATCTGGTGATTGGGGTAAGACATATTATGGAACTCTTCGAACACATAAATTTAGGCCTGTCTTTGGAGAACTTAAAGGGGTTCATTTGACGACAACAGAAGGTAAACTCTCTGCTAATAAAGTCTGGGAATATTCCCCTGGGACAGGTGCGATTAAAATTGGTTACACTGAGTATGTAGGGGCACTTGTAGTAAATGGAACCTTAGCATTTATAAAAGACAATGGTGATCAAGAGTTTTATAGCCGAATATCTGCTGATATTCAAAAAAGATATACCCTTGGAGATGTTAAAGAGTTAGCGCTTAATGAGAAATCGACTGACAAGATTAAGAAAACGCTTAGCAGTCAATTTCAAAGGGCAGAATATTTTTATTCATTTGAATTTAAGGATGATGACCGTACGGGTTTTGTACATAAGTGGAGATCAGAGCCATTCACGATCACTGGCGAAACTTTCAAGGATAAGCTAATTGGGAAAGCCGAGACTCTCTATCAAGTTGAAGATTTCGTTATTTTTGGAGAAGATGATGCCTTTAAGATCGATGTATCTCCTTCAAGACTACGACCGAAAACGGATGAAGAGGTTGCGAGTAGTGTCGCTCTACAGAAAAAACTTAAAAGCGAAGCGCTCTCTCAAAGTCTTGTAGTTAAGGTTCTTAAAAAAGATGGATCAACTATTGACGTAAAGCTCCCTATTGGTGATTTCTCAGAGATAGCAAATATCTCTGTCGTAAGAGAGTAGATTAAGGGCCCTTAAGTCACTTAACTGATTACTTGTGAAGTGATTTAAGGGTCATATGCGGCTATAGATATCATCAAAACGTTCAATGTCGTCTTCTCCGAGATAGTCTCCAAGCTGGACTTCTATTATGACTAATTCTTTGTCGGTATTGTTTTCTAACCGATGCTTTGTACGGTTGGGAATATAAGTAGACTGGTCGACTAATAATATTGAAACTTTATCATCAACCGTTATCGTGGCTTCGCCGGAGACTACTATCCAATGTTCAACTCTTTGATTATGTGACTGCAAAGAGAGTTTCTCCTTCGGTAGAACAATGATCCGTTTGACTTTGTACCCCGATTGTTCAACCAAGACTTCATATCTACCCCATGGCCTGTGTCCAATTTCTAAAGTGTTGGTAGTTACCATTATCTATAATCCTATGTTTGCTACGTTCGTATTTGTTTGATATCTTTACTCTTTATCTAATTTGTTCTCTAAGCTATCAATCAAACATGTCAAATATTAAATCCTTTTTTGTAACACCTATCTATGATGCGTCGCTTGACCAATCTGGTAAGAAAATTGATATGCTTGATCTTGCAGGACATTGTAGCTCGATAGCTGAAGATGACATAGCGGGTCAAAATTGGTGTGAAGAGAATAACTTCCCAGGATACACGAGTTATGCGTCATTGAATGATTTAGCATGGCGTTTTCCAATCTTTGAAGATCTAACTAAGATAATTAATAAACATATAGAAAATTTTGTTATAGATTTACAATTTGATTTAAGTGGTAAAAAGCTCACTCTAGATTCATTATGGATTAATATCTTACCTCCTGGTGGTGTCCACACCTCTCACCTTCATCCGCATAGTGTTATAAGTGGAACTACATACGTAAAAGTGCCGAAGGAATCTGGAGCAATTAAATTTGAGGATCCAAGGTTGTCTATGATGATGGCAGCTCCACCGCGTAAGGAAGATACTAGGTCAGAACTAAAAAGTTTTGTCTATTTGGAGCCAAAAGTTGGTAATATAATCTTATGGGAGAGTTGGTTGCGTCATGAAGTGCCCATGAATCTGTCCAATGAGGAAAGAGTAAGTATTAGTTTCAACTGCTCATGGGGTTGATAACTGGTGTAGCTTATTAAGTAATCTTTTGGTTTTTTTTGCGCGTTTTTATATATTTTTAAAAAGTTATTATGTCTCCAGAAGGAAGTGGCATAAAACTTGCCTTCCATCAGTTAAAGTTTGTGAATTAGGGGTAAGAAAGCAAGATATTGGAAAGTTGACTGAAATGATACTTGAAGATATTTGTTTGCCGACTAACCCTCGTCCTATTTCCAAGGCTTCATTAGAGACGTTACTCTCAAAAGCTATAGTAAAAACATGGTGATACACTCACCTGGAATATTTAACTAGGACAATTACTATTTTGTATTTTTTTGTCTAAGTAATATATGTACAAAGCGGCAAGTAAGCTGATCAATTTAGCAACTAACAGAAAAGTTAAAAAACCATAGGCTCCGTTACTTTCTGTTAAAAGTGCTCCCATTATCGTTGCCAACAAAGCACCAGTGCCTACACCCATCGCTCCGTTTAATCCTGATGCGCTGCCAGCTAAATCAGGTTTTACGTTCATAACTCCAACGTTACAGCTAGGTACGGACATTCCATTCCCTAAACCTATAAATAAAGTGGCGCCAAATATCGATAGGGGTGAAATAATTCCCGATAAAACAGCTATCAGTCCTACAGATAGGCCAAAGACAGAGACAGCTCTTCCATATATCACCATATTTACTGGACCGACCCTATTAATAAAAAGGTTGGAAGCAAAACTGCCCAAGAAAAAAGCACCGGTGATAGAACCGATATAAAACCCCAAATGGGATGAGGGCAAATTTAAAATTTTATTAGCAATTAGTGGTGCTCCGCTTAAGAAAGCAAAAAAACATGCGATTCCAAAGGAGGCACATATAGAGTACCCCCAAAACATTCCTGATTTTAGAAGGAATGGATACGTAGAAAATTGCTTCCCGAAAGTAGGAGAAGGGTTTTTATTAGTTTCTCCAAGATCTAACCATGCCAGTATAAACAAAAATAATCCTAAGGTAAGGTAAAACCAAAAGGTTGTTCGCCAACCAAATAATTCATCAAAAAGACCACCAACAATAGGTCCTAACATTGGTGCTATAGCCATTGCCATGGCAATAGTACCCATTACTTTAACAGCATCTTTTGGATCCATCATATCTCGAATTATTGCCCGAGATAGAGCCATTCCTGATATAATCGAACCTTGAAAAATTCTTAAGATTAAAAATATCCATATATTTGTTGCTAAGGCGCAGCAGAGAGAGGCTAAAGAAAATATTAAAAGGCCTGTTAACAAAACAGGTCTTCTACCGTATCTATCCGATAAGGGACCAAAAATAACTTGTAAAACAGCCGTGATCGCTAAATAACCAGCGATGGAGATATTCATTATCTTGTAGGAAACGTTAAACTCCTCAGCCATATTTGTTAAGGAGGGTAAGAACATATTTAGAGATAATACGGATGCTGCTGTAAGTAAAATCAAAGTTATTAGATGTGGAGATTTATTTGCAGCTAATAAATTCATCCCTGTGTCATTTCATGCATAACGAATGAGGTCAAATCTAAAATATTAGATCCAACGCAGTAGTCCTCTGGAAGTATTAATTTTAAAAAATGATTGTGCGCTTAAAATTTGGGATATAGCGTTCTATAGTAATGATTTTCTAATAACATTAATGGGATAAGTGATGGAAAATATTGAAATTTTGTATGAGGAAGTGAAAAAACTTCATGAGGGTCACAAAGGATTAAAAGACTTCATAGATTTCCCAAGTGATATCGTTCCAAAAATTATAGAACCACATTGGGTGCCAGCCGCTGAAGTTTTGATTAAAGAAAAAGGTTTGTTTTCTAATAATTATAAAAAATTATGTGATGCGATAGTTGATTCTGCCGCAGACGTGATTTGGCGAGAGACTTATAAAGGAACGAACATAGGAAACGAGTTTCTGGATAGGTTTGCATGCTATGAAATTATTGGTAGAGATGCGCCCTTTTCTAGTAATAAGATGCGTAGTTTTGTTGTTTATCAACCCTCTGGAGTATATTACCCATGGCATCAACATCCTGCGGAAGAAATCTATGTAGTGCTTGCCGGTAAAGCAAAGTTTTCACTTGATAAAAGAGCTCCTAAGATTTTGAATCCTGGCGATCATGCCTTCCACCCTTCAAACCAACCGCATGCCTTGGAAACTCTATCTCACCCTGTTATGGCCTATGTTGTGTGGAGAAATGAGTTTGATACAGCACCGATTTGGAGTATAGAATAAACGAAACTTCAGATAATTAAGAGGGTTTAAAAATGGTAAAGTCTAATCAAAAGCTTTCAGCTAAAACGAGAGTCGCTCAGGCTTTGAGGTATTTAGATCCTGAAACAGGAGCGATTATTCCGCCAATTCAGTCATCTGCGACCTTCGCTCGAGATGAAAACTATGAAACTCGAAAGCCCTATTGGTATAAAAGGGATGGTAATGAGACTACATCACATGCGGAGGCTATGATAGCGGATCTGGAAGAGGCTGAGGATACGCTACTTTTCTCATCTGGAATGTCGGCCGCAACAGCTGTAATTGATCACCTTGAAGAAAAATCACATGTCGTAGTGCCAAGGGCTATGTATCATGGAGTTTTACATCAATTTAAGACCTATGAACAAAAAGGTCGTTTGGAGGTTTCTTATTACGAGGCTGGAGATATCAACGAATTGAGTGAGGTTATCAGAGATAATACCGCATTGGTTTGGGCTGAAACTCCAAATAATCCTGATTGGGCGGTAACTGATATAAAGAAAGCTGCTGATATAGCTCATGAGTCTGGAGCAAAGCTTCTGACGGATTGTACTGGGACACCTCCATGTGCAACAAAGGCATTAAATTTTGGTTCAGATATTTCAATGCATTCGGCAACAAAATATTTGAATGGTCATTCTGATGTAACTGCTGGAGCTCTTTCGGTTCGGGAATTAGGTTCATATTGGGAGGACATCGCTCTTATAAGAAAGCTTCAAGGAACAGTGTTACAGTCTTTTGACGCGTTCTTACTAATCAGGGGTATGCGCACGCTATTTTTAAGAGTCGAAAAGGCTACTGAAAATGCTCTCCGAATAGCAAGTCATTTTAAGGATCATAAATTTGTCGAAACTGTCCTGTATCCTGGTTTACGAAGTCATCCAGACCATGAAATACAAAAAGTGCAAACTGAGGGTCTTTATGGCGGTATGATGTCTATCATTGTAAAGGGTAGTGAACAAACTGCCATTGATGTTACACGGTTTTGTAATGTGTTTTACCCTGCAACATCCCTGGGAGGTGTTGAGAGCTTAATTGAGCATAGAGCTACTGTTTCTGGTCCAGACTTTCCCGTACATCCAAATCTTTTAAGATTGTCAATTGGAATTGAAGAAACAAGTGATCTCATAGATGATCTTGAACAAGCTCTTGAAAGAGCTAATAGTTAAACGATTAGAGGTTAACCATTTCTTCTATTAATCATATCGATTTTTTAAAATCTTTGCCATTGGCGACTAAAAAACGTCTCACTGAGCTAGACGACGGCCCCAGTTTAAAGCATTTGGCAAAACACTTATCACTAATTTTTATTTTTTCAATGTTGATTTATTCGAAAATACCTGGTTGGCAGATACTCCTTTTACCTCAAGGTGTTATAGTGGTTTTCCTCTTCACCTTATTACATGAAACTGTTCATCAGACACCATTTCGAACTCGATGGCTTAATAATATTGTCGCGTATTTTTGTGGTTTTATATTATTTCTTCCACCGAGTTGGTTCAAATACTTTCACTTAGCGCATCATCGATATACTCAGGTACCGGGAAAAGATCCCGAATTAGAGGTTAAGAAACCTAACTCTTGGATTAGCTATATTGGGCATGTGTCTGGTATTCCTACTTGGTATGGGCATTTTAAAACACTTTTAAAAAACTCGTTTGGTTATTATGACGTCGATTTTATTCCCAATAAGAGAGGAAACCACATCATTTGGGAATCCCGTCTTTTAATCATTGTCTATGGATTGATATTTTTTATCGCTTATGGTTCGGGTTCTTATTTCTTGTTATGGGGCTGGATTTTTCCTTTATTGGTCGGGCAACCTTTCCTAAGGTTTTATCTCTTGGCAGAGCATGGTTTATGTCCATATGTAGCGAATATGTTTGAAAATACTCGTACCACTTTTACAAATCGATTTATTATGTTCATAGCTTGGAATATGCCCTTACATATAGAGCATCATACCTATCCTACAGTCCCATTCCATAAATTACCTGAACTTAATAAACTTATGACACAGCATTTACTAAATACAAAAGATGGTTATCTATCCTTTAATAAAGATTATGTGAAAAGCATTGATGGTAAATCTTAGGTAAGATTAATAGCTCACTAAATAAGAAATTGGAAATTGAATGATTGCAAGCTTACAAATGTATGCTCGTCCAGAGCTTGAACAAGCACATAGAAGGTTTTGGTCATTAATAAGCGCCCAATTAATACAGAAAGGTATTGCCGCGCCTAATCAGCTTTCCCTGGATAAAGAAGAGATGCAAGTATGGAATGATCCTGAGTTAGTTTTTAGTCAGACCTGCGGAATGCCGTATCGAAAGTTTCTACATAATAAAGTCCAACTAGTTGGCACACCAATATATGATATCGGCATTTTTCCAGAAGGCTACTATTGTAGTTATTTTGTGGTACGTAAGGATGATAGCCGTTGTTCTTTAATAAATTATTGTGATGCAGTTTTTGTTTTTAACGAAGAAAATTCTCAATCGGGTTTTGCAGCACCTTTAAATCATCTTAATAAGCTAGGGTTAATTTTTTCAAATAGAGTCCAATCCTTTAGTCATAGGCAGTCCGCGTCAATGGTGGCGGGAGGTAAAGCGGATATTTGTGCGATTGATGCTTTGTCGTGGAAACTTATTAAAACTTACGACACTTTTTCCTCGAACCTGAGGGTTCTTGCGGCAACCGAACCGGTCACGCCTGGTCTTCCCTATATTACCTCTAGAGAAAATGACCCTCAATTAGTTTTTTCTGCGGTAGAAAACGCTATTTCGTCTCTTCAATCTTCTGATCGAACAAGTCTCAATATTAGAGGTATAGTTAAAATTCCAGAAGAAAAATACTTATTAGTCCCTAATCCTGAGTAAAACATTTACATATTTTTATTCAAAGAGAATAAATAACGTGTTAGATCTTCTCTTCTGTTAAACGAGGTGGATATGCAGGCTGATTTTGTAATTGTAGGTGCGG
Source organism: Paracoccaceae bacterium (assembly GCA_049602715.1). GTDB lineage: Bacteria > Pseudomonadota > Alphaproteobacteria > Rhodobacterales > Rhodobacteraceae. The sequence continues at coordinate 9,402 of JBMYRX010000024.1, read as the reverse complement.
GTAGTGCGGGGTGTGCTTTAGCATATCGGTTAAGTAAGTATGGAGCTTCAGTAATCGTTATCGAATATGGGGGTAGTGATTTTGGCCCACTGATCCAAATGCCTGGAGCTCTGAGCTTTCCAATGAATATGAAACGTTACGATTGGGGGTATGTGTCCGAACCTGAACCTTTTTTGGATGGCCGTAGAATGGTCTGTCCTCGTGGGAAAGTTATTGGTGGGTCCTCAAGTATAAATGGAATGGTATATGTTCGAGGCCATGCACTGGATTTTGATAAGTGGGAAGAAATGGGAGCGGTGGGTTGGTCTTATGCCGATATACTACCGTATTTTAGAAGAATGGAATGTTGGGATTCAGCTGGACATGGGGGAGATATGGATTGGCGGGGCTCGAGTGGCCCATTACATGTTACGCGGGGAAAGAGAAAAAATCCTCTCGTAAAGGCTTTTGTTAGTGCTGGGCGTCAGGCGGGGTATCAAGTAACAGAAGATTATAATGGTTTTAAGCAAGAAGGCTTTGGCCCTATGGATCAAACTATCTTCAAGGGTAGGCGCTGGTCTGCTGCAAATGCGTATCTTAAACCGGCCCTGAAATTTAAAAACTGTACCCTATTAAAAGGTTTTGCTCGGAAAATAGTTGTCGTGGATGGAAAAGCTATTGGAGTTGAGATAGAGCGTAATAAAAAAGTTGAAATTATAAAGGCTCGTCGAGAAGTTATAATATCAAGTTCTTCAATTAATTCACCTAAGCTTTTAATGTTGTCAGGTATAGGTCCGGCACAACATTTGAAAGAACATGGAATAAAAGTGGTCGCCGACCGACAGGGCGTCGGAAAAAATCTCCAAGATCATCTCGAAGTTTATATTCAAATGGCGGCTTCACAGCCAATTACTTTATATAAATATTGGCATTTTTTTGGTAAAGCATGGGTGGGCTTGCAGTGGCTATTAACTAAAAAAGGACCTGGGGCGTCAAATCAGTTTGAAAGTGCTGCGTTTATAAGGTCATCGAAGGGTGTAAAATACCCAGACCTTCAATATCATTTTTTACCAATCGCAGTAAGGTATGATGGTCGAGCTGCTGCTGAGGGTCACGGTTTCCAAGCTCATGTGGGGCCTATGCGAAGCGAATCCAGAGGCGAGGTCACATTGCAATCGAATGATCCCAATATTGCTCCGAAAATCTTATTTAATTATATGTCAAAAGAAAAAGACTGGGAAGATTTTCGGCGGGCTGTTAGACTTACACGGGAAATTTTTTCTCAAAAGGCCTTTGAACCTTTTTTAAAAACTGAAATTCAACCGGGTAGCGCGATTCAAAGTGATAAAGATATTGACAGATTTATTAAAGAGAATGTGGAGAGCGCTTATCATCCAAGCGGCACATGCAAAATGGGACATAAAGATGATCCATTAGCGGTAGTGGATCCTACAACGAAAGTCATTGGTGTAGATTCTTTACGCGTGGCTGACAGTAGTATTTTTCCACAAATCACGAATGGAAATATCAATGGACCGACGCTTATGGTGGCTGAGAAAGCCAGCGATCATATTTTAGGGAAAGAACCTCTTTCTAGAGTAAATATTAAACCTTGGATTAACGATAACTGGCATTTTGAACAAAGATAACGCTGGTCTATCTTTTTGAATTAGTTAGCTAAGATCATCAAGATCTATCCAATTTACATCTACATTTATTTTTTCAAAAAATTGTTCTAAGGCTGGAATAGTAATACCTATTGTCCGATCGTTTACAAGTGGGTGAGCATATATATAGGAGCTGTACTTTAGTTCGGATTCGATAAAGAGTGTTACACCCTTTTTGATACCCGTTATCATGGATAAGGGGGTAACAGCACCTGGACGAACTCCTAGATTTTCTAACAACCTTTCGGCTGAACCAAAAGAAAGTCGACCCGTTGCCAATTTAGTTTTTAATACTTTTAAATCAATTTTTCTATCCTGTTCCGTTACTAGTAATATATTATGTTTTTTATGATCTCTTAGATACAGGTTTTTAATATGCCCACCGCCCTCTGAGGTTTGTAAAAACTGGTTTTGAACATCTTTTGATTCAGAGACCGTCCTCAATGGCTTGTGAGAATAAAGTTTATATTCAATTTCCCAATTGTCTAAAAGTTCATCAGAGGTAATTGGAAGACTGTCTTGGAAGCGCAAGGACGCATCTACTGTTTCAATATCTTTTTCATTTTCCATCAGGAGCTCTTCAATTCTTATTCATCTAAAATTAATTTACTGGAAATTTTTAACATTTAAAATTAATTAAAAATATTTTTTTAACTCTTTTAAATTTAAAGCTCTGCAAATCTGTCCTTTTGGTTTAAATGTTTCAACATCTTCCCCGGCTACTAGAGCATTGATAACGGCTTCCTCAACACATTCGATGGCGGATAAATACAACGGGTCTATATGCTCCGGGTTCATCTCTTTTCGATTTAAAATTATTTTAGACGTTTGTTTTATCGGTTGCTCATCTCCCACCGAAAACGCTAGGAATATATCTCCCGAACTATTTCCTCCTGCTGATCCGCCTCTTCCTACACCTATCGCAGCGCGTTTAGCTATTTGACGAAGCGACAAAGCAGATAGGGGGGCATCAGTTCCAATAATGGCGATAATGGATCCAGCCTCTTTTTCCAAAATAGTATTTTCCGACATTAGTTTTCCGATAGGTTTGCCTAGAATATTTAACCACGGTCGAATACCATGATTTGCTTGTACTAAAGCACCTATGGTGTAATTTTCAAAACCAATCTTTACCAGCCTTGATGAAGTTCCGGTTCCACCCTTGAAGTCGTAACAGATCATCCCATTTCCGCCACCCGAAGATCCTTCTTTTAAATAACCTGACTGGGCGGAGTCGAGGGCAGAAATCGTATGCTCAGAGGTAATAATCTGTTTATTTATATCATTTAGCACGCCGTCATATGTCTCAGCGACAACTGGCATCGCCCAAGCGTGATGAGAGTTTTGAAAATAATCTTTATACTTGTTTAACATCCAAGATGTTGCACCATGATGTACCATACCCACCGCATGCGTATTAGTTATACATATCGGCCCGATAAAATACCCAGCGTCATTGATCCAATGGGTTCCGGTCATCTCTCCATTTCCGTTTAGTGAATATTGCCCCGCCCATACAGGATGGGCTGCTTTGCTATTGCCGTAAGGAATTATACCAGTAACCCCCGTTCGAATATTTTTTTTGGAATCTGTTAAAGTAGTGAATCCTACATGGACTCCAGGCACATCTGTAATAGCGTTATATTTTCCAGGATTACCTAAAAGAGGCAGGTTTAGATCTCTCGCGCGAATTACGTTTTTATCTAATGTTTTCATTTATTTTTTAACCAAATCATATTTTCTGCACAATTTTTAAAAAAATTTGCATCAACACACAAATTTTTTTGCAATCTGAACTGTTAGCTATGAATAACGCAAACAGTCCGAGGAGTAAAATTATATGTCAGCAAAAAATATTCATGTATTACGAAAGTATCAAGATGAACGTCATGATTTAGTCAGTCAATGGTTAAAAGAGATTAATGATGTTGAGCTTAATTGGGTCAAAGATCCTAATTCACCTCAAGAAGAGCTAAAGTCCGTCTTATCGAGAGACTATACTGCCACCTCATGTGAGAACTTAAGAGAACATATCTGGGAGCATATGGATACTAAGCCTTTCCTTGTCGAAGCATACGAGTCTGAGCCAGATTGGCCGCAAATAAAGGATCAATTTATATTTAACGGTAGTATTTTTGATGATTAAAAATTTTAAAATCTTTGAAATCACAAAATATTCATATTTTCCTCATTTGTGTTGCAAAAGAATCATTCAAACTGAATTTGTGCATTGGGTCGGAAAACTCCAAACGACTCAATTGCACACCATATAAGGAATATATTTTGTTAAAAGATTTTTCATTTACTATGATATTAATCCTAACTTGTTTAGTTACCTATGGATTTGCCGCTTTAGTAGAACTGCATTATTTTTAAAATGATAAGACCTTCCAAATATGCGGTAATTTTAAATGGGTTAGTTTTTATAATATTTATCTTATTCGGCTTTTTAAAATTTGATATGATTTCTAGAAATTCAAACTGCTTATATGATGGACTATTTGTGGCTTGTCAGGAATAATACTATTAGTAAGTAATTCTAACATTATGGAACGATTTCTTGATAAGTTTAAAAAGAAATTCAAAATTTGAATTAACAAAAGCAAAAGGTTTAAGGTCTCGGAATATTTATCAACCTGGCTCAAATACCGACTTTAAAATCAGTCGGGGGAAATTTACTGACTTCTTAACATGTCAAAAGTGTTTCTATATGGATCGTGTAAAGGGGGTAGTTTCTCCTTCGTTACCAGGTTGGTCTCTTAACGCCGCTACAGATGAATTATTGAAAAAAGAATTTGACTTATGCCGGTTAAGTCGAACGCCTCATCGTTTATTCGAAAGGTTTAATTTAAATCATATTATACCGTTTGATCATCCTGATATTGAAAAATGGCGAGATAGTTTGCGAGCGGGATTGATGAGTCGACATAACGGTACCAATATTATTCTCACGGGCGGAGTGGATGATATTTGGCTTAATACGATCACTGATGAGTTAATTGTGGTAGATTATAAATCCCAGTCAAATAGGAGACCTGTTGAACCTTGGAGTTACCTATCCTCAGTCTATCATACAGCATATAAAATCCAGTTAGATTTTTACGCTTATTTGCTTAAGGAAATGGGGTTTGGAGTTGCGGCTACTGGTTACTTTTTGGTTTGCAATGGTAACAAAGAGGTTGATGGTTTCAACGGTAAGTTAGAGTTTTCTGAAACTATAATTCCTTACGAAACAAAGACGGACTGGATAAAACCTGAGATTGATAAAATGTATCAACTCATGAATAGTTCTAATGTACCAAGTTCAAATCCAAGTTGCGAAAATTGTGCCTATGTAGCTCGGCGAGCTGAGATAGAGAATATAAACTCATGACTTTAACTAAAGAATTTCGAACTACCTAAAATTCTTGTTATTTTTCAGTAAAAAATATTTTTTCAATAAACTAATCTTGGAACCTTAACATCCCAGTCTCGAGAAAAAACCACCTCACTGTTCTCTAACCCAGAGATGTTGGCTTTTAAGAAAAATGAATCTCCATCACATGTAACCGTAAGGACACTTTTTGTTTCAACATGCCAATTTCCTCGATGGAATTTAAAATCAGCTTTGTATATCATCTTTGCAGTAAGTGGGTCGTTGTCTTTTATAATATAATGCTGGCTATTTTTTGATCCATAAATTAAATTGATGTCAGTAAATTGTAATTCCCCCCCATCATAAGTCACGTCATAAACTACCTCTCCAGTTTTGTGATTCCTCGTTATTTCACGTCTTCCGGTGCCTTCCTTAATTACTTTATGGGGTAGGGGTTCTGCTTCCTCCGGTTTTGAAAATAGTTCTTCTGTTCTATATTTTTTGGGCGTATTAAGTATGGGTACTTCAAGTAGGCAGGAATTTAGCTCTAAAGTTAATTTAGTCTCCTCTGGTTGTGGCCAGGCCATCGGCCAAAGTTGATTGGATATGGAAAGCCTTATTCGATGCCCTTTTTGTAATTGCCAACCAGTATCGTTAAGCCGGACTGTTACATCCATATATTTATGTGGTATAATTCTGGTTAATTTCTCTCGTCCTGTTCGGAGCTTTAAGTTAATTATTCCGTATGTAATTAATGTCGATTTGCTATCGGGAGAAACATCACACAATCTTACAGCAATAATCCCGTGGGTGCAGTTGCTAGACACTTTTAAGTGAACTTTGGTTGTTCCCAAGATAGAGGTTGGTTTGAGCAACTCATCAGTCTCAAAAAATACAGAAAGGGCGTCGTCACGCGATTGATCAGCTGGAAGCTCATCTATTCCGGATATTGGCATATATTCCCCAGTTGATATTCCCAATGTAAGTGGAGAACATATTTCAACCTGTTCATTCAACTTAGGTTGGTTCTTGCAAAGCTTATCGCCAGTCATATAGTAATGTTTAAGAGCTGAATTTTTAGAAGGCCATTGAGGTTCGCTTACCCAAAATCCTGGTCGATCAGTAGCGTTTTGATCCGGAACGTGGCTACTTTGAATATATGCAAGAAACTTATTTTTATTTGTTTCATTTATTTTATAGCTTTTGAGCCATTTATCGAACCAATCCAACGCTAAATTTAAAAAGCCAATCTTTGGACCGGGTCCTCCCAGGTTAGGGTACACATGTCCCCAGGGACCAGAAACTGCTGTGATAGGTGCCTTGATATTTTCCATAAATCTAATCATGGTATTCGGCCAGCAATCATTCCAACCACTAATACCTAGCACTGGAGTTTTTATTTTCTCAAAATGCTCACAAACTGATCCCTCTATCCAAGTCTCATCTCGTAATTGATGCTTTAGCCATTTTTCGATAAATAAGGGCGTTTTTTCTAGACGTTGTAACCATATCTTTTTCCATTTTTTTCCTACTATATCCGGATCTGGTGGACGTATGCAGTAACCAGCCATAATACCTCCCCAACCCAGGCCTTGCCCTGGATATCCTCCAACAAGATAACCGCCGTCATCATAATATCGATCAACTGAAGACCCGACCGGTATTATAGCTTTTAATGCAGGAGGCTGGTTCACAGCAGCTTGTAGGCTTGCTATTCCCCCCCAAGAAAGTCCCATCATGCCGACTTTTCCCGTGCACCAAGGTTGCTTGGCCAACCAAGTAATCACTTCTAGAGTATCCTGCTGCTCACGCGTAGAATACTCATCTAGCATTATTCCTTCAGAGTCACCATGACCACGCATGTCTGGTCGGATACATGCGTATCCATGTGCTGCAAGCCAAGCATGATTAGCATGGTCTCTAAGCGCGTATGAGTCGCGTTTCCTGTACGGTATGATTTCTAAAATTGCGGGTACAGGTTGGGATACAACGTCAATTGGTCTCCAGATTTTTGCTGAAAGGCGTACGCCATCTGACATATTAATCCAGACATGTTCTATAATTTCTATTTTATTAACTTTATCCAAACTATTACCTAACTTTTGATATTAATTTAGGATAGAAAGACATGACTATAATGTTTCGTATCGGTCTGAATGTGAGAAAACTCGATGCCCAACTACTTCTAGAGATGATATTGAGGGGTAATCCATAATCATTAGACCTCCATCAACGATTAGAGTTTGTCCAGTAATAAAGGAAGATTCTGATGATGCTAAAAAAGCCGCCGTGTTAGCAATTTCTTCAGGTGTTCCCATGCGATTGAGTAACGACGGTGGCATATCCCATTGACCATCTGAATTCCCTTGAGCAACAGCTGTCTGTTCGGGGCTTGTTTCTATCCAGCCCGGACTTATAGCGTTTACTCTTACACCGTATGGGGCAGCTTCAGCAGTAAATGATCTCGTCATCCCCTCTACACCGGCTTTTGCAGCTCCATAAAGACCCCAATTCCCATGAAAAGTTGCTGTTGAGGAGATATTTATTATAGTAGAATTATTCTGTTTACTGAGGTGAGGTAGTGAATGTGCACTCAAGAAAAATGTACCATCTAGATTTGTTCCACGAAAAATTTCCCATCTTTTGCCGGGCTTATCTTTACGGTCTATTCCAGAGCGAGAGCTCCCTACACCTGCATTATTTACCAAAATATCAATTTGACCAAAATTTTCCAAAACTTCATCAATCATATTAGTTACAGAATCTTCATTTGAGACATCTGCTTGAAATGATTTTGCAGAAAGACCTTCCTCAACTATTTCTGTTACAACTTCTTTAGAACGATTTTCGTTCCTGGCAACAATTGCAACATGCGCACCTTCTGCAGCGAATTTGCGTGCTATCCCTCGACCAATTCCGAAATTACCACCAGTAACCAACAGCACTTTGTTTTTAAATTTCATTTTGCACTCCCTATGACGCGTAAGATATTGGCCAAAATTTATGCACTCAATTTAGGATTTTTAAAACTTTTTGTAATTTTAAAAAACTACAAACTAGTAATCACGTTAACAATAGTTAATTCTCAAATATAAGTTTTTAATTTAGATTCCTTTTTTAGCTTTTTATAGAAAAAATTTAGAGAGTTAGTTTTGACCTATTGACGATTTTAAATGGATTGAGTTTATCGGTGATGTGATAGGTTACTATAACAAAAAGATTTGGAGAAAAAATATAGAAGAAAATCCTAAAGAAATTCTCAGGCTCTTATTTGATACGGCGGTTGATGCCGCAGACCCTATGAAAGTCATCCCACTGGTACTGCCAGAAAAGCCCTCAGGGCGAGTTGTGGTTATTGGAGCGGGTAAAGCATCAGCAAGAATGGCTGAAGCAGTCGAAAGCGTTTGGGGTGCTTGTGATGGTTTAGTAATTACTCGTTACGGCTATAGTAGGGAATTATTAGGTATAAGAGTTGTTGAAGCGGCCCACCCAATCCCGGATATAGAAGGTTTTAAGGCCACCAAAGAAATAATTTCGATTGTTAATGGCCTCGGCAAAGATGATTTTGTGCTCTCATTGATATCTGGTGGCGGATCGTCACTTTTGTGTGCACCTATTGACGGGTTATCCTTAAATGATAAGCAAGCTGTAAATCAGGCGCTTTTGTCGTCAGGCGCTCCAATAGGATCAATGAATATTGTTCGTAAACACCTGTCAAAAATTAAAGGAGGTCAACTGGCGGCATACTGCTACCCTGCAAAAATGTTGAACTTAAGTATTTCGGATGTACCAGGAGATAGTCTTTCTGATATCGCCTCAGGTGTAACTTGTGGTGAAAATTCTAGTTCAAAAGATGCGCTGGAAATTGTTCGAAGGTTCAAACTTAAGTTTCCTAGGAATGTTATGACGGCATTAACTAAGAAGTCTTCAGTTGTTCCGTTAAACGATCATCGACTTAAATATGTGAAGAACAATGTTATTTCTGCACCGTTTCAATCCCTAAACGCTGCTAGAGAACTCGCCAGCTCAAAGGGGTATAGGGTTGAATTATTAGGAGACTCTTTGGAAGGTGAGGCGAAGGAAGAAGGGATAAAACAAAGCGAACTTGCTTTAAGATTACAAGCTAAGCTTAAAGTTGGCGATGCTCCAATTATTCTTCTTTCTGGTGGAGAGTTTACCGTTTCAAATAATAAGGGGGGTGTTGGAGGTCCAAACGCAGAATTTGCGTTAGCAGCAGCTATACATCTTAATGGTCGTGCAGGAATATCTCTGATTTGTTGTGATACAGATGGCGTCGACGGAGGCGCTGAAGTTGCTGGAGCAGTTATTGGGCCGCGAACTATTAGTAAGGCAGTCAAAAAGGGACTTGATCCCTTAAAATTTCTTAGGCTGAACGACAGT
>JBMYRX010000023.1:0-29569 GCA_049602715.1 Paracoccaceae bacterium | reverse complement strand
CTTCTTTTTCTAAACCATTGACCCTGTCTTTCACGATCGTCCCACCTGCATCTAGAAACATTTTGACGTATGCATCAGTTAATGCTGCTGGATCTGAAATTCTACTCGTTTCATCCATTAGGACGGCTTTTTCATAAATAGGTAATAAACCTGGTTCAATTTGTCTTATTTGCTCTTTCTCAAAAATTGTAAATTTCACCTTTAATTTCGTCATCAAATCTAGTTCAAGTTTGTATTTTTTGTATGTCTTTGGAGATCGAAATAATTTAAGCCATCCTCCTTCACTTTTTAGTAGATGATCTATTTTGGCTACCTTTATCCATTTTTTATGTTTCTCTAACGATAAAACTAGAAGGGATCGTAAGGCTGCCCCAGCATGGTTCATATGACGAGTTGTACAATATGAAAGGAAGCGTAATATTTTTGGAAGGTTACTAATTACAAAGAAAAAATTATATCTTAAATCATTTTTATTATTGAATAAGTATTTGGGAAGACTTTTTAAAAGTGATGGGTTGTTGATTACCATGACAGAAGATTCAGATAACACACCAGCGTTTCCGTATGACGTTTCTCGACCGGGTTTTTTCCGGTCAATCAAAGTTACACTATTTCCAGTTTTCTGTAATTCAAGAGCAGAACAAACACCAACTATACCTCCACCAATAACGATTGCTGACTTTTTCATTTGTACTCCTCAAATGACATTTTATGAACTATGTACTTCTGGGTTTACGTGTTCGTAAAGTGCGGTGTGATCTGCATTGTCCTCCAGACTCTCTAATGCATTTCTAAGGAAGTGAGGGAGTTGATCCGAAAGCGGAGTGGAAAAACCGCCATTTTCCATGATTGCACTCGCTACTTCTACGTCCTTAGTCATCAATTTTAAAGAAAATCCTGAGCTATAATTTCGAGGTATAATATATGGCTCAAGTTTGACTTGGGTAGAATTATTTCTTCCCGTAGAGTTATTTATTACATCAACAAAACTCTGGGGCTTTATTCCGTAGGTTTCAGCAGTAGCTAGTGCCTGCATACTTGCTAGTAATCCTGACGCAGATACATAATTATTTAGTGCTTTCATGGCATGACCAGCTCCTAACGGACCTATATGTACCACTGTCCCGAGCAAATCTAATAGTGATTTTACAATAGAGACATCTTCTTTTCCACCTCCGACCATAATCATTAGTAAACCGAGCGCCGCCTTTTTTACGCCACCCGACACAGGAGCATCAATAAGATTGACACCATGAACTTTCAGTAAGCTTCCCAATTCAATTGTCTGGTTTGGGTCACACGAGGACATATCAACTAATTGACCTTTAAAACCGTTCGCTACTAGCTCTAATGCAATTTCTTTAACAATTACCCCATCGGGTAGCATTAGAAATATAAAATTACAATTCAGTAACTCGGTCAAACTTTCAGCCCGTACTAAATTCTTTTCAGGCTTTATTCTTACTGTTTTGTCAAAGGTAATTAAATTGAATCCTGCTCTAGAAATTAGGGGTGCCATTACTGATCCCATTGCTCCTAAACCGACGAATCCGATATATGTTTGATCATATTTCATTAAGAACTCCGCCTGCTATTACTTAAAATTTGACCACATTTAATTAATTTTATTTTGTATAGTTAGGGAAGAACAATTTTTGACCATTAACCGTATAAGAACCTATAAGTGATTGACCCTTCTGGGATAATAACCAATTTATTACCATTTGGGCTTCCCTGTACTTAATTTTCGGACATTTAATCTTGTTTAAAGAAATAAGTCCATATTGATTAAATAGCTTGTTATCATTTTGGATAAAAACTCTAAAATTATTTTTATTAGTATAAGTTATCCAGGAAGCACGATCGACTAAGGTATACCCATTAATTCCTATTGCGATATTGAGAGTTGCACCCATTCCCGATCCCGTCTCTAAATACCATGTACCAGAAGCTCTTTTCGTATTAATTTTTGACAACTTCCATAAATATTTTTCCTTGGCATCAGTCCCTGAGTTATCACCTCTGGAAATAAAATATGATTTTGAGGAAGAGATTTTTTTTAAAGCAGTTATAATATTATCATTTAAATTTATATCAGCGGGATTAGTTTCTGGTCCAACAATTATAAAGTCATTATACATCAATTTAAATCTTTTATCGCCAAATTTCTTTTTTATAAATTTTTTTTCCTTTTCGACATCGTGTACTAGTAAGATATCACCATCGCAGTTTTCTGCATTCTTGATTGCTGCTCCAGTTCCTACCGCCACTACATGGACAGTTACGCCCGTATCTTTTTTAAGTATGGGTAATAAGAAATTATATAAACCTGAATTTTTTGTTGAAGTCGTAGATTGCAAGATAACAGACTGTTCCGCTATAAGAATATTCTTTGATAATATTAGAAGGATAATTATTAGGGGAGTTATTTTTAGTTTGTACATATCTTTGCTCTAAATGACTTTGCTGTCAGACTACTATTTTACCACTCAAAAAAGACTGTGCTTCTTTAGTATTCGGTTCATTGAAAAACTTTTTTGCTTTCCTTGCCTCAAGTATTTGCCCTTTGTGCATAAAAATTATATCATCTGCTAGCCGTTTTGCCTGCCCGATATCATGAGTAATAAGAATAATCTTTACTCCTGATAACTTTATATTTTGTATTAAATTTTCAATAATTAATACTGATCCTGGATCAAGACTCGAAGTGGCTTCGTCTAAAAATAATACTTCAGGATTGGAAACCAAAGCTCTAGCTAAACTCAATCGTTGTTTCTCACCACCAGAGAGGTTTTTTGCGGGTTGATTTCTTAATTTTTCTAAGTCTGCGTCTTTTAATAATTTATCTAAATCATATCTGATATTTTGATTCAATTTAGCTACAAACTTTATATTATCTATAACACTGCGTCGGAGTAATTTTGGTGTTTGAAAAACCATAGCTTGTTTCATACGAACTTCTTTACTCAGTAATTTATTTCCAAAAAAAACTTTACCATATGATGGAGTTGTCAAACCGTGGAGACAGCGGATAAATAAACTTTTTCCTGCTCCATTTGGGCCAATAACCACAGTCAAAGTTTTTTCTATAATTTCACAGTTTAGATTGAGCAGTAAATTTTTTTCTGCAATTTTTAAAGATAGATTCTGGACTTTTATCGGAAACATTCTGCTATGTGGTTTTATTTTAAACATTTTCTTTACTTTTAGAATAATTCTTAACCCACATAGCGACAAAGTTTATCACTAACGAAATGATAAGTAATATTATACCTAATGCTAAAGCTAAAGTTAGATTTCCCTTTGATGTTTCTAAGGCAATTGCCGTAGTCATTACTCGAGTTAAATGATCAATATTTCCACCAACGATTATTACAGCACCAACTTCTGAAATTGCTCTTCCAAATCCAGCCAGTACAACTGTCAAAAGAGAATATCGTGCATCAAAAATATATGCAAAAACTGCTCTTTTTTGGGGTACATTTAAAGATAAAAAGAGATCTCGATAGTCTTCATGCAAGTCTTCAATTAGCTGGGTAGAGAGTGCTATGATAATAGGAGAAACTAAAATAACTTGAGCGATAATCATGGCAGTAGGAGTATATAACAGACCTAACCATCCGAGAGGTCCTGACCTTGATAAATATAAATATACTATCAGTCCAACCAGCACCGGGGGCAGACCCATTAATGCGTTTATAATTGCGAGAAGAGGTTTTCTTATTGAAAAACGCTTAATGGCTAACATTGCTCCAATTGGAATGCCAATAACGCATGAAATAGCTAAAGATGAAAAAGACACTATTAAGGATAGAGCTAGTATTTCAATCAGGTCTTTATCCAAATTCAGAATGAGCCAAAAAGAATGATAAAAAGATTCTAGAAAAATAGACCTATTCCCTTTTTAATTAACATAAAGCTTAATTATCTATTAAATTATTCTATACAAGTAAATTTAAGTTTTATAATTTGTATGTCGTGACTGGATGAAATATTTTTTGAACTAAACCCCTAATACCGAAAAAGGTATAAACTTTATAGGGTCACCAACACTAACTTGTGTAGTTTCAGCTGATAAATCAACTAATCCATTAGCCCAAGAGATACTATTAATCTTACCGGAACCTTCAGAATGATATACCTCAACATTATTTTGTTTATCTACTCGGGCTCTTAGAAACTCTCTACGCCCTTGTTTTTTCTTTTTTGAGAATGCGGAGGATGTAATAAAACTTGGAGGTGTATCCCACCCAGCCCCAGACATAAATAGTAGAGCAGGACGAGTAAAAATCACAGCACACACAAAAGCCGCAACGGAGTTTCCGGGCAACCCAAACAAAGGAACTCCATGAATTATGCCCATAATAATTGGACGACCAGGCTTTACTGCTATTCGCCAAGATGTAACAGACCCAAATTCATTCATTACTTTCGAGATATAGTCCTCATCACTTTCCGAGGCACCCCCAGTCGACAAAATAACATCTACATTCTTTGAAGCCGATAATATTCTTTTTTGAACTTCTTTTTTATTATCCTGTACTATACCGAGATCGATTGCTTCAAAGCCCCAGTTTGAAACTAGGGTCATCAACATTAGTTTATTAGAATCGCAGATTTGGAATTCTGAAATATTTTTATTAAAAGAACTAACTAATTCATTACCAGTTGATAAAACACCTACCTTAAGTTTCTTATAGACGCTAACAGTATTTACTCCAACGGATTTTAATAATGCAAGATTTGGTGGTCGGATGGTTGAGCCAACCTCAAGTATTTTTTTACCTTTATTTATATCCTCTCCTTGTCTTCTGGTGTTAGAACCAATTCTTAATGAAGAAGAAAAAGCGACCTCAAGATCGTTAAAATTTGTATCTTCCTTTAATACAACCGTATCTACCCCAGTTGGCAAAGGTGCACCGGTAAAAATTTTAATAGCGTAGCCAGGCTTAACTTTTGAGTTAAATGGAATACCAGCGGCTGAAAACCCCTTTTGAAGCTTTAAAGTCTGTTTACCTGGTGTCAGAGATGAATGCGCAAAACCAAACCCATCCACTGCTGAATTAGATACTGGTGGGCTTGAACGAATGGCTTTAGGAGATTTTGAAAGTATTCGTCCATTGGCTTCGTCGACTGGAATTTCTTCAACCTGTGCAATTATCTGAAGTGATTTTTTAAGTTTTGATAGTGCCTCGGAAACTGGCATCCAATTAACACCGCGTGGAAGAGAAAAGCAGTTATTTGTAAGTTTTGGAGGTTTTAATATCAATGTCTATCCAACCCTACTTTTTTCAAAATAAAATTAGTAATTTCTACTGTATTATTTAAATCAAAAACTTGAAGTTTTATATCATTTAATGGGATATCTGACCCAACAGCTTTAATAGTATTATTTGTCATTGCTAGTAATGGTTGTTTTGAAATACTCCGATAAGTTTCAATTTTTGGGTGTACGCTGTTTTTGTAACCCTCGATAAGCACTATATCAACTGGATCCATCGCGTTAATAATATCTTGGAGAGAGATCTCTATTGAGTTATATATTTCAGTCATAATTGCCAATCTATTCTTTGTCGATAGAGCAACCTGTTTGGCGCCAGCTGTTCTATGTCGATAACTATCACGTCCAGGACTATCAATATCTGTATCATGATGTGCATGTTTTACAGTTGAAACTGACAGTCCTCTGCTGATAATCTCCGCGATTACTCGCTCAATTAAGTGAGTTTTCCCGGTATTTTTATTGCCAGTGATACCAAATATTTTCATACAAAGCTTTCAGAAATACTATTAGCATATTGAAGATCATCTATCGTATTTATATTAAAAAATGGATCGATATTTTTAATTTTAAAAATTGTATTGCCAGCATTGTGTTTGTCTGTCCATATTAAGATTTTCCTATCACCATTTAAAAGTTGTTTATTTAAACTTTTGCTAAGGTGACAGGGCCAAATACCGAACGTAGGATGTTTTTTATTTTTTAAACTTTTATCAACAGAAGATACAATTGATAAACCACCAGAGGTCTCTGCAGTTTCTTTCAGTTTTTTTACTAAGTTTTTGGGGAAGAAAGGAGTATCAACTGCAACAGTAACAATGTGTGAGTAATCATTAATAATTGCATAATCAAGTCCTGCTGATATACCTGCTAAAGGTCCCTGGAAGCCTATTGCTGTATCAGACACTATTTGTTTTTTTTGGTTGAGAAAACGTTTTGGATTCCCATTTGCGTTAATTATGACATCTGCCACCTGCGGGCTTAGTCTTTCTATGGCATGTTCGATTAGTTTCTTATTTTTGAGTTTTAGTAAACCTTTGTCCTGGTTGCCTACCCTCGTACCTTTTCCACCTGCTAAAATAACGCCTAAGATTTTTTTCTTATCAATCATTACTAGCTTTCCGTTGGTTTTTTTTTCTTTCGTCAGAAATTTTTTTTGGGTCTACATCTCTAACTAAACGATCTTCGCCGGCAAGGCATATAAATCGTTTTCCTCTGAGTCTTCCAATCAAAGTCATTCCTATCTGATTAGCTATTTCCACCCCCCAAGCTGTAAATCCAGATCTAGATACCAAAGTGGATATCCCCATGAGAGCTGTTTTTATCACCATTTCAGAGGTCAACCTTCCTGTTGTATATAAGATTTTATCTGCTGGGTTTATTTTATTAATAAACATCCAACCAGAAATTTTATCGACTGCATTATGCCGTCCAACATCCTCCATATAGACTAAGGGTGTAGATTCTTTGCAAATAACCGTCCCATGAATTGCACCGGCTGTTAGATATAGTGACGGGATCGTATTTATTTCCTTTGACAATGAATATAACCAACTAGTTTTAACCTTGATATTTGATAATTTAACAGCATCTAATCCGTCGAACATATCACCAAAAACTGTCCCAACAGCACATCCTGATGTTCGTATTTTTTTTTGCAGCTTCTCTTCGTAACTTGTTTTTCTAGTTGTACGGATAACAATCGTCTCGAGGTGCTCATCGTAATCAATCTGTCTTATTTCGTCGCTTTCTAATAACATTTTTTGATTTAATAGGAAACCTATGGCCAGATAATCTGGATGGTCACCGATGGTCATGGCCGTTATTATTTCTTGCTGATTCAGGAAAATTGTTAATGGGCGTTCTTCTATAACATGTAGGTTTTGAGAGGTTCCGTCTTGATCTAAACCGGTTAGCTGTCTAGTCAATTTTGGATTAGTTGGATCTGGCAAGATTAAAGGTTTTGAATTCATTTTATACCTATATATCAAATTACATGATTGGTATTATGTGATTTATTTAATGGATGGTTCTTAAACACCCCATATTCTTTTTCTTCCACAGTCTATATGGACAAAATTATCCCTGGTGTAGCGACCCACACCACCAGCAGAGCACGACGCAGCAGCGCGAGAGATTTGTTTGACAGACCTACTTTTTAAACTGATATCAGCCGCTTGGCCGGTGACGTGTAAAGAGCTTCTCGCTACTAATTTGGATCTTCTTCTTAATTTTTCATTGGTTCTTTTAGTTCGATAGCCGGAGTTAAGTATATAAGACTCCGATGTATCCATCATATTATATGTTGCGGATATTATATCGATTGTCCGCGTATCTATCTTCTTAACTTTATTTTCTCTAGTATCTCTCATAAAATAGCTTATCTCATTAATTGCTTCAGTAATATACTGACCATTAATAGAGTAATAAATATTTATCCGTTCTCCCGTAATTCTTGAGTACATTTTTACTCTGCGAGCGTCCCCCGCACCCCTTAAAAATCCAAATGATTTTGAATACATTGGAGCAGCAGAAATCAACGTCGCTCCGAACGCTAAAAGTATTGAGCGTCGATTCATATTTATCAATTTATTCACTGAATCTTGCACATAAATTCTTTCATTGTTTTTCTATTAACTCTGCATAATACACAAAACAAGTTATCTTCCAACAGAATTGATAATAAAATTTTAATTGTGCGTATTTCTTGCAATGATGGAGTATAATTTATCTTTCTAAGTTTTTCCTATATTTTATTGTATAGGAGTTGTATAAAAAAACCGCAATATAAACGTTAAATTGACTTGACAGGTAGCGAGGGATTACATTTGTTTGATGAGATAAAAAATACTCTAAAATTTTTTTTTAAATACCTTTTTTTGAGCTTTACCTTAATAGTTTATTTTGAACCTGTTAGGGCTGAAAGCGAATTAGACACCTTTTCCTTAAAGCTATCAATTTATCAAAATAGTAAAAATAATCGATTTTTAAAAAATTTTTATTTGCAAAGGGATTATTCTCCTGTTTTTGTTACAAAAATAAATGAAGGACGAGCCTCTGCATTATTGAAGGCGTTAGAGTCTTCCGACTATCATGGTATTCCAAGCGCATTATATAAGTTGAATGAAATACGAAATGATATTAAAAAGTTGCGTTCTGAAACGGAACTTGGTGCTCTAGAAGTGAAACTTGCTAAAAACTTCATGCTCTATGTAAAACACATGAAGTCAGGAGTACTTGATCCAGAAGTTATAAACGAGAAACTCATCGCAAATGCAGTATTGATGGATGATGTTAAGGTTCCAAAGCAATTGGATTTAAAGTTAAAAAAAATAGACTTTGCTGGTGTTTTTTTAACTTTCTTGGAAACTAAACCTGTTACTTTTTTTAATGAAATACAACCTCAGTCGAGTGATTATGGCTGGTTAGTAAGAGAAAAGAAAAATTTAGAAAAGGCTCTGGAGCTAGGCGGATGGGGTAAAAAAATTACTGCGCCAATTCTCTTGCCAGGTGATAAAGGTGAAGAGGTTGTAAAACTTCGAAATAGATTGATAAGAATGGGACTAATGGAAAAATCATATAGTCCAATCTATGATAAAAAACTTAAATCATCGGTCAAAAAATTTCAAATGCTTCATGGCCTTATCGAAGATGGAGTTGCAGGAGAAATTACTTTACATGAAATTAATAAAAGTATCAAAGATAGGCTTAAGTTAGTCGTAGCTTCTTTGGAGAGAAGGCGATGGTTGAGCGGTGATTATGGGGATAAATATCTAATTGTGAATATACCCGAATTTAGGTTACGCATAATCGAGAAGGGTAAAACTATTTACCAAAGTAAAGTAGTCGTTGGACAGGATCGTCCGAACACCCGTACTCCTGAATTTTCCAATAAACTACAATTTATGGTAATTAATCCAAGCTGGTATGTTCCAAGATCTATAATTTTAGAGGAGTACCTACCTAATATTCGTAAAAATATAAATGCAGCGAGTGAGTTATTCTTCACGGACAAGTCGGGTAATTATGTGGCGAGGGAGGATATAAATTTTGACGTACTGATTGATGAGGACTTTCCCTATGGCATGAAACAACCACCCTCGAAGGATAATGCATTGGGAGCAGTTAAGTTTATGCTGCCGAATATTCATAACATATACTTACATGATACACCGGATAAAAATCTATTCTCAGAAGAGGTAAGGGCTTTTAGCCATGGGTGTGTTAGAGTCTATCAACCTTTTGAGTTAGCTTATGAATTACTTTCAGCTAACTTTAATAATCCAAAAGTAGTATTTGATAATTTATTAAAAAATGAAGTAGAATTTAAATTAAACCTCAGAGAACAGATTCCGGTTCACATCACTTACTCCACGGTCTGGAGTAATAGCGGTAAAGAAGTAAGTTACAGACGAGATATATATGGTAGAGATGTTGAAATTTATGAATCTCTACAAGAGCTAGGTTTATCTTTATGAGAAGAATATCTTTGGAATGTTTTTAAGTGATAGGAGAACAAATGGATTACTCGATTTCGCAAATAGCCAAAGCGCTTGGAACAGACTTTGATGGAGATGGTGAATTGAGAATTAGCTCTGCGGCAGAGCCTTCCGACGCTGATGAGAATTCTTTGGCATTAGCGATGAACCAGAAATATTTAGAAGATCTTAAAAAGGGTTCTGCGAAAGCCGCTGTTGTAATGAAAGACGTAGACTGGAAATCATTTGGTTTAAAAGCCGTAATACTAGTAGATAGACCACGGCATGCAATTTCTAAGGTAACTAAGCTGCTAGATAATTATCCTATACATGAAAGTGGAATTCATCCAACTGCAATTATCGATTCTAGTGCTGTCATAGGCAACACTTGTTCCATTGGAGCTTTTTGCGTTATCGGAGCTAATGTCAAGATAGAAGAAGGGGCTTGTCTTGGAACGCATGTAGTTATTGGAAATGGCGTTAAAATCGGAAACCATGCTATTATAAATAACCGTGTAGTGATAGAACACGATGTTGTAATAGGAAATCAGTTTCGGGCTCAATCGGGCTCCGTCATTGGTTCTGATGGGTTTTCTTTTGTAACTCGAGACAAGTCAGATGTTGAGGAAATTAGAAAACATCTTGGAAAACGACAGGGTTTGAACAAGCAATCCTGGATGCGTATTCATTCTTTAGGATCCGTTGCAATTGGAGATGATGTAGATATTGGAGCAAATGTGACGATTGATAGGGGTACCGTTCGCAATACATCAATTGGTGATAGGTCTAAATTGGATAATTTAGTGCATGTTGGGCACAATGTTGAAATTGGCAGTGATTGTTTGATTTGTGGCCAGGTTGGCATAGCAGGTTCCGCCGTTATAGGTAACAGAGTGGTTCTTGGTGGACAATGTGGAGTAAACGATAACATTTTTGTTGGTGATGACGTTATTGCTGGCGGGGCTACCAAGATATTTACTAATGCTCCAAAGGGTCGCGTGTTGTTGGGATACCCTGCAGTAAAAATGGAAACTCATATCTCTATGCAAAAAGCTTTAAGGAGATTGCCCAGGCTTTTTAAGAAATTGTCCTAAAGCTTAAAAGTGAATTTTATAACTTAATCATACTAAGGGCGCCTGCTTTTCAGATTGTGTACCTCTTTCCCTGTACGGGGTTATATCATAATGCGATCGATAACATTTAGAAAAGTGCGAGGGCGAAGAAAAGCCGCAGGATAGAGCAACATTTATAACACTCATATCAGTTTGCATTAACAAATTCCTAGCTTTTTGTAACCGTAGCTCCATGTAGTAACGTTTAGGACTTCGATTTAGATACCTACGGAAAAGTCTTTCCAGTTGCCTGGTCGACATTCCGACATTTGAAGCTAAATCTGATGGGCTAATAGGATCCTCAATGTTGATCTCCATTGTTTGAATTACCTTACTTAACTTTGGGTGACGCACTCCAATACGGGTAGGAATCGATAAACGTTGTTGATCTTCATTGGTTCTTATTGATGAATATATCATCTGATCTGCGACAAAATTTGCTTTTTCTTCACCTAAATCGGTCGCAATGACTTGAAGCATTAGGTCTATCGATGAGGTCCCACCAGCCGTGGTCATTCTATTCCCGTCTACAACGAAAACTGTTTTTGTGAGATTTATATCTTTGTCCTGAAACTCCTCAGAAAAACTATCTTGATTTTCCCAATGAATAGTTGCTTTTTTACCATCTAGAAGCCCGGCTTTTCCCAAAGTATATGTTGCAGTACAGAGCGCGATTATAGCTACCCCTTTTCTAGCTTCCCTTCGCAGCCAATTAAGCAAACGCTTGGTAGTTGCTTTTTGGATATTAATACCTCCACAGATCACGATAGTATCATCTCTCTTTAAATCCATAAAACTAGAATCTACATTATAGCTAATATTGGCAGAGCACCTAACGGCACTGCCAGTTTCACTTGTCAAAACCCATTCATATGAATTTGGAGAAGTTCTATTGGCTATTCGGAGTGAATCAATCGCACCTGCGAAAGAAAGCATTGAAAAGTCGTCCATTAACGCAAAAACAAATCTTTTGGGTGCAACTCTCAAAACATCTATATTATCTACAATTGCTAACTTCGCTGGCATTTTTGTTGTTTCCTCAAGAAAATAGTATCTGTTTATCTACTTTAAAAACTAATCAACCGTAATTATAAGTATAATGTTTCGATTTAATTTCTTTGATGTTAAATTTATATGTAACTAAGATTTCTACATTGGCAAGAGTAAAGAATAAGGTTTATAACATAGCATGGCTAAATATTAATTTTTGTCTTAAGGTTTAAATAATGAAACAAAATTGGAAAAAAGATAGCTGGCGTTCGTTACCCAGAGTTCAAATGCCTGATTATCCTAATAATGAAGACTTAAATATAGTTGAAAAACAGCTAGAAAAATACCCACCATTGGTTTTTGCAGGAGAAACGCGAACATTAAAAAAACAGTTAGCCTCAGTCTCTAAAGGAGAAGCTTTTCTTTTACAAGGTGGTGATTGTGCAGAAAGCTTTAGTGAGTTTTCGGCCGATAACATAAGAGATACATTTAAAGTAATGTTGCAGATGGCTATGGTTCTAACATATGGTGCTAAAGTTCCTGTAGTCAAAATCGGTCGTATAGCAGGTCAATTCGCAAAACCACGCTCTTCCCCAACTGAGAAAATCAACGAGGTCGAATTACCTATATATCGCGGGGATATTATTAACGGTTTACCCTTCGATGATAACTCCCGTATTCCAGATCCTAAAAGGATGCTTCAAGCATACACACAGTCAGCTGCCTCACTAAATTTACTCAGAGCTTTTTCCAAAGGTGGCTTTGCTGATATTAACCATGTCCATTCATGGACCTTAAATTTCACAGATGAGGAAAGAGCATCTCAATATCGTGATATGGCTTCTAGGATACAAGACAGTATTGATTTTATGGCTGCGGCCGGACTAAGCGGCAATAGTAATGCAGAACTAAGCTCAGTTGATTTTTATACTAGTCACGAAGCTCTTTTATTGGAATATGAGGAGGCTTTAGCGAGGATTGACTCAACTAGTGGGCTACCGTTAGCAGGATCTGGACATATGATCTGGATTGGAGATCGTACCCGTCAACCCACTGGTGCACATGTCGAGTTTGCTAAGGGCGTACAAAATCCTATTGGATTAAAGTGTGGACCGTCAATGAACAAAGAAGATCTAAAATTACTTTTAAATACATTAAACCCAGAAAATGAGGCTGGAAGATTAACTTTGATTGTGCGGTTTGGTGCTGGTAAGGTTAATGAGCATTTACCCTCACTAATTGATTGTGTCAAAAGCGAAGGAGCAAACGTCGTATGGTGTTGTGATCCAATGCATGGAAATACTATTAAATCTTCGACTGGTTATAAAACTCGTACCTTCAATAGCGTGAGGCAAGAAGTAAAAGAGTTTTTCGAAGTACACCGACAAGAAAATACGGTTCCAGGAGGAGTGCACTTTGAGATGACAGGTCAAGATGTCACTGAGTGCACTGGAGGGGTTAGGGCAATAAGAGATGAAGACTTGTCTCACAGATATCATACGGCCTGTGATCCAAGACTCAACGCGTCACAAGCATTAGAGTTGGCTTTTCTAGTTTCTGAAGAGCTTTCTTATAAAAATAACATTTAATTTTTTTGAGATCGATTAAGGTCATATTAAAATATTTCTAGATAAGTCTATAAAAACTTTTTATTTGGTGGAAAATTTATGCAAAATCGTAGAGGTATCTTATTTATTCTTAGTTCGCCATCGGGTGCAGGGAAATCAACCTTAGCGCGTAGTTTAATGGAGTGGGATAATACATTGTCGTTCTCGGTATCCGCGACTACTAGATCTCCGCGCTCTGGTGAAATTGAAGGAAGAGAGTATTTTTTTAAAACCGACAAAGAATTCCTAACGATGGTTGATAATAATGAAATGTTAGAGCACGCACGGGTATTTGGGAACTATTATGGATCACCTCGAGAACCCATTGAAATAGCAATTGAATCCGGAAAAGACGTTATTTTCGATATAGATTGGCAAGGCGGACAGCAGCTAAAAAACTCAGCTTTAGCAGATGACTCAGTTTCAATTTTTATTCTTCCGCCATCATTACATGAGTTACGACAACGTCTTTGTTCTAGGGGGCAAGACTCTCTACAAGTTATTAATGATAGAATGAAAAAATGTTATAGTGAAATTAGTCATTGGGCAGAGTATGATTATTGCTTAATTAATCGTGACTTAGAGACCTCTCTGGATGATATAAAAAGTATCCTTAGAGCTGAGAGATTGAAAAGGCACAGACAACTATCTTTGGTTGATATGGTTAGAGATTTTGATAATGAACGAGAAGCTATTCTATAATGCCAATTTTTTCAATAAAGGAAAAACAACCTTCTATTCCGTGTAGTGGAAATACTTGGATTGCTCCTGATGCAAATGTGATCGGGGAAGTAATAATCCACGATTTTGTATCAATATGGTTTAACTCTACCTTACGGGGTGATAATGATGTTATTTTTGTAGGTGAAGGAAGTAATATTCAAGAAAATTGTGTCTTGCACACTGACGTAGGTTTCCCGTTGCGTATTGGTAAGAATTGCACAATCGGCCACAAAGCCATTTTGCATGGCTGCAAAATTGGGCCTGGGTCTCTTGTTGGTATGGGAGCAATCATATTAAACGGAGCAACTATCGGTAAGAACTGTTTAATCGGAGCTGGATCACTTGTACCAGAGGGAGTGGAAATAGCTGATGGAACCCTATATTTAGGATCGCCGTGCCGTTTCGCGAGAAATTTGTCCGAAGAGGAGAAAAAAAATCTAATTTTAACCGCTGAGCAATATCAGAAAAATATGGCTCTTTATAAAAGTAGCCTAAAAAAAATTGTTAATTAAATTTACGAAGGTTAAATACTAGTTTCCAGTTTGGAACCATTTTATTGGATTTTTTGGTGTGATACTGGTAACCTAAAGTAGATTATTGATGAAAGCGATGACTTTATTGGAACTAGTTGAACCAGAATTTGAGATTAATATTGCGTCCACGAGTGAGCAAATTCGTGCATCACAACGCTTACGTTATGAAGTTTTTATTGAAGAGATGGGTGGTAACGGTAAGTTAGTTGATCATGTCAATAAGTTAGAAAAAGATGAATTTGACCCATTTTTTGAGCATTTAATATTAACTGACAAAGCTAATCCTAAGATGGGAGCTATAGGTGTTTATCGTATCTTAAGAAGTGATAAAATGAAAGAGATTGGGCGGTTCTATAGTGAAGATGAATATGATTTGTCACCATTACACAAGTCAAATCTCAGATTACTAGAACTAGGGAGGTCTTGTGTTCATCGATATTATAGAGGTGGAACTGCAATGTATCATCTATGGCAAGGTTTATCAGATTATATAACAAAATATAAGATAGACATTTTATTTGGTGTTGCCAGCTTCCATGGCAATAATGTAGAGGATTTTGTTCAACCATTGTCGTATCTCTATCATCATCACTTAGCACCTGATTATCTCCGCCCTAAATCCTTAGTACATGAAAGTTTGAATATGTTGGATCTTGACGAAATAGATCTAAAATCAGCCAAAAAGGATATCCCACCACTAATCAAAGCTTATTTGCGTTTAGGTGGAATGGTCGGTGATGGGGCCTATATTGATAGAAGTTTTAAGACAATCGATGTATGTTTAGTTATGGAACTTTCAAAAATGTCAGAAAGACATAAAGAAATTTATACTAAAGTACGTGGATAATGTCGTCGTTTAGAAAAGTCAGTTTTGAACGAATGAACTCAAACTTGAACTTAATATCACTGTTTAGAATATTTATACGATTATCTTTAATAATTTTGATATTATTAATAGGTTGCCTGGTATTCATAACTGTCCGAGTATCAGAGAAACCATTTTTTAAAAATAACAATGTAGTGTCAGGATTTATAACGACGTATGTTTGCAAAGTTTCGTTAGTTATTTTAGGATTTAATCTCTCAGTTAATGGTAGACCAATGGCTCAGAGGGGAGCTTTAGTGTCCAACCACGTATCTTGGCTTGATATTTTTGCACTCAATTCCATAACAAGGTTATATTTCACGGCAAAATCAGAGGTTTCTGGGTGGCCGGTGATTGGATGGTTGGCAAATCTAACTGGAACGGTTTTTGTCAAGCGGAGCAGAACAAAATCTAAATATCAAGTTGAAGTTATTAAACACCGACTTCGCATGGGACAGAGGATTATATTTTTTCCTGAAGGTACCAGTAGCGATGGAACACAGGTTTTGTCATTTAAAAGTACTCTGTTCGAGTCTTTTTTCGAAAACGAGGTAAGAGATATTGTGTTCGTCCAACCAGTTACTATCTTTTATTTGCCTAATCAAAAATATGACCCTACCTGCTATGCTTGGTTTGATGAGATGTCATTTGTAAGTCATTTTCTATGGGTATTATCGTTATCGAAAAAAGGACAGATAAAGGTAATTTTCCATGAACCACTGAAAGTGTCTGATTATGGAAATCGTAAACAATTGACAGAGTCTTGCCGTAACTTAGTAGAAAAAAGTTTTATCCAGCTGTCATCGAAGGTATGAGGTCTTTTAAACTTTTTTCTATATCGGCTGTATCCCAGATTTCATTGGTGATTGCGATGAAGTCTGTGTTTGACGAAAGTGCTTCAATTATATGTTTATTTAAGGCACCTTCGGCAACAATTGGTATTTCTATAAATTCTGACCACCAACTAAAGGTTTCAATTGGAACCACATCTTCATTTCCTAGATTTTGGGCAACTAAAGGCCCCATACTGATATAATCAGCACCATTTTCAGCAGCAATTAATGCATTATGTTTTGAGTTTCCGCAATATGCCCCAATGATATATTTTGAACCAAGGTGTTTTCGGACATGCTTAACTGACTTGCTTCCGTCTGTGAGATGTACGCCGTTTAAATTGAGCTGAGGAACCAATTTATAATGATCTTCAATTAAAATTGGTATTCCTAATGAGTCTGTTAGAGATTTAACATTTATGGTAGTTTCAATAATATTATTTTCCAGTGAAGACGATAAACTTAACCTAAGGCATGAAATTTCAACTTTCTGTGCTATTTTTTTTAATTTTTTGAAAAAATCATCTAATTTTATTTGTGGTGGAGAGATAAGATAAATTTGTGGTTGCTTTGAAACAATCATGAAATAGTCCAATCGATGCATAAGTTTAAATAACGGTTTCTTAAATCTAATGTATACTTTGTTCAGTTTATGACTAAAAGGGTTTGTTTGAAGAGGTACTTAATTTGATTAACTCACAAGAAATTGGAAATATTGATGATGGGGTACAACCAGTTATTATATTAGTTGATCCCCAATTAGGTGAAAATATTGGAGCTTCAGCTCGAGGAATGTGGAATTTTGGTTTAAAAAATTTAAGACTAGTAAATCCTAGAGATGGGTGGCCTAATCCCAAAGCAGGTTCGGTAGCTGCTGGAGGAGGAATAGTTTTGGACAATCTAAAGGTATATACGGATCTAAAATGTGCTGTTGAAGACTTAGATTACGTTTTTGCAACTTCAATAAGGCATCGAGATTTAGATAAAAATGTTAACTCACTTGATAAAGCTATGGAAAAAACTCAGGATTTGTTTTTGAAGGGTATGAAGGTTGGGATTATGTTTGGAGCTGAAAGGTCTGGATTAGAAAACAAACACATATCTATTGCTAACAGTATAATTTCTATTCCAGTTAATCCTAAGTATGGTTCTCTAAATCTAGGGCAGTCAGTTTTACTCACGAGTTATGAGTGGTTACGATCTAAATCGAGGGAAGGGAATACAGAACGTAGCAAAGGTAGATCTAATATAGCTAAACAAGGTGACGTAGAAAAATTCCACGACCATCTGGTTGACAGTCTTGAGAAGATAAGTTTTTTCTTCCCAGAAGAAAAAACAAATTCAATGAGAATAAATTTGAGGAATATGCTTAGTAGAATGCCATTAACAAATTTGGACATTAGAATCCTACATGGGATCTTAAGACAGTTTGATAGATGGAAAAGTCGTAAATAATAATGTGAACGATATTTATAAAAAAATTAATTTTTTGAGTGAAAAAAATGGTAAAAAAAAGTTTTATTTTTGAAGAAGTCGGTTCTGAGAGAAATCAGAAAGAAGAGGCCGGTGTAATAAGCAGATCTGCGAAACATAACAATAAATCGTTACTACTTTTTTGGTTTTATAGTTTATTATTTTTGATCGCACTGATGATCATAGTTGGTGGTTTAACCCGACTGACCGACTCAGGCTTATCGATAACAGAGTGGAAGCCAATATCGGGCGTATTGCTTCCATTTTCGGAGAATGCTTGGCAACAAGAGTTCTTAAAGTACCAGGAAATTCCTGAATATAAATTGCAGAATTTGGGTATGTCAATTGATGAGTTTAAGGTAATTTATTACTGGGAATGGGGTCATAGGCAATTAGGCCGAATAATTGGTTTAGTTTGGTTTTTTGGACTTTCTGCGTTACTACTGGCACAAAAAATTACTCTTTCTTGGAGTAAAAGATCGTTAGTCATTGGGATACTTATCGGATTTCAGGGGTTCTTAGGTTGGTGGATGGTCTCTTCGGGACTTAATGGCGCGAGGATAGACGTAGCATCTTATCGATTAGGGATACACCTTACTTTTGCATTTATAATATTTGGGTTAATCTTTTGGTACATATTAAGGTTACGTCGTACAGAAGTCAGTCTGATACAGTCTCAAAGATACGCGAATAGCTCTCTGATTAAAATCACTAATACGGTTTTGTTGTTATTATATGTTCAAATTTTCTTAGGGGCACTAGTTGCAGGTATTGACGCTGGAAGGACCTATACAGATTGGCCGTTAATGGCAGGTGAGTTTTTACCAACTCTAGCTTTCGAATTAAACCCCTTATGGCGAAACTTTTTTGAGTCAGAGGCGTTGGTACAATTTAATCATCGCCTAAGTGGCTATCTCTTAATTATTGTTGTTATATATTCTTGGTTTAAGTTTAGAAGCTCTAGTAACCAAAATTTGAGAATTTACTTTAATTGGGTTTTCTTGGCCGTATTAGGGCAGGTGATATTAGGGATTATAACTGTTTTGTATGCGGCGGTTTGGTATATAGCAATATTACATCAATTTAGTGCAATTATTTTAACTGGTTTAGTACTATTAGCAAAATTCGAAGCTAACTACCCCGGTATTCAGTTTGCAAAATCCTCATGAATGAAGCTTTTCGACTATTAAACCATTTTGACAACATCACTCGGGGACTCTGTAGTTTGGCTGACCGCTCAGGTTGGGATCAAGAAACTATGATGCCAAAAGGTGCTTCCAAACAAAGATCGGAGGAAGTTGCAGCCATACAGGAAGTGATACATTCTCGACGCACTGATCCTCGGATTGGAGATTGGCTAGAACTAGCTGAAACTGATGATATAGCGGGCGAAGCTTCTCTTCGCATAATTCGCAATGAGTATAATAATTATAATAAAATTCCTATTGAGTTAGCGGTTGAAATTGGAAGGCTATCTTCGGAGGCACATAATTCTTGGCTAGAGGCCCGCAAAAGTAATGAGTTTTCTGTATTTAGTTCGAGCCTAAAAAAAATGGTTTCATTAAAGCGAGAAGAGGGACAAGCATTAAATCAACATAACGCATATGAGGGGTTATTAGGAAAATTTGAGCCCGGGATTGACTTTAATAACATAGATGAAATGTTTGGGAGAATGCGCCCTCGATTAATTAACCTGCGAAAAAAGGTTTTGGCATCAGGAATTGTTCCAAAATCTTTATGTGTAGATTTCGATGAACAAAAACAGATGATGTTGGCAAAAGAATTAGCGCAAGTGTTTGGTTTGGACTTTAATCGTAGTCGTATAGATAAAGCTGTTCACCCCTTTAGCTCTGGCACGGGTTCCGATGTGAGGCTTACAACACGAACGTCTATTCAAGATCCCTTCAATTGTATTTATAGTACAATACATGAAGTGGGGCATGCCTGTTATGACCAAAATATAGAAAAAAAATATATACTGACAGCATTAGGACAGGGAGCATCAAATGGTATTCATGAAAGCCAGTCTCGACTCTTTGAGTGTCAATTAGGAAGATCAAGACCATTCACGAATTGGCTTTTTACTAAGATGTCTGACTATTTTAGCGATTTTGGAGTTAAAAATAATGAAGAGTTTTATAGGTTGGTTAATAAAGTTGAGAATGGTTATGTGAGGACAGAAGCAGACGAAGTTAACTATAATTTGCATATTATGCTCAGGTTTGACCTTGAGTACGCTTTAATTTCCGAGAAAATCCAGGTCGATCAAATAGAAGATTTTTGGAATGAACGGTTTTTGCAAGATTTTGATATGGTTATCACAAAACCTACAGATGGAGTTTTACAAGATGTTCATTGGTCTGTTGGTGCACTTGGTTATTTTCCCGGCTATACTTTGGGAAATATTTATTCGGCCTGTTTAATGAATAAAATGAAAAATGATATCGCGAACCTAGATGAGGAGCTTTCCCAGGGTAAGACTACTCAGTGCGTTAACTGGTTAAATAATAAAATTCATAAATTTGGCAGCTTACATCAACCCGTTGACTTGATAACCTTAGCTTCTGGTAAAGAACCTAGTGAAGTAGAACTCTTGGATTACCTAGATAAAAAATATGAAGAGCTATATAATTTATAAGTGATCGTTAAACAATTTTTATAACTGGTTTCATTGAATTTAGTGTTTCAATATCAAGATGGCACATTATTTTATGCTCATCAGATATTTGTTTGTACTCTGGAATCTTTGTTTCACATAAATTTTTTCCAGCTTTTTCCTTCCATCTACAGCGTGTTTGAAAAGGGCAACCAGTAGGTGGATCTATTGCTGAGGGAACGTCACCTTCTAAGACTATGTGTTCTTTTTGGACATGCGTGTCTGCTATTGGGACAGCGCTCAATAAAGCTTCGGTATAAGGTTGATATGGTGGAGCAAATACTTGGTCTGTTGTTCCAATTTCTACGATATAACCCAAATACATCACCATTACTCTATCAGATAAATATCGGACAATACTTAAATCATGTGAAATGAATAATAATGTTGTTTTGTTCTTCCTTTGAATTTCCATTAGGAGATCTGTTACCGCAGCTTGTACTGAAACGTCTAACGCTGAAACTGGTTCATCGGCGACTACTACGTTGGCATCTCCCGAGAAGGCCCTTGCTATACCTACGCGTTGTTTTTGGCCACCAGACAATTGCCTGGGCATACGTATTGCAAATTCTCGTGGTAGTTTAACTAGATCGAGTAGCTCAAGCATCCTCTGATGACGTTCCGCATCATTTTTTCCAAAATTAAAAACTTCTAGTGCTCTAATAATTTGCCTTCCAACAGTCATAGACGGGTTTAGGGTGTCAAAAGGGTTTTGAAATACCATTTGTATATTAGAAATAGTCGAGGTTTCTCGTTTTTCTATAGGTATATGTTCTACATTTTTATCGTTGAGCGTTACACTGCCGTCCGTTGCAGTCTCTAACCCCATTAAAACTTTTGCTAATGTAGACTTCCCACAACCCGATTCTCCAACTATTGCTAAGGTTTCACTTTCCCTTGCTTCAAAGGTTAAAGTCTCATTGGCTTTGACTACTTTTCGATTGGCTCCTGCAAAAAGAGCGTTTGCGCTTACCTCATAATATTTTTTAAGATTATCAACGTTAAGAACAACTCTTCCTAGCTCTGGCTTTTTATTATGACTTTCTGAATTGAGATTAGCGTTCCAATCTATTTTTCCAATTTTTAAACACCGAGATCCGTGTGGATTATCAGATTTGAGATTTTGCATTTCAATTTTTCCGACATCACATGAGCCATTTTCAAAATAGTTACACCTAGGACCAAAATTACACCCGTTTGGTCTTTCATGAGGTAGTGGAAAATTTCCGGGTATTGCGACTAAGGGTCTAGTATTTTTATCCGCTCCCGGGAGAGGTATAGATCGAAATAACGCTTGAGTGTAGGGGTGTCGCATATTTTCAAAAACTTCTTGTATTTCACCTGTTTCGACGGCCTCTCCAGAATACATAACACAAATTTGATCACAAGTTTCAAGAACAAGACCTAAATTATGAGATATAAATAACATCGACGTACCATATTTTTTTCCTAATTCTTTAACGAGCTCTATAACTGCCGCTTCGACAGTAACATCCAAAGCTGTAGTCGGCTCATCTAATATTAGTAATGATGGTTTTGACATCAAAGCCATTGCAATAACTATCCGCTGTTGCTGGCCACCTGAGAGCTGGTGAGGATAACTATTTAGAATTCTTTCTGGATCAGGTAGTTTAACATCAGTAACAACCTCAAGAGCTCTTTGATATGAATCAGTTTTTGAAAGCCCTTCATGTATTGATGGCACTTCCATTAGTTGTTGCGCTATACGCATAGATGGATTTAATGAGGCCATGGGTTCTTGATAGATCATAGCTATTTCTGAACCTCTAATCTTTTGTAATTCACTTGAACTCATGTCGTTGAGATTTTTGCCTTTAAATTTAATTGTACCCTCTACAATTCGTCCGTTTACGCCCAAATCTTGCATAACACCCAGGGCTACTGTGGATTTACCACAACCACTTTCTCCAACAAGCCCCAGTGCCTCTCCAGGTTTCATAGAACAAGAAAAGTCCATTACGGCTGGTATTTCTCTCAAACGCGTAAAGAAACTTATAGAAAGATTCTCTATCTCTAGTATTGGTTCAATTTGACTAGTTTTGTTATTTGACATCTTTTTCTTTTAATCCTTTAGAGATTCTTCGCGTAAACCATCTGCTAATAGATTTAGTCCTAGAACTAAACTCATCAAAGAAAATGCAGGCACAAGAGCTGGGTGTGGGAAAATACTTAATAAACGACGACCGGAATTGATAGTTGTCCCCCAGTCAGGACTCTCTGGTGAGAGACCAAGACCAAAAAAACCAAGAGTTCCAAGCAGTATCGTAGTATATCCAATGCGAAGACAAAAATCGACTATTAACGGACCTCTAGCATTTGGTAATATTTCCCAGAGCATTATATACCAAGGCCCTTCACCTCGAGTTTGACCAGCGGCCACATAGTCACGGGTTTTGATATCCAATACTATACCACGAACAATTCTGAAAACAGTAGGCGAGTTTACAAAAACTACTGAAACGAAAACTATTAATATGTTTGGATCTATTGATATCAATCCTAGGGGATCGGCATCCCAAGCTAGACCCAGATACAACCATCCACCCAAAAGTATGGTAGAGCCTACATAAAGATTACGTTTATTGGGTTGGGTGAAATATCGTGAGTTCCACAAAATTATAGCAAATATAATAGGAAATATAAATAGAACTGAGGCCATCATCGTGGGGATTGTCCATTTATAGCTTCCTATATTAATTCCCGCCAATCTAATTTCCGGGGTAACCAACAGAAAGAATAGTAATATAACTGGAAAAGCTAAAACTAAATTTGAAATGAAGCTTAACACGGTGTCAAAACGTCCACCATAATAACCTGCTGGTAAACCTAATGTGATTCCTACCATAAATGCAAAAGCAGTGGCTGCTGGCGCAATGGTCAAAACAACTCTAGAGCCAAGTACAACACGTGAAAATACATCTCTCGCCATGATATCACCTCCTAAAAGGTAGTACCGAAAAGCTTCATCTTTTCCAGCTGAACTCATAGGATAACCAGGTGTTTTATTTTTCATTCCTGAAATTTGTGTTAATGGATCATGCGTCATTATAAGGTCGGCAAATAGAGCCGTGAATATCCAAAACATAACAATTCCAAAGCCGACCATGCCTAATGGACTATCGAATAGTTTTCCGTATAATCCGGTCTTTCTTTTAGTGATTATGGATAGAGAAAAAGTTACTAATAAGGCCAACCATACAGACCAAAATCTGATTAAAATCTCTATAATAATTTCACCCCAGGATAATGATTCCATATTACACCTAATTTATCCGAATACGTGGATTTAAAACGACATAACCGATATCTGATATTAGTTGTGTAACTAACACTACGATTACTGCGATAACGGAACAGCCAAGAAGTAAATCTATATCATTATTTCCAGCAGCTTGAACCAACACCCAACCAAAGCCCTTATAGTTAAATATTGTTTCAACTATTACAACGCCGTTTAAGAGCCAAGGGAACTGAAGCATAATAACTGTGAATGGAGCAATTAGTGCATTTCTTAGTGCATGCTTCATTACTATTGCTGAAAAACCAACACCTTTTAAACGTGCAGTACGAATATATTGTGATGTCATAACCTCTGCCATTGACGCTCTTGTCATCCTTGCAATATAGCCCATTCCATAAAGAGCAATTGTTAGCACTGGTAAGGTAAAGTTAACCCATGTGATATCATCCATCGCCGAGGTTGCGGATCCTTTAAACCATTTCAGTCCAAAAGCAGAAGAGGAGAAAATTGCAATAAAAACAATACCTGAAACGTACTCAGGTGTCGCCGTTGACGTAATCGAAAAGACTGATAGTGAGCGGTCCAGTTTGGAGCCTTCACGCATTCCAGAAAAGATACCCAATAATAATGCTGACGGAATCATAACTAGCATTACAGAAAGCATCAACCAACCTGTAAGGCCTAATCTCTTTAATATAATATCAAGAGCTGGTTCTTTAAATACTGTAGAGTATCCCCAATAGCCCTGAAAAACGCCACAATATTTAGGTGATTCCTCGATTGAAACACCTGGGAGCTTACAGCGTCCGGTAATTTTACCTTCCTCATCCGGTTCGGATACATAGCCTGGAATCACACCTAACCATTGGGCATAACCTACCGGAATAGGCCTCAAATAACCGTTTCTCTCGAGATAACTGGTTACAGCGTCATCTGTCATACGAAAGTTTAATTGAGTTTTTGCAAGTTTTTCTAAATTTGGATAAAGGTTAGTTATAAAAAAAACAAAGAGCGTGAGACATAATGTTGTGAGAATCATAAGGCCAACTCGGCGAATTATGAACTTTACCATTTTGGCCCTCGAAAAAATAAACTAATTTTTAGTTTTATAAAATAAAAATATTAAAATAAGGGCAGCAAATTGATAATGCTGCCCTCTTAAATTTACAAGATCTGGTTATCCTGCCATTCCCCATTTGTAGACTTGAGGTAGATAAGCGATATGCATATCACAGCCTACTACGCCTGGTTTGCTGTGACGATAAAGCGAACGCCAGTAAGGTTGGAGCGTTACGCCTTCGTCTCTCATTATAGTTTGAAGACCTGCCATAACTTTACTTCGCTCACCTGCATCAGCGATACCGTTAGCTTTAGCAAGTAATGCGTCAAATTCAGCATTAGAAAAACCAGCCTCATTCCAAGCTTCACCAGAACGATAGGCTAGGCCTAGAACTTGGGTACCAAAAGGCCTGTGGTTCCAGTTTGTTGAGCTGAATGGATATTTTGTCCAGTCGTTCCAGAATGTTGAACCCGGTATAACTGTTCGCTTAACATTGAAACCCGCGTCTCTCAGTTGAGCCGCGACTGCGTCGGTACTGTTTTTACGCCAATCATCATCAATCGACACTATGTCAAACTCGTGGTTTTCCATCCCAGCTTCTTTAAGAAGAGCCATAGCTCCTGCTGGATCATGAGCAAGTCCTGGTACATCAGCGTATTCAGGGTGCATTGGGCCAACATGTGTATTATCTGCTGGAGCTCCACGTCCCGCGTAACCGAGTTCAAGAACGACATTTACGTCAACTGCGTGTGCAATTGCTCTGCGAACTCTTACATCTGCGTACGGCTTTTTGCCGTCCACTTCTGCTACCTGGTTAGGCCTTATAACAATGGTTGAGCCCGTTGCGATTTCTGATTTATTCCAGCCAAGTCCGTCCATAATATCAACAAATTCACCTACTGTCTCGTAGAATACATCTACTTCGTCAGCTTCTGCTGCGGCTACCCATGCTGCTGGATCAGTTCCGTAGTCGATAAACTCTATTCTATCTAGGTGTGCGCCCATTCCTGCAGCGTAACCCCACCATTCATGATCTTCGTTTCGCACAACAGAGCCTTTAACACCAACTTCTAAACCATCTGGTTTGTAAGGACCTGTGCCGATTGGGTTTTGAAGCATTGTATCAGCACTAAATCCTGCTGGACAAATTGCTGCCGGATAATCTGACATGCCCGCAATAAGCGTGATGTCTGGACCAGAACAAGTCAGTTTCACAGTATGACTGTC
Source organism: Paracoccaceae bacterium (assembly GCA_049602715.1). GTDB lineage: Bacteria > Pseudomonadota > Alphaproteobacteria > Rhodobacterales > Rhodobacteraceae. Next base: position 3,469 of record JBMYRX010000023.1, on the reverse strand, counting down.
CACAACTGTAATCGCACCGTCGTTTGCTTTTCCAGTGTCCGCATTAATTAAAATTGCAAACCTAGCAGCCATCGAGTTGCCCTCTACTGATTTATCGCACCAACGATGTATGTTTCGCGCTACGTCTTCAGCAGTAAAGTCGTCTCCGTTGTTCCATTTTACGCCTTTTCGAACATTTAAAGTGTACTCGGTTGCATCTGCGTTTACTGACCAGCCTTCTAATAACATTGGCTTAAACGAACCATCTGAGTTATACTCCGTTAGATACTCTAACCATCCAGCAGTGTATGTTGCGATCTGTGTCCAGTCGTAAGTGCATGGTTCTTTGAGAGCTCTTACTTCCATTTGCATTCTTAGCGTTCCACCCTTTTTAGGCGTGGCAGCAGCAGCAGGTTGTTTTGCTCCAATTAATCCATATGCAGCAGCAGTTGTTACACCAAGAGCAGTAGTTCTTGATATAAACTCTCTTCGGCTTAGCTTGCCTTCGATGCACTCTTTCGCGTACATATAAGCGGATTTATGGATAGGAGTTCCATTTAGTGTTTTATTTGTCATTATATTCTCCCTAAAGGTATTTTAGTATAATGTCGGTTTTGTTGTTACCGACGGATTGAGTATTATTCACATGTTTAAACTATTTTAACTAGAGATCAAACCCTACACAATTAAGACTACCCGTCAATAAAAAACGACTCTGTCGATGTCGCTCATATATAAGTTAGTCAGAAACTAAAGATTTTTCTCTCCGATAATTTATAATTCGTGAAAAATCCAGTTAGACATATTTTTTCGGAACCAGGTTCTCTGGCGCTTTGCGTATTGGCGTGTAGCAATTATTGAAAGCCTTCGCATAGTCTCTAGATCTATTTCGTTTCTTAAATAGGAGATGATTTCTTTACCTCCAATTGCCTTTGTATAATTCTTTTTTAGATCCCAAGATTCTTGCATTTTTTTTACTTCTTCGAGTACTCCTTTTTGTAGCATTTGATCAAACCGATGAGTAATGCGTGTTTCAAGAAGTTCACTTGGGGTTTGAAGGACAATAGCGTTAGTCTGATTAAAATTTATCAGCGGTGGTAGTGTATGTTTTTGCCATTCTTTGAGGCTTTGGCCAGTTTGCACTTCAACTTCCCAAGCACGTTGAACTCGAGCTTTGTTCTTTGTATCAATCCCCTTTAAAGTTTCATAATCTATGGATTGTATCATTTCGTTTAGGGTTAATTTATTACCTAGTAGTCTAGTTTCTTGAGTAATTTTTGGTATGTCTGCCAAACCGTTAATTAGTGAGTAAAAGTATAATCCAGTACCACCAACAATTATCATGCGGGATTCATTACTTAGTAAATTATCTATCTCCCGCAACCAATGACCCACTGAATAATCATCGTGATGATGGATGTGACCAAATAAAAGATGGGGTGCACTACTTAATTGTCTCACCGATGGACGCGCTGATAATATATTCCAGCACTTATACACCTGCATCGAGTCCGCATTAACAATCACACCACCCAGCTTTTTCGCAATCAAAACTGCAAGTTCTGATTTCCCAGATGCTGTAGGACCAGCTATCAGAATAGTTTTTTCTTTACTTAATTTTTTTAAAAGATTTTCTATCAATACTTTCCTCAAAATAAATTAAAAATCAACTTCTGACTAGCGGCAGTCATTGAAACTTGTTAACTCTAAGACATATCAGTTACAATTAACATACCAGAGGTTAGGAATTATTTATGAGCGAAGCTGCTATCAATAAAATTTCGTATAAGCGTGTACTTTTAAAAATATCAGGGGAGGCATTGATGGGTGATCTTTCTTATGGATTAAATCCGCCTACAGTTGAAAGGATCGCTCAAGAAATCAAGATAGTCCATCAGATGGGAATAGAGATTTGTATGGTGATTGGTGGTGGTAATATTTTCCGTGGTTTGCAGGGTAGTGCTCAGGGTATGGAAAGAACGACGGCTGATTATATGGGTATGCTTGCAACTGTTATGAACGCTTTAGCCATGCAATCCGCTTTAGAAAGTTTGGGTGTCCATACTCGCGTAATATCTGCTATACCAATGGATCAAGTTTGCGAGCCCTATATCAGACGGCGAGCAGTCCGACATTTAGAAAAAGATAGAGTTTGTATATTTGCTGCTGGCACCGGTAACCCATACTTTACCACCGATACAGCGGCCACACTCCGAGCAACTGAAATGGGTTGTGAAGCTATTTTGAAAGGAACAAAAGTTGATGGTGTTTATGATAAAGACCCGGTCCAACATGCTGATGCCAAAAAATATAATTCTGTAAGCTTCGATGAAGTTTTGCAAAAACGATTAGCTGTAATGGATGCGTCGGCTATAGCTTTGGCGCGAGATAATAGTCTTCCAATCATTGTCTTTTCTCTTAATGAAAAGGGTGGTTTTAAAAGTATTTTATCAGGTGATGGATCATTTACTATAGTCGAAAATAAATAAATCTTTAGTCTTTGAGGTAAAAATGAGTGATGATATAATGATTGATACGGACGAGTTGCAGCGACGAATGAATGGGGCAGTTAGTTCTTTAAAGAGTGAATTTGGTTCACTTCGTACAGGGCGGGCATCTTCCTCTATGTTGGATACAATTATGGTGGATGCGTATGGATCTCCAACACCTATTAATCAGATTGGAACAGTTAACGTTCCCGAGTCGCGTATGTTAACAGTTAACGTTTGGGACAAAAGTCTAGTTGATAAAGCAGAAAAGGCTATTAGAGATAGTGGTTTGGGTATAAACCCGCAGCTAAATGGAACCATTATCATGCTGCCGATACCTGAGTTAAACGAAGAACGTCGAAAAGAATTGACACGAGTAGCGTCGCAATATGCTGAAAATGCAAAAATTGCAGTACGAAATGTACGTAGAGACGGTATGGATCAAATAAAGAAAGCAAAATCTCAAGGTATGTCAGAGGATGATCAGAAAATTTGGGAGGACGAAGTCCAGGAAATAACTGATGCTGAAATAAAAAATATTGATCAAATGTTAGAGAATAAACAATTAGAGATAATGAAAGTTTGACATTTTTGGTGATTTATAAGCTTTCAATTTCGATATTTAATACAAATCCTAGTGTATGATTATGAATGATCTTGGCCCAAGATTAAGAACATCTTTTATGCTTATACTAGTATATGGATTGTCGCTATATTTTGGTGGCTTAATTTTCATTTTTGTAATTCTATCAACCTCAATTCTTATGGTTTTTGAACTAGCTAAGCTTATTAAATTTAAAAAGAGTCCTAGTTTATTTCTTTTAGCTCTGCTTATATTATTTTTTTCTATTTTCACTTTAACAAAAACTGGGTTACATGATAAAAAGATTCTCCTATTTATTGTTACAATAGTAGTCATCACAGATGTTTTTGGTTTTGTGTTCGGCCGATTATTTGCCGGGCCAAAAGTTATGCCATCCATTAGTCCAGGTAAAACTTGG
>JBMYRX010000022.1:0-30011 GCA_049602715.1 Paracoccaceae bacterium | reverse complement strand
AATATTTTGTTTCTCTTTATCTTCATTAATCATATGGCTGCGAGAACTAAAAACAATTCCTGCACTTTTTAATAGTTCTATTCTTGATGGAGATCTAGAGGCTAAGACTATCTTGGAGCTCATGTTAATAACCTTTGATAATTTATAGATTAAAATGTGTATAAATGTTAGTATTGCATAATAAAAATACTATAACGAAAATTTTCCCATTCTATAAATTTATATTAAGTTTTTATGCCTTGTTAATATTAATTATTAAAATGCATGCCTTGAATTCAATCCACATCTTTTCACTTGGTTAACAAATGAGTTATCAACAATATAAATTGATTAACCTATTGTAATAAAGTAGTTTTTTTTTTTTGGTTAAAAAATTTAATTAAATTAATAACCTTCGGGATAATTATTTAATCCCTTTTTTCCACTAACTAATCAACTACTACAATATACTTATATTAATTTATAGTTATTTATTTTGGATTATAGTTTTATACTTTATAATAGTCTTTATCCTTGTCATTTTTATGAATCTAAAATTGACATATTAATTTTATCAGATTAGTACTCTTATTGCCGTCCGGTAAAATCAAACTAAATCACCTAATAATATATTATAATTCATAGAGGTATAATTCATGTCTGAAAACCGTCTTAATCTTGCTAACCTAAAAAAACACAGCCCAGCTGAATTAGTTACCATGGCAAAAGACCTCGAAATCGAGAATGCATCTACTATGAGGAAAGGAGATTTAATGTTCTCCATTCTCAAAGAAAGAGCAGAAGAGGGTTGGGAAATTTCAGGAGACGGTGTTTTAGAGGTTTTACAAGATGGTTTCGGATTTTTAAGATCTCCTGAAGCTAATTATTTACCAGGCCCTGACGATATTTATATTTCACCTCATATGATTAAGAAGTTTTCATTAAGAACAGGGGATACCGTTGAAGGTGTAATGAGTTCTCCAGTAGAAAACGAAAAGTATTTTACTGTAACAGAGGTAACTAGAATAAACTTTGAAGAATCTGAAAAATCTAGGCACAAAGTAAGTTTTGATAATTTAACGCCATTATATCCAGATCAGCGTTTAATAATGGAAGTACAAGATCCTACAATTAAGGATAGATCTGCTAGAATTATAGATTTGGTCGCGCCTATAGGGAAAGGCCAAAGATGTTTGATTGTTGCTCCGCCACGAACAGGTAAAACTGTACTGTTACAAAATATAGCAAATTCTATAGAAAAAAACCACCCAGAATGCTTTTTAATTGTTTTGTTAATTGATGAACGTCCAGAGGAAGTAACTGATATGCAACGATCAGTTAAAGGGGAAGTTATAAGTTCCACCTTTGATGAGCCCGCTACAAGACATGTTGGAGTTTCTGAAATGGTTATTGAAAAAGCCAAAAGACTTGTGGAGCACAAAAGAGATGTTGTTATTCTCTTGGATTCGATAACACGTTTAGGCCGAGCATTTAATACAGTTGTACCCTCGTCTGGGAAAGTTTTAACAGGTGGTGTAGACGCTAACGCTCTTCAAAGACCGAAGCGGTTTTTTGGAGCCGCCAGAAACATTGAGGAAGGCGGTTCGCTCACCATCATAGCAACAGCATTGATAGATACCGGCTCGAGAATGGATGAAGTTATTTTTGAAGAATTTAAAGGTACAGGAAATTCAGAAATTGTTCTCGATAGAAAAGTAGCAGACAAGAGAGTATTTCCATCGATGGATATCCTTAAATCTGGCACTAGAAAAGAAGAATTGTTAGTAGATAAACATGACCTACAAAAAACATTTGTTTTACGACGTATTTTAAACCCTATGGGAACAACAGATGCGATAGAGTTTTTGTTGGGTAAACTTAAGCAAACAAAATCTAATTCAGACTTTTTTGATTCTATGAATACATAACACTAACAATAAGTTACAGTAAAATGGATACTATTTTTTCTTTATCTTCAGCGTATGGAAAAGCTGGTGTAGCTATCATTCGTGTCTCAGGGAGCAAAGCGTGTGATTCTTGTAAAAGAATTGCAGGTTTTATACCCCGCGTGGGCCGCCCTATTTTATCTAATTTAAACGATAAGAACGGTGAGAAAATAGATAAAGGCTTAGTGCTTTACTTTCCCAAGGGCGCAAGTTTTACAGGCGAAAGCACAGTAGAATACCATACCCACGGCAGCGCTGCAGTTATTAAAAAAGTCTTACAGGAACTAGGGTTACAGGCAGACCACAGAGAGGCGTTGCCTGGAGAGTTTACACGGCGTGCGCTGGAAAACGGGAACTTGGATGTTTCTCAGATAGAAGGCTTGTCTGATCTTATTAATGCAGAGACAGAGGCACAAAGAAAACAAGCGTTTAGAGTTTTTGACGGTGCGATAGGTAAGAAAGTCAGTGAGTGGAGAACATCTTTAATCAAAGCAGGTTCGTTATTAGAGGCTGGTATAGATTTTTCTGAAGAAGAAATACCGGCTAACTTATATTTAGAGGTAGAAGTCCTTTTGAAGGGCATTGTAGAAGATTTAGAAAAAGAAATTGAAGGAAGTAAATTTTCTGAAAGGATCAGATCTGGATTTGAGGTAGCGATCTTAGGCGCTCCAAATGTAGGCAAGTCTACGCTTATAAATGCGATAGCGGGCAGAGAGGCCGCTATAACCTCTGAATACGCTGGAACTACCAGAGATGTTATAGAGGTCCGTATGGATTTAAACGGTCTGCCAGTAACGTTCTTGGACACAGCAGGTATTAGAGATACATATGACAAAGTTGAATTGATTGGTATCGAGAGGGCAATGACCAGAGCACAGAATGCTGATATAAGAGTGATCTTGGTTGAATCCAGCGCTGACCACATACCGATTAGTAATAAAGATATAGATATTCAATTAAACTCAAAAGCAGATTTAACAGGTGTTGGAGTATCAGGAAAAACAGGAGAAGGAATACCAGAACTTCTTGATTTAATTATAAAAAAAATAAAAAGAATGAATGTTAGTGACGGTGTATCAACGCACGAAAGACATAGGCTCGTAATGTTAGAAGCTGTAAAAGCTTTCAAAAACTGTTTAAGTGAGTTAAGCAATAAGGAATTTCGATTAGAGATAGCAGCAGATGAATTGAGGACCGGGCTTTTAGCTTTAGAGAGCATGATTGGGAGCGTAGATGTTGAAGACTTTTTGGATAAGATTTTTGCAGATTTCTGTATAGGTAAGTGAAAAGGTTTCTCATGAAACAAGAGATATTTGATGTAATAGTTGTTGGTGGGGGACATGCTGGTGCTGAAGCTGCTTATGCAGCATCCCGTATTAACGCTAAAGTTTTACTTATTACCCACAAAACTCAAACAATCGGGGTTATGTCTTGCAACCCAGCAATTGGTGGTTTGGGGAAAGGCCACCTTGTTAGAGAGATTGATGCTATGGGTGGAATAATGGGTTTGGCGGCTGATATGGCCGGAATACAATTTAGGCTTTTAAATAGAGGAAAGGGCCCGGCAGTCCAAGGCCCCAGAGCGCAAGCCGATAGAATGGTTTATCGTACAAGTGTACAAAAAATTTTAAAGGGTGGCGAGAATTTATCAATACTTGAATCAGAGGTTTCAGATCTAATTGTAGAAGATAATACAGTAATGGGGGTAGTTCTCTCGGATAACTCTACTATCAGAAGCAACGCTGTAGTTTTAACTACAGGAACTTTCTTAAGGGGTGTTATACATATTGGAAATATTAAAACGGAAGGTGGTAGGGTTGGAGACCGTCCTTCCATCAAATTGGCGGAAAGAATAGACTCATTTGAGTTACCATTGGGAAGGTTGAAAACTGGCACCCCACCTAGACTAGATGGGAGATCTATTAATTGGACAGATTTAGAAGAGCAGCCGGGCGATATAGAGGCTAGCTTATTTTCCTTTATGTCTAAAGCACCAAGGTTAAAACAAGTAACATGCGGCCTCACAGAAACTAATAAAAACACCCATCAAATTATTTTAGATAACCTATCTAAATCAGCTATTTATGGGGGTAAAATAGACAGCAATGGACCTCGGTACTGCCCATCGATTGAGGATAAGGTTGTAAGGTTCGCCGATAAAGAGAGCCACCAAGTTTTCCTTGAACCAGAAGGTCTTAATGATAACACGATATACCCAAATGGTATATCCACGTCGTTACCGGCAGAGGTCCAAGAACAATATGTAAGATCGATACGCGGCTTAGAAAACGCTGTGATAAAACAACCGGGCTACGCAATTGAGTATGACTTTGTTGACCCAAGAGCCTTAAAACACAGCCTCGAGCTAAAAAATGTCAACAATCTATATTTTGCTGGCCAAATAAATGGGACCACAGGATATGAAGAGGCTGCAGCTCAGGGATTAGTTGCTGGGCTCAATGCGGGTCGCCGCGCGAACAACTTGGCTCCAATCAGTTTTAGCCGCTCTAACTCCTATATTGGTGTGATGGTTGATGACCTAGTAACCCGGGGTGTAGAGGAGCCCTACAGGATGTTCACATCTAGGGCTGAGTTTAGGCTCTCATTAAGAGCTGATAACGCAGATCAAAGATTAACACCTCTAGCAATTCAAATTGGTTGTGTAAGCAATGAACAAAAAAGGGTTTTTTTAAAAAAAATAGATGACTTAAACAAGACCAAATCAATATTAAGTCAGGTTCGACTGTCTCCCCAAGAGGCAAATAAATATCAAGTGAATGTTAAGAGAGATGGAAAAAAAAGAACAATGTTAGAGCTTCTCTCATTTCCTGGAGTTAAGGTAGATAGTTTCTTGTTGGGCTTTCCGGAGTTATCATTTGTTAGCAACGAAAGTAAAAGACAGGTTGAGAGGGACGCGCTTTATGCGCATTATGTAGATAGGCAGCTTAAAGATGCCGAAACACTAAAGCGCGATGAAGCCGCCGTTATACCGCCGGATTTAGATTATAGCCAAATAATAGGGCTGTCGAATGAGGCAAGGGCCAAACTCTCTAAGGTTAAGCCTGAAAATATAGGTCAAGCTTCAAGAATCGATGGTATTACGCCGGCAGCGTTAACACTGGTTATCGCGTCTTTAAGGTTAAGACACGCATCATAAGCAGTTGTGGGAGTCAATATTGAGTCTTTGGGAGACATTGAGTGTTTCACGTGAAACATTAGATAGGCTGGAGGTGTATAAGAGAAGCCTTCTGTTGTGGAACAAAAAGATAAACTTGGTATCTGAAAATAGCACCAAAGATGTGTGGGGTCGGCATTTTTTAGATTCTGCTCAGGTCTTTAGGCATATAGAACCTGCAGACTGTCACTTGCTTGATATGGGGTCTGGCGGTGGGTTGCCGGGCTTAGTCATAGGGATAATGGCAAAAAAGGAATATCCTAATCTGAAGATAACACTTGTGGAGTCGGATACGCGAAAGGCTGTGTTCTTAAAGGAAGTAGTTAGGTCGCAGGGGCTCAATTCTACTGTTCTTTCTGATAGGGTTGAACAATTACCAAGACAAAACGCTGACATCGTTACTGCGAGGGCAGTGGCTCCCCTTAAAACACTTTTAGGTTATGCATACCAACATATGTCACAAACCGGGGTATGTATATTTTTGAAAGGAATTAGTTACAAAAACGAAGTCGAAGAAGCACTTGATTTTTGGCGTTTTAATATTAGTGTTGATGAAAGTATAACAAATGAAGGCTCTGCGGTGCTGAAGATTACAGATTTGGAGCGACAAAATGACAGATAGGAAGCCAAAGATTATCTCTGTTGCGAATCAAAAAGGCGGGGTTGGGAAGACAACAACTGCAGTGAATTTGGCTACTGCGTTAGTGCTTAAAGGAAAGAGAGTTTTAATATTAGATTTGGACCCACAGGGGAACGCCTCGACGTCCTTGGGGGTTGATAGTCAAAAAAGAAAAGGAACAAGCTATGATTTTTTGGTCGGCGGGAGCAGTCTGGAGTCCGTGACAACTAACCTTGGGAGTGAGGGCTTTTTTCTAGTACCAAGCACGGTTGATTTAAGCTCTGCAGACCATACGTTACGCAACAAACACAATGCAAATAGTCACTTAAGGCGAAAGATTGATAAAAAAAGCTTGGAGAATTATAGGCTAGACTTTATATTAATTGACTGCCCACCGTCACTGAACTTGCTAACATTAAACGCTCTTGTGGCGTCGGACACTGTCTTAGTGCCTTTACAGTCTGAGTTTTTGCCGCTGGAAGGTCTTTCTCAGCTTATGCTTTCTGTAAAGAAAATACGTGAAACGGAAAACACCAAATTGAGGTTTGAGGGAGTTGTCCTTACAATGTTCGATAGAAGAAATAATCTTTGCTGGCAGGTAGAGGAAGACGTCAGAGAAACATTAAAGGGTCTCGTATACAATACCGTCATACCAAGGAGTGTTAAGCTAAGCGAGGCACCATCATATGGACAGTCTATCTTTGATTACTCACCACGATCAAAAGGAGCGATGGCCTATAAGGCGTTAGCTTCGGAGCTAATTGAACAAAATTTGACCTAAGGGAGCCGTAATGAGAAATAAAGATAAAACGAAAAGAGTCCTGGGGCGAGGTTTGTCGGAACTAATATCAGCGTCAGCTCTTGCTGTCGATATCCCTGGTCAGCAAGAGGTTAATTCGCAAAATAGCAAAAAAATCCCCATAGAGTTGATAAAGCCCAACAAAAATCAACCGAGAAAAAAGTTTTCAAAAACAGCTTTAGAAGAGCTATCAAAGTCAATTGCAGCTAAAGGAGTTATCCAGCCCCTACTGGTACGAAAAGCTGATGAAGCTATTGAATTATATGAGATAGTTGCTGGAGAGCGGCGGTGGAGGGCCGCTCAAATGGCAAAACTTCATGAGGTTCCAGTAATAGTGGGAAGCTTCTCTGATTTAGAGGTTCTAGAGATAGCCATTATTGAAAACATTCAAAGGGAAGACTTAAACCCCATAGAGGAGGCCTTGGGGTTCAAGCAATTACAAGAGGCATTTTCTCAAACTCAAGAGCAATTGTCGGAAGCTTTAGGGAAAAGCAGAAGTTATATAGCAAATGCATTGAGGTTACTAGCTTTACCAAAAATAGTTTTAGATTGGATTCAAGATGGATCTTTGTCGGTGGGTCATGCGAGGGCAATTATTACAACCCAGAACCCCAGCCAGTTAGCTAGAAAAATTGTAGTTGGCGGTCTAACCGTACGTGAAACTGAACGGTTGGTAAGAAATACCAGTAAAAAACCACAAATAAAAAAACCAGCCAATACGAAAAGGAAGCCTGCTGACACGTTAGCTCTTGAAAGACAGTTATCTTTAAATACGGGTTTCAATATTACCGTTAACCATAAAGATGCAACTGAATCTGGCGTTGTAATTATCTCATATGATAATTTATCAGATTTTGATAAGCTTTGTGATATTCTATCCTAAGGTTCAGCATTAGATTTTATTACTGTAGCTTTTAAGAAATGATTTCTGACAATATGCTGTTCAGAACAGTTCTACCACTATTCGTTACAAACATCCTATCGTTAGATATGTAGACGAAACCTGTTTCAATTAAATTACCTAGTTTTCCTTGGTTTATAAGATGTAAATCGAGCGACTTTATAAGGTTAAGGTCGACGCCTTCAGATAAACGAGCCGACATTAGTAAGTACTCTAGTGCTTGGTCTGATTTAGTTAAGGCAACACGCGATTCCTCACCGTTTCCTAGTTTTTTTACTTGAGTAAGCCAGCTACTCGGATCTTTTGTTTTGACAGTAGCCCACCGTTTGTTGTTTGCATCATATCTACCATGTGCACCAGGCCCAATTCCAACGTAGTCTCCGCCGCGCCAATATATTAAATTATGTTGTGACTCTTCCCCCGAGGTCGCATGGTTTGATATTTCGTATTGAGGCAAGCCATGGGTGGCTGTGATGTCTTGTGTGATATTGTACATATCTGCTGATTTGCTGTCTGAAGGTAGGCCAGGCAATTTCCCTATTTTTAACCTATCACCAAAAGCAGTACCATCCTCAATAGTAAGTTGATACAAAGATATGTGGTTAACACCAAGCGATAGTGCGGCCAAAAGCTCGGCCTCCCAATCATTAATTAATTGATTTTGTCTGGAATAAATAAGATCAAAGCTGACTCGATCAAAAGTTGATTTACCAACTTCAATTGCTTTCAGTGCTTCTTGAGATGTGTGCAGTCTGCCAAGGGACTTCAAAGAATTATTGTCAAGTGATTGAACCCCAATTGAAACTCTATTAATTCCAGCAGATTTGTATTCGGTAAATTTTGAAGTCTCCACAGATGAAGGGTTTGCTTCTAATGTTACTTCTAAGTTATCGGAAACTTTCCATAACGATTTAATGTGGGAAAGGATCTTATGAACTGTTTCCGCAAACATTAAGCTAGGTGTTCCGCCACCAAAAAAAATGGTACTGAGGACCATATTGGAGGTAAATCGATACGAGTTTGTGATTTCTCTTAAGTAGGCGTTAGCCCAAGCTTTTTGATCAATTTCTGAGGAAACATGGCTGTTGAAATCACAGTAAGGACATTTAGCTTCACAAAAAGGCCAGTGGATATAAATACCAAATCCGGCTCTTTCCCAGTTTTCACGCATTTATATACCTAATAAACTTTTCCAATGCCAAACCTCTGTGACTAATTTTATTTTTCTCCCACCGGTCCATTTCACCAAAAGTTAAAGAATAACCGGCTGGTTTAAAAATTGGATCGTAGCCATGCCCATTTTCACCACGCATCGGCCAAACTATTTCACCAGGTAAAAAACCAGTAAAAACTATATCTGTGCTATCAGGGAATGCTAAAACAAGAGTACAACAAAACCGCGCAAGAACTGGAGCTGGAGCTTTAATCCTTTTTAATGCGGTATGTACTTTTCCCATTGCAACATTGAAATCTCTGCCGCGATCCGTTTCAGCCCAGTCGGCTGTGTAGACACCCGGAAGATTGTTGAGAGCATTAACCTCTAAACCGCTGTCATCTGAAAGAGCTGGTAGGCCTGTTTTTTTTGATGCGTTATGTGCTTTAAGCCTCGCGTTACCAATGAAAGTATTTTCTGTTTCTTCGGGCTCTACTAAGTTATGGTCGGCTGCTGAAGATAGCTTAATATTACAACCTTTTAATAGCTCAAAAAGTTCTTCCAATTTACCGATATTATGTGTTGCTATTAAAAGCTCATTATATTTTGACTTAAACAATTGTTTTTACTGCTTTTTGTTGGTACTCAAAAAGTAAATTTGTACCGGTTCTTGCTAATTCAATCAGCAGATCTAACTCATTTTTACTGAATGCTGACCCCTCTGCAGAAGCTTGTACTTCAACAAGGTTCCCATCATTTGTAATAACAAAGTTAGCGTCGGTACCTGCTTCGCTGTCTTCCAGATAATCCAGATCCAATACGGGTTGACCAGCATATATACCACAACTGACAGCGGCAACATGATTAATTATAGGGTCTTCGGAAATGATACCCTTTTTTATAAGTGTGTTGATTGCCAACCTAAATGCAACCCAACCCCCAGTTATACTTGCACAACGAGTGCCACCATCAGCTTGTATCACATCACAATCGATCACAATTTGTCGCTCTCCGAGTAAAACACGATCAACACTAGCCCGTAAAGACCTACCTATCAGCCTTTGAATTTCTTGTGTCCTTCCAGACTGCCCATTTTTTGATTCTCTCCTCATTCTGGTATTAGTGGCTCTAGGTAACATGCCATACTCTGCGGTTACCCAACCTAAACCAGAGTTCCTCAAAAAGTGTGGAACTTTTTCATCAACTGTAGCTGTACAAATTATATGAGTGTCTCCACATTTTATTAAACAAGAGCCTTCAGCATGTTTTGTAACATTTGTTTCTATAGATACAGACCTTAGTTCATCTAATCTTCTGCCAGATGGGCGCATAAATGTTCCTCCATAAAATTTAGTACCAAATACCCTCGGTTTAGATAAATTTGCAAGTACGATTGACTAATCATAAAAAAAACCTGTAAACAAATATGCTGATATAGGATTATTTATGACAATAGCAAAAAATATTTCAAAAATAATGAACGAACGGAGTAGAGAGGTTTTCCAACAAATAGTAGAAAACTATTTAAGCACTGGTGAGCCGATGGGGTCTCAGGCCCTAACAGAAACTTTAACCAAAAAAGTAAGTGCAGCGACTGTTAGAAATGTAATGCAAGATCTAGAGTTCTTAGGGTTGCTTGATAGCCCGCATATTTCAGCAGGAAGAATACCTACCCAGCTTGGTTTAAGGATGTTTGTAGATGGCATATTAGAGGTTGGAGAGGCAAGAGATGAAGATAAATTGCGGATTGATGATACAGCGGGTGAAGACTCCAGTAATGTAACATCATTATTAGATAGTATAGGCTCTGCCCTATCTGGTTTGACAAAGAGTGCAAGCTTGGTTTTATGCCCGAAACAAGAGGCACCGATTAAACATATAGAGTTTGTAAATCTAGCAGATGACCGAACTCTTGTTATTCTGGTTTTTGGAGATGGAAGCGTCGAGAACCGTGTATTCGTTCCTCCAAAAGGTCAAACACCAGCATCGATGAGAGAAGCTGCCAACTTTCTAAACAATATAGGCATTGGGCACACTCTTTCTGAAATAAGTTTAAAAATTCAAACTGAAATCAAGAAAAACCGGAGAGAGCTCGATGTTCTGGCCGCAGAACTTGTGAAGTCAGGGTTGGCTGTTTGGGAAAAAGAAAATATTTCTAATGAGAGACTTATTGTTCGAGGCAGATCTAACTTACTGGGAGACACACAACATGAGCAAGAGTTAGACAGGGTAAAAGACCTTTTTGATGATCTAGAGCGAAAACGTGATATAGCAGAATTCCTCCAATTAACAGATGAGGGGGAAGGTGTTCGAATATTTATTGGCTCTGAGAACAAACTTTTTTCCCTTTCGGGTTCATCTTTAATTATTTCTCCCTATATGAATAAAGAGAAAAGGATTATCGGGGCTGTGGGCGTTATTGGCCCAACACGGCTTAATTATGGGAGAATTGTGCCAATTGTTGATTATACGTCCCAAGTAATTGGCAATTTAATATCTAAAGTAGATAAAGGAATAAAATGAGTAAAGTAAAAGACGAAGACGATTTTCAAAAAGACCATTTAGAAGAAATGGCCAAAGAAGAAGTTGATTGCACAGAAACAGATGAGCTAGATGAGCTTGAGGCTCTAAAAGAAGAAAATAACAATCTTCAGGATAGGTTATTACGCTCCTTTGCTGACTTAGAAAACACTCGAAAACGCGGTGAAAGAGACCGGCGCGAAGCAGAAGAGTATGGCGGTTCTCGGTTGGCTAAAGATATGCTTCCAGTTTATGATAACTTACGGCGAGCTATTGATGCTGTAACGGATGAACAACGGGAGTCTTCCAAGGCTGTAATAGAGGGAATCGAACTTACTCTGAAAGAGCTTATACATGTTTTTGGAAAGCACGGAATAGAACCGGTTTTACCTGAAACTGGAGATAAATTTGATCCACAAGAGCATCAAGCAATGTTTGAAGCACCATCTCCAGAAGTTGAAGCAGGACATATAATTCAAGTTATGTCAGAAGGCTTTATTTTGAAGGATAGACTTCTCAGACCTGCTCAAGTTGGGGTTTCATCTTCGTCGTAAACCTCTTTAAGTTTGTAAATTAGTTGTAAAGCTTCTTTTGGGGTTAGGTTGTCTGGGTTTACGCCAGTTAGTTGTAACCTGAGAGGATCTCTTTTTTCAGCATTTCCTGAGTTACTGAGCGTTTGGGAAAACAAAGGTAAGTCGTCCGCTATACGTCTATTTTTTGAAGCTCCTTCTAGAGACGTTAAAATATTTTGTGCTCGCTTAATTACGGATTTAGGTAATCCAGCTAGCTTTGCCACCTGAACGCCGTAGGAGCGGTCAGCGGAGCCTTTTACAACTGTATGCAGGAAAACAATTTCGCCGTTCCATTCTTTAACTGACACAGTAGCATTTTGGACACCGTCTAGTTGGTCAGATGTAGCGGTTAATTCATGATAGTGAGTAGCAAATAGAGCTCTGCACCTATTTTTATTATGTAGGTGCTCTAGGGTTGCCCAGGCAATTGATAAGCCATCATAAGTTGCAGTACCACGTCCAATTTCGTCGAGTATCACTAATGCGCGTTCATCGGCTTGGTTAAGTATTGCTGCTGTTTCTACCATTTCGACCATGAAGGTTGAGCGACCTCTGGCTAGATCATCAGATGCTCCCACTCTACTAAAAACTTGAGATAATAAACCTATTTTGGCTTCCTTTGCAGGTACATAAGACCCGATTTGTGCAAGTATGGCTATTAGCGCATTTTGTCTTAAGAATGTTGATTTACCTGACATATTCGGTCCTGTTAATACCCAAATCTGAGAGCTGTTGTTATCAGCGGTCAAGTTACAAGAATTAGCAATAAAACGATTTTCACTCAAAGCTGAAATAGAACTTTCTACTACTGGATGTCTCCCATCAATAATTTTAAAATCTCTCGACATATCTATAGCCGGTCTAGTCCAATTATTACCTTTAGCTAATGCTGCTAAACTACTTAATACATCCACGGTTGCTAACATGGTTGCTAAGTTTTTAAGATCAACTATTTTTGATAAAACTAGTGCCCGGATCTCCTTAAAAAGCTCTCTTTCAAAAGCACTAATTTCGTTAGCAGCGTTTAAAATACTGGTTTCGAGATTAGATAATTCCACTGTTGTGAATCTGACTGAGTTGGCGGTTGTCTGGCGGTGAATAAAGAGATCAGAAAACTCAGAAGAAAACATTTTTTCAGAGTGGTTAGAGGTAGTTTCTATAAAATACCCTAAAACTTTATTGTACTTTATTTTTAATGAAGAGATACTAGTTTTTTCAATATAATTTAACTGGAGATTAGCGATTATTTTTCTACTATCGTCCCGCAATACCCTACTCTGGTCAAGATCTTTAGAGTAGCCTTGTTTAATAAACCCACCATCTCTAATAAGGTGTGGTGGTTCTTCTGTTAAACTAGCAGATAGTGTTGTCATGATTTCGGTAAACGTACTCATAGTACTAAAGGCGTTCTTAAGTAATTTAGGTAACCCAACACCAGAAAAAAAGTTATTTAAAAGCTCGCTATTAATTAGTGAGTCACGTATCGCACTTAGATCTCTTGGTCCGCTACGATCTAGGGATAGGCGAGATAGTACCCTTTCTAGGTCAGGTGTTGTTTTAAGTACCTTTCTAACTGTTTCAAGAAGTTCGAAGTTATTGTGAAAAAGGCTTACACTATCTGAACGATCATCTATTACTTTCAGATCAGTTGAAGGACTGGAAACCCAACTTTCTAGGAGACGGGCACCGGCTGCTGTTTTTGTTTTATTTATGACGGATAATAGAGTACCGGTTTTTTCACCCTGTAGGTTTTTCAGTAATTCCAAGTTTTTCCTTGTAGCAGGGTCAATCTGTAAAATTTTATTAGTTTTTTCGCTGAAAGGTATCTTTAGGAATGGAAGATGCCCTTTTTGAGTTATATCTAGATAGTCAATTAATGCCCCCATCGCAGATATCTCGCTTCGAGAAAAAGACCCAAACGCGTCAAGAGTATTTACACCATATATGGCCTTCAAACGTTTTTCAGCGGATGCACTCTCAAAACTACTCTTTCCTAATGAGGTAATAGATACCTGTGTTTCCTTCAGTAGTTCAAAAATATCGTGGCAACCATTATCTATTACTAGAAGTTCACTTGGGGATAGTCGCGATATTTCTGACAGTAATTTTGATCTAGGGCAGTTAGTTGTAGCGACCGTGCCAGTTGACATGTCGACCCAAGCAATTGAGCCTTCAGAACGTATTTCTGAAAACGCTAATAAAAAGTTATTGCTTGAAGAGTCTAAAAGACTCTCTTCAGTTAAGGTTCCGGGTGTAACAAGACGAACGACCTCTCGTTTTACAACAGATTTTGGTCCCCTCTTCTTGGCGTCTAAAGGACTTTCCATTTGCTCACAGACGGCCACTTTGAACCCTTTTCTAATAAGTTCAAGAAGATAGTTTTCAGATGCGTGTGCAGGAACACCGCACATTGGAATATCTTCACCAGAATGTTGGCCTCTTTTAGTAAGTGTTATCCCAAGTGCACTAGATGCCTTAATAGCATCCTCAAAAAACAGCTCGTAAAAATCACCCATTCTATAGAAGAGCAAAGAGTCTGGATATTCCTCCTTCACTTTTAAGAATTGAGCCATCATTGGCGTTAATTTTTTCACAGCTTTTATCACCATATGTCCTAAGTACTAATTACTAACCCTACAAATCAAACATACTAGTAGGAACCTTAATTTTTGAACGTTATTGAATAAATTATCATGATTAGTTGCATTTTTATAAAGATTAATATTGAAAGGTTAAAGTACCTATAGAATAGATGATAATATTTTTTTGTTTAGTTGAAACACAAAACCAGATAAACGAGTTTTGGAACATGAGTGAACCAGAACCTAGAGGAGTAAGTTAATGACGCTAACGGCGGTTCAAGCATCTATTTACCTTCACCATTTAGCATTCGAAAGCGTTAATCCTGAAAAATTAGCACTGTTTTATTCATCCACAATGCAAATGAAGTATAGTAAGATCTCCGAATCAGAGTGGCGCTGCGAAGGCCCTAGACGGCGAATGACTTTTGTGCCAGGTGAAAATAAAAAAATGGCTTATGCTGGAATGGCTTGTCGAGATAATGATGGGTTAGAATCTTTGCGGGATAGAGCAATTTTTGAAAATATTAAAGTTTCACAAACTGTTTCTCCTTACTTTGAACCAGGAGCATTTTCCATTAGTGACCCTGATGGGAACGTCATGTGTTTTGGAGTAGCAATACCAGAGGTAGAACAAATAGATAGCATAAAAGGGCCCTTACAACATTTAACTTTTGCATCTTATGATGTGGAGAGGTTTAGAGATTTTTATCATGGAAAGTTGGGTTTTAGGTTAACAGATAGAGTTCTCCATAAGGACGGATCTTTAGCAACGTGCTTTACGACCTCTAACCACGAACATCATACAATAGCTTGTTTTAAGTCCAACCGACAAGGAGTTGACCATCACTCATATGAAGCGGGAGATTGGAACTATATACGCGACTGGAGTGATCACTTCTCAAGTAAAAATATTAAACTAATGTGGGGACCAGGAAGACATGGTCCAGGAAACAACCTATTTATATTTATTGAAGATCCAGATGGAAACTGGATAGAAGTTTCTGCAGAGTTAGAAACTGTTTATGATCGTCCAGTTAAAGACTGGCCACAGGCCGAACGGACACTCAATTTATGGGGAAATGCAATTTTACGTTCTTGAAAGGAAAAATTATGAAACTTATTAGCTTTATTCGATTAGGTGAGGTGGGGTTTGGAGCTCTGGTTGATGACGGTGTAGTGGATCTTACAAATCAACTAGACTATGGTGTAGATAGTATAAAAGAGGCAATAGAGTCTGACCTTTTATATATAGCAGAAGAATATTTAGAAGGCCGTTCACCAAACTTTGCCATGTCTGATGTAACACTTCTACCCGTTATTCCAAACCCATCAAAAATAATATGTATTGGGCTTAATTATGAAAACCACAGAAAAGAAACAAAACGCCCTGATGTAGAGCACCCAACGATATTTGTAAGATATCCAGATTCACAAGTTGCTCATGGACAGGCACTTATCAAACCTAAATCAACAGAGCGGTTTGATTATGAGGGTGAGATGGCAGTTATTATCGGAGATGGGGGTAGAAACATATCTGAAGAGTCCGCATTAGAGCATGTTGCTGGTTTTGCGTGCTATAATGATGGAAGTGTTAGAAATTGGCAAAGACACACCTCTCAATTCACTCCAGGAAAAACATTTCCAGGAACGGGTGCTTTTGGCCCTTATATGGTTACGCCTGATGAAGTTGGTGATTATACTAAGTTGCCCATTCAAACACGCCTAAATGGAGAGGTAATGCAAGACGCTAAACTTTCGGATCTGATTTTTCCAGTCCCCCGCCTAATAAACTATGTTTCTCAGTTCACACCATTAGCAGCAGGAGATGTAATTGTGTCAGGTACACCCGGGGGTGTTGGAGACAAACGAGAACCACCTGTATATATGGTGCCTGGTGATCTTGTAGAGGTTGAAATTGGAATCTTAGGCACCTTAGCAAACCCCGTGGTTGGAGAATAGTAAAGGTTTAACTTTTAATGTAATGAGTGAGCCAAGTGTTAACAAAACGGATGTTCTAATTGTCGGAGCTGGTCCTACGGGGCTACTCCTAGCAAATCTTTTGGGTACAATGGGCATTGAAACCGTAATTGTTGATCGCAACGAGAGTACGGTCACAGAACCTAGAGCAGTTTCAATTGATGACGAGTCTATGCGAGCCTTACAGTCTGCCGGCCTTTCTAATGAAGTTCTGAAGATTGTTACCCGCGGATATGGCTCCATATATAAAGGTCCAAATGGGAAAGCTTTTTCAGAGGTTAAGCCTACCTCAAAAGAATTTGGCTTTGATAAAAGAAATGCGTTTGAGCAACCCAAACTGGAGGCACTTTTACGACGAGGCTTGGATCGTTTCAACTCAGTAACACCTTTCTTTCGAACAACGTTAACTGGTTTCAAACGAAAATCTGGCAATGTATCGGTGTTTTTGAAACCAGAAGAGGGTGAAGAATATGTTATAGATACAAAGTACATGATTGGTTGCGATGGCGGTCAATCAAAAGTGCGAAAAGATCTAGAAATAAATATGTTAGGTTCAACTTTCAAAGAGCCGTGGCTAATTGTTGACTTAAAAACAACTAAAAATAAAGGATTTCATACGGAGGTATTATGTGACCCCAAAAGATCTTGTATTTCTTTACCAGGCCCAGATGGAATACGTCGTTACGAATTTAAACTTCATAAACATGAAAGAGAAGAGGATGTAATTAAAGAAGATTATGTAAGAAAACTTCTAGCGTCTGTAGGTCCAGATAAAAATGAAAAGTTTAGACGGGTCAAAGTTTATACGTTTCATGCTCGATTAGCAGAAACTTGGAGGAAGGGGAGAGTTTTTTTGGCTGGTGATGCTGCGCATTTAACGCCTCCATTTGCGGGCCAGGGTATGAATAGTGGTTTGCGAGATTCCCATAATTTAGCATGGAAAATCTTTGAAGCACTTCGCAAAAAAAACATACCAACCAGGTTTCTTGATAGTTATGAGGATGAACGAAAACCACATGCACAGGCAATGATTGACTTAGCGTTGCGTATGGGGAAAATTATGATGCCAACTTCTAAATTAAACGGAGCGCTGGTTCGACAAGCTTTTAAAACTTTGAGTATATACCCACCCGCTAGAGATTATATTGTGCAAATGCGGTACAAGCCTAAACCACGCTTTCGTAAGGGTCTGGTTTGGCCTGACCTTTGCAAGCCAAGTATTGTGGGACAAATGTTTCCACAGCCGATTGTTGAAACTATAAGTCGAGAGCGAACTCACTTAGATAATTTATTAGATAATAAACTGGTGGTTTTAATTTTCTCAGAAAAACCTGAACAAGCAATCTCTGTATCTGACTATCAGAAGTTGCGGGATGGTGATCTACTTGTGGTGGGGTTAACTCCTGAATGGATAAATCCTGGAAATGGGTGTTGGCCAATAGTACGAGATGTTAATGGCATACTTTCAAACAAGCCTTTTAATCGTTACTTAGAACGGGCACTGTTACTAAGAAGAGATAGGTATGTTGGAGCGTCAACTGAGATTGGCAATATTCGTGAATTAATACCAATGGCGCTATCTTTACAGGCCGTCGCGGATTGATATCAACCTACTATGAGGTAAGCGGAATGAAGGCAGAAAGTCTTGAGTTTGACTATATAATTGTTGGGGCAGGTTCTGCAGGTTGTGTTCTGGCTAATGGGCTTAGTGCCGACCCGAGTTGCAGAGTTTTGCTTTTAGAGGCAGGAATACCAGATAAAAACATATTTCTCAAAATACCTGCAGGTGTGTATCGCGCTTTTAGAGATCCAAAATTTAATTGGAATTACTATACGGAACCAGAAAAGGCATTAAATGATAGGATTATATTTACACCCAGAGGAAAAGTTTTAGGAGGGAGTTCGTCAATTAATTCTATGGTCTACATGCGAGGGCATCCTTTGGATTACGATAGGTGGGCTAGTGAATGTGGTTTAAGTGACTGGAGTTTTTCCAACTGTCTCCCATACTTTATTGGCGGAGAAAATTTTTCCGGGGGTAAAAGCAAATGGCGGGGTTCAAACGGCTTACTTTCTGTAACAAAGAGCAATACACAAAACCCACTTTACGATGCCTTTCTATTGGCTGGTAGTCAATCTGGCCAAGGTGTTTCCGAGGATCTAAATGGATATAAACCCGAGGGTCTCTCACGTTATGACATTACAAAGACTTTTGGGGAGCGATGTAGCGCGTCTACCGCATTCTTATCCCCCATCCTAGATAGACCCAACCTTACAGTTTTAACTTCAGCTTTAGTAAAAAAAGTAAGGTTTAAAAAAAAACGCGCTACTGGGGTAAGTTTTTTCTGGAAGAATGAAGAAATAAACGCATACGCTGGGTCAGAAGTTATTCTATCTGGTGGGGCAATTAATACCCCTCAGCTTTTAATGGTATCCGGCGTCGGTCCGAAAGAAGAGTTAAAAAATAATGAAATTATGATAAATTGTAATTTACCCGGAGTAGGTCAAAACCTTCAAGATCACGCAAAAATAAGGTTACAATTTGAGTGCAAGGAAAAGCAAACTATTCACCGAATTGAAAACCTTGGGTTAAAATTTTTTGCTGGCGTTAATTGGTCACTCTTCCGTAAGGGTATTGCGACAAGCAATATCTGGGAAGTGGGAGGTTTAGTTAAAGGTAATGATGAAGTTGAATACCCAAATCTTCAGTATCACTTTGGTCCAGTTGGGTTTAAAATGGAGAATAAAAAAATCAAAGTCCTTCAGGCGTTTTCTTTAAACGTTGATCAAATGCGGCCAAAAAGCCGGGGTAAGATACAGCTCAACAAAAACAATATATATGGAAACCCAAAACTAACCTTTAATTACTTAAAGGACTCTTTTGATGTTAAAGAAATGATAGAAGCTGTTCGGGTTGCAAGAGATTTAGTTAACCAGCCAGCTTTTGATCGATTTAAAGGTAAGGAGTTAACGCCAGGAGCGGAATTTTCAGAAGAAAAAGACTTAGAGAGTTTTCTTCGAAACAAAGTTGAAACGGCCTATCATCCTTGTGGAACATGCATGATGGGCGACTGTGATGGTGCAGTTGTAGATAATAACTTTAAAGTGCATGAGACGGAAAGTTTGCGAGTTGTTGATGCATCTGTAATTCCTCAAATATTAAGCGGTAATCTTAATGCGCCAGTTCAAATGCTAGCTGCAAGAGCGGTAGACTTTATTTTAGGGAGGCCGCAAAAATTACCAATCGACGCACCCTTTCACTTTCATAATTAAGAACTTAACTAACAAAAGCTCGTTCAACCACAAAAGTCGATGGACGGCTATTAGAGCCTTCATCTAAACCGAGACTTTCAAGTATAGACTTTGTATCATTAAGCATATTCATAGACCCGCAAATCATTCCACGATCTGTTTTAGGGTCCATCTCTGGAAAGCCAAGGTCTTTAAATAATTCTCCACTCTTGATCAAGTTAGTTATTCTACCTGTTTTTTTATAATTTTCCTGAGTAATTGTTGGGTAATGTATAAGATTTTTCTCAGCAAGCTCTCCCACCAAGGGGTCCGACTTCACATGCTTCACTAACTCGGACCCATATACCAGCTCATCAACCTCTCTACAGGTATGACAAAGTATGATTTTGTTAAATTTTTCATAAGTCTCCGGGTCTCTAACGAGACTTGCAAACGGAGCTATACCGGTTCCAGTAGAAAACAGGTAGAGCCGTTCGCCAGGAATTAATGCGTCGTTAACAAGAGTTCCTGTGGGTTTTTTTCGCATTAAAAGGGTGTCCCCAATCGAAATTTTTTGGAGATGTTCTGTTAGTGGACCATTTTCAACCTTGATGGAATAAAATTCAATTTGTTCATCCCAGGAAGGACTTGCGATAGAGTAGGCTCTGAAAATGGGTTTTTCAGAGTTTGGCAAACCAATCATTACGAATTCACCAGATCTAAACCTAAAGCTTTGTGGACGAGTAATTCTAAACTTAAACAACCTATCAGTATAATGTTTTATGGAAGTAACATTTTCAGCAAAGACCCCAGTGGGTATGTTTAAATTACTATTATCCATAATTAAACCTTATCTATCATGTTTTACTAATTATCGTCTTATTTAACATATCTTAGAAATATTTATATAATCTGTCCCTAAAGTAAAATTACAGCTAGTATAAAAAGGTGGTTGTTTTTGAAAAGCTAGCCCGTCAGGAATTTTGCGGTTTGGCTCTGACGCCATTAAATTAAATTCTGCTCTTTGTCTAGAGATAGGTGAACCATTTTGACCGAAGTTCATAGTAAACATTGAAATTTCATGCAGTTAACAATTGCTAACAGAAGGCTGTTTGACATTATTTGGAAACAGTTATTGTTTTCCCATCGGCTGTCGACAACGCAGTTTAGGGTGTTAAAAGTAGGTAGCTTTATCCAGGAGTTATTATGAGTTTTATTCGTGAATTTGATAAATATGTTGGTGCTTATGGTAAACCGGATCATATTGAGCTTATGCTCTGTGATCTGAATGGTATAATTCGTGGAAAATGGCTTCCGGCAGATCAAATAGAAAAACTAGTATCCGGAGGTGTTCGCTTACCATTATCCACCTATGTACCGAATATTTTTGGTGAGGATGTGGCTGAGACAGGTTATGGAATTATATCAGGTGACCCAGACGCTAGAATTATTACAATTCCTAAAACTTTAAAGCCTGTAACTTGGAAAAATAATAATGTGGCTCAGGTTTTAGTTGAGATGCTTTCTAAAGACGGCACTATATCATCGCTTTCATCAAGGCAAATACTAAAAACCGTTTGGAAACGCTTAAAGGATTTCGGATTTCACCCTGTTGTAGCTTGTGAGTTGGAGTTTTATTTGTTTGATAAAAGGGAAAAACCAAGTGATCCACCGCCAGTACCTTCAAAAAACTTAAAAGCGCAAAACTATGACCTTGAGGTCTTAGATCATAACAAGGGTTTCCTCTATGATGTCCAAACGGCATCAGCAGCTCTTGGTTTGCCAACTGACGCGATAGTTGCAGAATTTGGACCAGGACAGTTTGAAATAAATTTTAATCATACCCAAAATATTTTAGATGCAGCAGATACCACAGTTTTTTTTAAGAGGCTTGTTCGAAACATAGCAGAAAATCATGGAAAAGAGGCAACCTTTATGGCTAAGCCATATGTTAACTTCCCAGGTAGCGGTATGCATGTGCATGTATCAATGTTAAACGATAATGGGGATAACGTATTTAAGGCTTCGTCTGGGATGTCCACTAAACTTAAATTTGCAGTTGGTGGGCTGGTGAATACAATGCGAGAGCTACAGGCCATCTATACGCCTCATTTAAACTCGTATCGCCGTTTCCATCCTAAAAGCTTTGCACCATGTTTTCCAGATTGGAGTCTTGATAATCGTAATGCTTCGATAAGGTTACCAGATTTAACCAACGATGCAGCCAGGATTGAGCATCGAGTAAGTGGAGCTGATGTAAATCCTTACCTTGCCATTTCAGGTATCTTGGGTGGTATATTAAGTGGAATAGAAAATAAGACCTCTATTCCAGCTGCGATGGATAGTCCAGGCAGAGTTCCAGCAAAAAAATTAACTTCAAATTGGTCTGAATCAATAGATAATTTTTCTATCTCAGAAACTGCTATTAATATTTATGGAAAAGAATATCGTGATGTTTATGTAGCTATAAGGCGTAATGAAAAAGATCAGCTTGAAGAGGCTATTTCACCTGCTGAATATAGTGCTTACAGTGGTCGGTTATAAAAGGAGCCAACAATGACAAAAAAAGAAGGAGATTTTGCTGTTAGGTCTTTAAAAAATACTGGTAACTGGAAAGAGATGACCTATGCTGGAGCACTCAGCTTTCTACGAAGATGTTATTCTCGAGATCTTGCTAATGTAGATGTGGCAGTAAGTGGTGTGCCATATGACGGTGCTGCAACTAATCGGTCAGGGAGCCGATTTGGCCCAAGGGCAATTCGTCAAGCCTCCACTGAGATAGCTACTTTGGACGCATTTCCCTTTGGTTTTAACCTTTATGAAAACCTTAATATAATTGATTACGGTGATTGTTTTATAGATTTACATCACCCTGACACAATAATTAAAGCAATTGAAAAACACGCCACAGAAATTATTTCGTCAAGTAGCAAAATGCTGACATTTGGAGGGGACCACTTCGTTTCTTACCCACTTTTAAAGGCGCATGCAAAGAAATATGGGCCAATAGCTCTTATACAATTTGATGCTCACTGTGATACTTGGGAGGATGATGGAAGAACCTTCGATCACGGGACAATGTTTTCACGCGCAGTGAATGAAGGTTTAATAGATACAAGCAAGTCAACACAAATTGGTCTTAGAACGTATAATAAAAAAGATTATGGTTTTAACATTTTAACGTCACCACAGATTCATAAGGGGGGTGTTGACCAAGTCTTAGAAGTTTTAAAAGTGCGATCAGGAAATACCCCAGTATATATATCATTTGATATTGATGTTTTGGACCCTGGGTTTGCGCCAGGTACCGGAACGCCCGTTTCGGGAGGATTAGCGAGTTGGCAAGTTTTAGAAATAATTCGTGGGTTAGGAAACTTAAACTTGATTGGTATGGATCTTGTTGAGGTGTCCCCAGCATATGATCACGCTGAGATTACAGCTTTAGCGGCAGCTACTGTTGCGCATGATTGGCTTTGTCTTTTGGCTCAGAAGAAAAATATTGTTAGGTAGTTATTAATGGTTAACCGACCTTATAAAGACCTAAACTTTTTATATCGGAAAGTGTTTGGTCAAGTGACTTAATAACTCGAGACATAAGTATATCAATTTCATTATTTGATATAATTAATGGAGGAGAAATAACCATACGATCACCAACGTGACGCATAATTAAGTTATTGGAAAAACAGTGCTCCCTACAAATTAAACCTATGGTTCCTTCAGGAGATGAAAATTTCGCTCTTGAGCTTTTATGTGGTGTCAGAGCAATCGAACCCATAAACCCTAAAATATTTACATCGCCAACTAAGGGGTGATTTATTAGCTCAGACCATTTTTCTGTCAAATTAGGCATAGTGTTAACGTTAGCTTTTTCAATAATTTTTTCATCTTCTAATATGCGGATATTCTCCATGGCAACTGCACAAGATACTGGGTGTCCGCTATACGTGTAGCCATGGCTAAACTCCCCAGCTTTATTGACTGTATCTGCAATTTCATCACAAATTAGCGAACCAGCTATCGGCGCATACCCAGAGGACAGACCTTTAGCTATTGTCATAATGTCTGGTTTAATATTTAGGGTTTCTGATCCAAAGAGTTTTCCAGTTCTACCAAATCCACAGATAACCTCGTCAGCGATTAGGAGTATTTCATAGGAGTCACATATTTTTTGAATTTCTGGCCAGTATGTTTTGGGTGGAACTATAACACCCCCAGCTCCTTGGATTGGTTCCGCAATAAAAGCCGCAACATTTTCTTCACCTAACTCTAATATTTTCTTTTCTAGCTGCTGGGCTCGTTCACGTCCAAACTCTTCAGGGGACCTTTCTCCACCTTCGCCATACCAATATGGCTGATCAATATGGGCTATATCTGGAATAGGTAGTCCCCCTTGAGAATGCATATACCCCATGCCGCCCAGGGATGCGCCTCCCATAGTGGATCCGTGATAGCTGTTATGCCGACTTATTATTGTTTTTTTTGAAGGCTTCCCTTTTGCTGCCCAGTAATGTCGGCAAATTCGAATATTTGTATCATTAGCTTCTGAACCTGAGCTGCCATAAAAGACATTGTTGAAACCGCTTGGGGAAATTTCGGCAAGTTTTTCAGATAACGAAATTACTGGAGGATGACTAGTTTGAAAGAAGGTATTATAATACGGGAGTTGTTTCATTTGATGTTGAGCTACATCAGCTAATTCATGGCGACCATAGCCTATATTCACACACCAAAGCCCAGACATTGCATCAAGGAGCTTATTCCCCTCAGAGTCAATCAAATATATGCCAGAGGCACTGGTAATCACCCGAGCCCCCTTCTTTTTGAGTGCTTCACCATCTGTAAAAGGGTGCATGTGATGATTGGAATCTATAGCTTGCAGTTCACTAGTGGGCTTATAGTTGGGAATATTATCCATTGATATTTTTCCTTATTTAATTATTGGCTTTAAAAAAGTCTTTTATCATAATGGTAACTTTGTCAGTTGATAGTGGTAAATTGATATTTTCGTAGAAACCATTTTTCTCTTCCTTTGATAATAACGCGCCCCTCGCACACATTAGTCCTTTAAGAAATGAACTATTATATTCAGGATGAGATTGTAAGCTTAGACCGGTTTTCCCGTATACTAAACCGGCTATCTGACAAAAATCAGATGATGCTATAAGTTTGGAGCTTTTAGGTTTTTTAATCACTTGATCTTGATGCCAAGCCATTACTGAAATGGTTTCATTTTTTTCACTACCCACCAAATTATAATTTTTTCGACCAACATCCCAGCCACCCGAAAATTTTTCTACCACACCACCCATCGCTTGAGCCATGATTTGATGGCCAAAGCAGAACCCAGCGATTGGTGTGTTTGTTGTAAAGCAATTTCTAATAAATTTTTCTAACTTTGGGATCCATTCTAAGTTTTCATAAACACCATACTTTGAACCAGTAATAATATACCCATCGCAATCATCTAAATTTGGAAAGTGATTTTCAAGAACGGTATATTTTGCAAATGTGAAGCCCTCGTCTTGTAACAGGCTTTCAAACATATCCCCATAATTTCCAAAGTCATCAGCAAGCTGTTCGGGTAAATGTCCGGTTATTAGTATACCAATTTTCACTCCACCACGCCTTCAAACCTTTTCCGTTTATATAATAGTAACAAATATTCCTATAGCAATAAAGGCGATGGTTAATGTTGAAAAATTCGAAAGGGAAACGTACTTATTTGACATTACAGATTCAATTAATGATAGGGTGGCCAAAATTTATGTTAGTCATAAGAGAAACGATTAATCTCTGATTTTAAAAACTTATTATGAAGCGCCTGTTGACAACCTTTAAGACCAGCATATGGGTCTTTAGAAATATATATTGGTACATTTCTCAGTAATGTAGTATATTTGGGTTTATTATAAGTAAATTTATCATAAAATGGGCTTTCAGAAAATAGTTCTAAAAGTTTAGGTATAATACCTCCACAAATTATCACACCCTGAAAAGAACCTGTGGTTAGCACGCCGTTTGCTGTAGCAGTTCCTAAAGCTCCCATCATTAAATTAACAGCCTTTATGGATAGAGGGTCGCCCTTGAGTGCTAAAGAGCCTATCTCTTCTGCTTTAAACGTATTAATATGAGGACTGGCAGCGTTTAAAGATAAAAATTGGTATATATTTTCCAACCCAGTACCACTAATAACATTCTCAGTTGAAACAGGTCCAAATTTACTTTTTAACCATATTAGTAAGTCTAACTCAACTTTATCCGTTGGAGAAAAGTGTGTATGACCGCCTTCAGCTTGTAATGCTTTAAAGGTATTACCAATTTTTACAAGTGTAGAGGCCCCTAACCCCGTCCCTGGACCAATAACAAAAACTGAAGAAGCCTCATCGGGCTGGCCTTTATTAAACCGTTTCAAAAAACCTGAACTATCTGAATCTTCGCGATCTAAGCCGTTTTTAAAATATGGTATTTGTGCTAAGGCCTGAGCTGTAAAATCGTTTATACACAATATTTGTGTGATTCCTAAAGTTTCACTAATCACGTCTTTTTTAAACCGCCAATGATTATTCGTAAAAACTATACTGTTCTTGTTTGTGGGCGCCGCTACACATAAACTTAGTGTATGTGCTGATACTTTATGCTCGGAGCAATAATGTTTTATAGAATCCTCAATAGTTTGATAGTTTTTAACTTCGTAACTTTTTATGAATTTGATATTTGAACTCTTTGTATCAGTATATCCAAACCTAACATTTGTACCACCGATATCCGCAAATAAAAAAGCCATTTATCCTTCACCCATATAACTTATTTTTAGAAATTAAATTTTAAATTATTTAAAAGTAAAATTAAACTATACTAATTCATTTTCTCTTTATAGAGATAATAAAGTAAAAATAGTGCTGAAGCTATTAAACCACTTAACGATTTCTTTATAGTACTGCTACCAAAAGAGGTATGAAAATTATGAAGCTAAATAACCCACTTTTTGACACCTTGTTGGGGTGTCATGAGAATAAAACCACAGCATTTTTGCGTATGAGTAATGGTGACATAATCACTCATAAAGAGTTTTTACTTTTAGTAGGAAGTATCGCAAATGCTATATCTAGTTTAGGTATTTCAAAAGGAGATCGTTTAGTACTACAGGCTGAAAAGTCACCTTACTCATTGGCAATCTATGCTGCGTGCGTGCAATCTGGTATTGTTTTTCTTCCTCTAAATAACGCTTATACAGCAAATGAGGTTTCCTATTTTGTAAATGACAGTGGTGCGAAAATTTTAGTTTGTGACCCCTCTTATGAGAAAACCTTGGCATTTTTAGAAAATGAGTTTGATGTACTAATAAAAACATTAGACTCTGAAGGGTTTGGAAGTTTAGGTGATTTAGCTTCTAGAATGCCTAATAGATTTGACACGGTAAGCTGTAAAATAGAGGACCTAGCAGCAATACTCTACACATCAGGTACTACAGGAAAATCTAAGGGAGCTATGCTCAGTCATGAAAATTTGTTGTCAAATGCACAAACATTAAAAGATTATTGGAAGTTTGATCATAACGATATTTTACTGCACGCTTTACCAATATTTCATACTCACGGCCTTTTTGTGGCATCAAATGTGATACTTTTAACGGGCGGATCTATGATTTTTTTGAATAAGTTTGATTTAGATGAAGTTATAGAAAGCTTACCAAGAGCAACTACAATGATGGGGGTTCCTACATTTTATGTTAGGTTATTAGAAGACAAAAGGTTGACTAAAAAGTTAACAAAAAACATACGGCTCTTTATTTCTGGAAGTGCCCCCCTTTTGGCAGAAACTCACGCAAGCTTTTTAAAATGTACTGGCCATCACATTCTTGAGCGCTATGGCATGACAGAAACAAATATGAATACATCAAACCCATACTATGGAGAAAGAAGACCTGGTACAGTAGGCTTTCCTTTGCCGGGGATAGAAATAAAAATAACAAACCCAGAAACCGGAAAAATGCTTAAAACAAACGAAGTCGGTCAAATTGAGGTTCGAGGGCCTAACGTATTTAAAGGTTATTGGGGGATGCTAGAAAAAACAAAGGAAGAATTACGCGAAGACGGATACTTTATAACTGGAGACTTGGGTTTAATTGATTCAGATGGATACATAGAAATTGTTGGTCGCAATAAGGACTTAATAATATCTGGAGGATACAATATTTACCCTAAAGAAATAGAACTATTGCTTGATCTTCAAGAAGGTGTTCTGGAGAGTGCGGTAGTGGGCATCCCTCACCCAGATTTTGGAGAAACAGGAGTTGGTTTTTTGGTTGCTAAAAAAGGTTATAGATTAGAAACTGACAAAATCCAAAAAAAACTAGCAGATGCCCTTGCTGCCTTTAAAAGGCCGAAGAGGCTTATTATTTTAGATAATCTTCCCAGGAATACTATGGGAAAAGTTCAAAAAAATAAGCTTAGAGAAGAGTTTTCAAGTCTATACCTTTAAATAAGAGTACAATATTGACTGCGACCCTAAGTCAGGTTTTTATCTTTTCGTTTGTAATAGATAAGTCCTCGAAGATCAGTGTAAAACTTCATGTTAGTAAAAGGTAAATGATACAAAAAACAATTAAAATATTCCATGCGGATTCTTTGTCACATCTTATTGTGATATTTGGTGTTTTTGCTATTACGGGTAGTGGGTCAGTAGTAGTTTCAGAGTTAGCCGAAGAAAGCCTAGGGTTGCGAGAGTTAGTACTATTTTACCCTGCTTACCTAACTGTGAAGATAATATTAATATTTCTGATATATCAGCTTTGTTTGCTGGCTGTTGCAAGTGTATTTGGCCAATTCAAATATTTTCTGCGAATTCAAAAAAAGTTTTTGAGGCGTATAAAAATAATAAAATAAATTAGCTGTGGGTGCTTCAGATCTATATTGCGATGAATCGGTTTCAAATATTGCTTGGAAAAGAAGAAGATTTCGAAAAAATTTGGAGAGAAAGAGAGACACATTTAGATAATGTTCCAGGGTTCAAGAAATTTAATTTAATAAAGGGAGAATCTTACGAAGTTTATACATTATATACCTCTCACAGTATTTGGGAATCTAAAACGGATTTTTTAAAATGGACAAAATCAGAGGAATCTCGTGCGGCTCATAAAGGTGCTGGGAAGCATAGTTCTGTATATCTTGCACATCCAGTTTTTGAAGGTTTTGAGGTTGTTATCTAATTTAGCTCTTAAAGCTATAAAACATTGATACTATGTTATAATTGGAATTTCGTAGGTCGCTCTTTTTGTTAATAACTCTGGTACACCGTCGCGGATTACTATATTTTCTTCAGAAACCAAAACACCACCACCTTCGACAGAAACACTGGGTTCAATTGTTATAACCATATTTTCTTGTAAAACAGTGTTGTCCCAGGGTGCAATTGAGGGCCATTCTGTGAGCTGTAACCCCAAACCATGGCCTAATCTACCAACCTGTGAGGATGTAGCTTGAAGGTTCTTTCCCATAATAAAAAAAAGTTCACTCGTGGTAAGGCCGGGCCTAGCAGACGCTAAAGCCAACTCTGTTGTTTCCCACAAAAGCTTATAAGCGGTATTAATTGCATTGGATGGTTTGCCAAGAGAGAAGTTGCGATCAAAATCACAATAGTAGCCCTTATAAACAGCGCCGGTATCTAGCATAACTGTATCCCCAAGTTTTAAGGGTGCGCTGGTTGGGGGAGAAATAATATCCGAGTAACTTGGTTGACCTGCTCCTCCTACAAGATAAGGGACGTCGTCAGCCCCCTCCCTTAGAAGGTCAATTTTAAAAGATTTAAATAATTTTGAGAGCGGTTGATTAACGTGTGACATTGAAGAAATATTGTCGAAGCTTCTCCCAGCAATATTACATATTTTACGAATCAAGTTTATCTCATTTTCTGATTTAACTATTCTGGCTGAACGAATGAGTGCTGTAGCATCATACCAGTTAACCTTTAGATTATTTGTAAGAAGATTAAAGCTTTGTAATGGCATATGTATATGTGTTTCATGTCCCATTAGAAGGCCGACTTGGGAGTAGTTTGATAAAACGCTTTCTAACAAACTAATGCCGTCATCTGAAGGTCTTGGGGAAGGCCAGCATAGTATATTGTCAATCCAGCAACGACTCATCAAGTCAAAGCCAATTTCTGGTATAATGGCAGTGGGCATTCCAGCTTGCGGTATCACCAAAAACCATGGGCGTGTAGGGCTTTGCCAAAAAAGTGTGCGGAAACCGGTAAAATATAAAATTTCAGCCTCAGTGGTGAGTAATATTGCGGGAAGACATTCTTTTTTCATTAAA
Source organism: Paracoccaceae bacterium (assembly GCA_049602715.1). Classification (GTDB taxonomy): domain Bacteria; phylum Pseudomonadota; class Alphaproteobacteria; order Rhodobacterales; family Rhodobacteraceae. The sequence continues at coordinate 238 of JBMYRX010000022.1, read as the reverse complement.
TATTGAATGTTTTCAAGTCGCTTCTCATATTCCTCTTTGTCAAAGTCTGGCACATTTAATTCCTTTTATGATATGGTATACTCTAAAGGGTATAGAATACATAATTTGAAGCTATCGTTGCGTAATATTTAACATCTTGAGTTTTTAAGCTATGGTCAAGTAATAGTGATAACGAGATTTTAATTTTTTATACATCAAAAAAATAAACATATGGCATATTACATTCTAAGAATAGGAA
>JBMYRX010000021.1:0-31200 GCA_049602715.1 Paracoccaceae bacterium | reverse complement strand
GATTTGAAAGTCAGGTGTCCTTAAATAAAAACTCGACTGATTAATAAGAAGTTTGCTAGTAGATTAGATTGCCGTCAGCTCTGTCAACATGTAATGCTGCTGAGGAAGACCCCCATCCGTAATTCGAATGGAAGAACTCTTTAGGAATAATTTGATCTATGGAAAATCTACGTGGCATTATTTTTATGCTTATAGCTATGGCTGGCTTTGCGATTGAAGATGGACTAATAAAGAGTCTAACCAAGGATATTCCTGTTTCAGAAATTCTCATTTTGTTAGGCCTTGGAGGAACCATAATTTTTGCAAGCCTTGCTGTATTAAAAGGTGAAGCCCTTCACTCATCCCAAATGCGTTGTCAGCCGTTTATTTTTCGCTTTATTGCTGATACATTGTCTCCATTATTTTTTCTTCCGGCTTTAGCACTTATACCATTGGCAACCGCATCTTCTATACTACAGACCATACCAATTTTAGTCACAATGGGGGCAGCATTATTTCTAGGTCAGAAAGTTGGATGGAGGAGATGGAGTGCAATTTTAGTAGGCTTTTTGGGAGTTTTACTCATAATCAGGCCAGGTATGGCGGAATTTCAAACAGCCTCAATATTAGCAATCTTGGGAGCTGTATCTTTGGCTTCTCGAGATCTTGCCACCCGTATGATGCCAGTGGGTTTACCTACTGTTATTGTTACAACTTATGCTTTTATTGCTAGTATTCTAGCTGGGATTATCCTTATACCGTTTTTTGGACCGCTTATTTGGCCAACCTTTGCACAGTGGGTCTGGCTTTTAGTTCTTACCATATTAGGTGGTTTATCTTACGCTGCGATAGTGTTGGCTACTCGTGCCGGCGACGTTGCAGTCATCGCCCCCTTTCGTTACTCTCGTTTAGTGTTCTCACTCCTAATTGCTGTTATTTTTTTAGGAGAAAGGCCAGACTGGCAAACAATATCGGGGGCTATCATTATTATGCTCGCAGGTTTGTATACTTTTTGGCGAGAACATGTAATGTTACAAAGTTATAAATAATATTTTGGTTTAAAAAATTCTTCCAAATTCTAGGAATCCTACCTACCATTACGATAAACTTTTCGCATGATTATTGGAGTTAAATACATTGGGATTTGATAGCACCCTAAAAAAATAAGTAATTGTTCTGATTGCATGATCGGCAGTGCCACCAAGTAAAGAGCAATATTGCGATTTCCAGAAACAATTCCAATTGGAGCGGCAAACTCAGGAAGTTTAAAAAATCTTAATAAATGAAAGGTTATAAACTGAAGTCCAAGATTTACTACTAACGCAAATACCAACCATTTAGCTACAGAAAGAGGGTCAGAGATGAGCGCGGGCCTTAATGCGGCCATGAGTCCAATTACCATAAAAGCTAACGTTAGTGCTGTTATTCCGTCTAAAGCGGTTGTTTGATTTTTATCCAGCTTGGGAAAAACTAACCCTCTAACAAAAAAACCAAAAAAAGTAGTTAAAAATATCGTTATTAACAGAAGAATAGAAGCATTGAGAACTTCAGAAAATCCACCCAGTTTTGGAACGATCCAGAAGATTGGGATAACTGTAAAGGGCATTAAAGCTGTACCTAGTATAAGTGCCTGAAAAGCTGGTTCCGGTTTTGCATCTACTAGAATAGCAAAATTTGGAGCTCCAGTGATTGAAGAAGCTGCCAGTATCAGGATTAAAGCAATAGAAAATATGGAAGATGAGACTTGGAGGACACTCAAAAAGCCTATTGCTAATAAGGGTAAAAAAAGTTGAAGGGTGAGTACTAGTAATAAAAGTAGTGGCAATTTCTGAAAACCGGATATGACTGTTTTATGTCCAATTCGAAGGGCGGTTAGAAATAACAAAAAAGCAACTAAATGTGGAAGAAGATTTTTTACAATAATTGCAATAGGTGGTAATAAAAAACCCGCTATTAATCCAGCCAATAGCGTGTATCGTCCATTACTCGCAATAAAAATTAACAAACGTATAATCATTTTGCTTTCTCCTAAATTTAATATTCAGATTGAAGCAAGTTATCTGATTAAATAGATACGACTTGATCACGTTTGACAACCATCTTCAGATTTTCCGCAAAATGAAGCAGGGGGTATCACCGATAGACTTTATTTTAATTTTATTTAATTTCACACTTTAAAACGTACTTAATGGATGTTGATTTTTTTATTTTATCAACATTCAGATTTTGTTTCTCACTTTCATTTAAAAGAATGTCATACAACATGGCTCTTGATTTTGCGTTTATATCAACATCTTTTATTTCAATATTTAATGAGGCTTCACTTTGTGTATCTAGTTTTTGTTTTTTTGTTTCCTTACTATTTCCAAAAATACGTTGCCACCCTGCTCTGTATTCTGGAGTGGAAACGCTAGAGAAATGACTTAGGGATATTTGAGACGCTGATTTGGGAGTTGCGTCTGGTTTATAGCTTGTTTTATCATTATTGGCGGCATCACCTTTAGGGGCATTTGTGTCTGAACTTTTAGTTCCGGTTTTCGCAGTACTTTCATTGGGTGTATTTTTAGTTGGGGATGTTACTTCCGTTGTTTTTTTTGTACTCATAGTCATTTTCCCTTTTGAAATATATCAAATCTCGATTTAACAAATCTTATAAAATAAACAAGGTTTTTATAGTATTTTGAAACTCAAAATTTGACTTTTGGTTGACAGACGTTTAGGACGCACACATCAACAAAAGGTAATAGAAAATGGTCAATGATAAGTCTCCAGACATTATTTATACTAAGGTGGATGAGGCTCCACAACTTGCGTCAGCATCACTGTTGCCTATCATTAGGACCTTTGCAGGAATTGCTGAAATTACAGTGGGAGTTAAGGATATTTCCCTAGCAGGTCGAATAATAGCAGCCTTCCCGGAAAATTTGAGTGATAAGCAGAGACAAGCGGATGATCTCAAAGAATTGGGCGAATTAGTGAAGCAGCCTGATGCAAATGTCATAAAATTACCTAATATATCAGCCTCAGTACCACAACTTATTTCGGCAATAACAGAGTTGCAGGAACAGGGATATGATTTGCCTGATTATCCTGAAGATCCAAGCACGGATAGTGAACGAGATTTCCGCGCACGTTACGATGCTATCAAGGGGTCTGCCGTTAATCCGATCTTGCGAGAGGGTAATTCAGACCGTAGAGCCGCTGTCGCGGTTAAAAACTATGCTATGTCTAATCCACATTCAATGGGTTCATGGTCAGCAAACAGTAAAACTCGTGTATCAAGTATGACGAGCGGAGATTTTCGATCAAACGAAACGTCAGTTACCCTCAGTGAAAATCAGGCAGGACAGGTAAGTATTGAGCTTACTACAGGAGATAATGAAACTATTGTCTTAAAGAATGATATCTCATTTCCTGCTGGTACAGTTGTAGACGCTACGTTTATGTCAGCTAAAGCTCTCGATGTTTTCCTCAGAGAGGAGATAGATCAAACAAAAAAAGATGGAATATTGTTTTCGCTCCACCTCAAAGCGACCATGATGAAAGTTTCTGATCCTATATTATTTGGCCACGGTGTAAAAGCATACCTCAAACCTATCTTTGATAAATATAGTGATACTTTTCACTCTTTAGGTATCGACCCAAACTCCGGATTGGGTGCCATGTTTTCCATCCTTCAATCTAATCCAGAAGGGTTAGAAATAAGAGCCGAAATTGATGCTCTTTTGGCAAAACGGCCCCCATTGTATATGGTCAACTCAGACAAGGGAATATCTAATTTACATGTGCCTTCAGATGTAATTATCGACGCATCAATGCCGGCTTTGATTCGAGCAGGTGGCAAAGGCTGGGGACCTGATGGTAAAGAGTTGGATTCTAATTGTGTAATTCCTGATAGTTCTTATGCAGCCGTATATGATGAAGCAATAAAATACTGTAAAGAAACAGGCGCGCTAGACCCCACGACTGTTGGGACAGTACAAAATATTGGCCTTATGGCGCAAAAAGCTGAGGAATATGGTTCACATCCAACAACATTCAAAATGCCAGCGGATGGAACCGTCCGTATGGTAGCTGCTAACGGAGATATCCTTCATGAACACAATGTCGAACAAAATGATATTTGGCGTTCTGCCAGCACTAGAAAAGCTCCGATAGAAAATTGGGTCAAATTAGCTATCGAGCGTCAAAAAGAAGAAGGATGTAGCGCTATTTTTTGGCTTGATGAAACTCGCGCACATGATGCTGAAATACTTAAAATGGTTTTACCACTATTAAGAGAGTGTGATGTGAGTGAAAACTTTAAGATCATGGCCCCGCGTGAAGCAACACGCACATCTTTTGAAATTATTCGACGAGGTGAAAATACCATAGCTATCACGGGCAATGTGCTAAGAGATTATTTAACAGACCTATTTCCAATTCTAGAACTGGGTACTTCTGCAAAAATGTTATCAATTGTAAAGTTAATGAACGGCGGTGGTTTGTTTGAGACTGGAGCAGGAGGTTCGGCACCTAAACATGTTGAGCAACTGGTTGAGGAAAATCACCTTCGATGGGATTCTCTCGGTGAGTTTTGTGCGTTAGGGGAGAGTCTTAAGTATTTTGGTAGCGTTAATGATAACTCCAAAGCATCTATATTAGGACAGACAGTTGACGCTGCAACTCAAGGCATTCTAGATAATAACAAATCACCGGGTCGTAAAACAGGACAACCTGATAACCGTGACAGTCATTTTTATTTTGCATTGTATTGGGCAAAAGCACTAGCAATGCAAACTGAAGATACTCTTTTAGCTAATCACTTTACGCCGATTGCTAAATCTTTAGCGGATAGCGAAGAGTTAATTATAAAAGAACTACATAATAGTCGGGGCAAGAGTGTTGATCTTGGAGGTTACTATCACACAGATTTAGAAAAGACTGAAGCGGTAATGATGCCATCACAAACTCTTAAAAATATTCTTGATACTATTTAGAGACTAGTGCAGCACCTTCTGAAAGACTTTTCAATTTTGCATATGCTATATCTGGGTCTACAGACCCAAAACCTGCAAATGTGCCGAAGCCACAATCAGAACCTGCTATAACGCGATCAAATCCGACAATGTCTACAAATCGGTTTATTCGTTGAGCTACAAGTTCTGGGTGTTCTATAAAGTTTGTTGTTGTGTCTACGACACCGGGTACTAGAACTTTATTGTTTGGAATTTCAGACTTACGATCACGAAATACAGTCCATTCATGTGCGTGCCTTGGATTTGAAGTTTCGAACAAAAGGTATTTTGCTTTTGCTGACATCAATGTTGAGAATACTTTATCCATTCCAATATCACAGCAATGTGGTCCCTCATAGTTACCCCAACAAATATGAATACGGACTTTGTCTTCCGGGATGTTTTGAAGAGCGTGATTTAGTGCGTCAACATGAGAGGCAGCTATTTTCACAAACTCAGCATCGCTCAGATCATTAAAAAGCATATGACGTGATAAGGCCAAATCAGGACAGTCAAGCTGTAAATCGAGACCGGCAGAGATTATTGTTTCATATTCATCTCGCATGGCTTCAGCTAATGCCGCCAAATACGCTTCACGGTTTTTGTAATAGTCATTTTGTAGAAATAGTGAAATTACTCCCGGAGAAGCAGCATTCATGAAACCACGCTCGACCCCTGAACTCTTCATTGCAGATGTCAGATTAGTTATATCTTTTTGTAATTCGTCTTGACCCTTTGAGGTTACTTCACCAGTACATTTAGGACGAGCATATTGAGGTGTTCCCCCGTCATCGGCCAATCTTTTTAAAAAACCTGGAAACATTTTTAAATCAGCTGGAGCATTACGAGCGCTATCACCTGAAAAGCCAGTATAACGGTCTTTTACGTATGTCGCATAAGAGATCTTAGATGTTTCACCATCACTAACAATATCAATCCCGGATTTGACTTGTTTAGTGACTGTTGCGTGTACTGCATCAGACATCACTGTGTCAAATTCTACCTGGTCAAAATCTTCTTCATTCTCTCGTGCAAAAATGAAATCAACAACTTTTTGGCTTCTAGGTAAACTACCAACATGGGAAGTAAGAATTTTTGTCATAACAGTTCCTTTTATTTCTTAGTTGCCACACCACGTTGGGCCTGCAGGGTCATCATTAGATAGAATTCGATACAAACTAGCTTCACCGGTGACAGATGGTTCAATTTTATGAGAAAAATTGGGCTCGAGCAAACATGTATCACCCGGATTTAGTACAACATTACCGGTTTCCCAAGATAATTTCCAGTGACCTCGCATTGGCATTAAAACCGTTGAGTTTCCGAATTTATCAGTTTTTGTGGGATCAGGGAGTCGAGTTAAAAAATCTACTTCAAAACCTGGTTTGTCAGGTAAAACACCTTCTTTTCCAATTACTTTTACTGGTTCGTTTGCTGCAAATGCCATTAGATCATTATATCTAGCAACGTGACGTGGGATTAGTGACTGAGCTGTTGGTTCTGGCACTTTTGACAGTGCGTTTTCCGATAGAGTAGGCATAGGTTTAATATTGCTAGGTAAAGACTCGTCTTTCTTACTATCATAAAGACGTCCGTTTTCTCCTAAAATTAAGCCATGCTCTGCGGCGTCTTCAATTACTTGAGGGGCCCAAGTTACTCCACCTCCTGCATCATCTCCACCCAAAATGGCCATGATCATTCCATATTCGGATCCGATATTTTCAAATCCGCGAAATATTCCAGTCGGGATGTTGATAATATCGCCTTCCTCTAAAGTTACTTCACCTGCTGTTCCCCAACGTCCCCAAAAAAAACGCCAACGCCCCTTTAGAACAAAAAATACTTCGGCAGTTGTGTGAATATGCAAGGAGTTTCGGCATTGTGGAGGCTGTCCTGCTGCACCGATATTAAAGCCAGGTGTTTCTCTCAAGTGAACATGTTGATCGACACTTTCACTGACACCACCACCAATTATAGTGAAATTTTCTTTTTGATTGCTTCCTGGTGTGTGCGCGTCGATAAAGGCAGTTTTACAAGGTATCAAATCACCATAGCGAACTATTTTTTTCTCTATTTCATTAGGTGTCATTATAATCTCACTATCCTTTTTTTATCGCAATTTGTTTCCAAATCACAGTTTCATCAAATAACGTATATTCACGCCTTAAACCCCAAGGTCCAAACTCTGCATGACTAATTCCCATAACATGCACCTCAGCACCGCTGGGTGGCCCAAAAGTACCCCATCCGTCGTGTTTACCAGTTAAGCTCCAACGAATTGCCGCGCGTGGTGACATTCCAGGATCATCACGACCGATTTGATGGTGAATTTCAAATTTTGCTGAAGGGAATGAAGATCTTAAGCCCACCCAAAACGTATCTACACCGTCAGTTGATATGAGTTCTTTCCCACCAGGATAATACCCTGTGACAGCTCTATCATACTCTTTTGATATTATATTGAGATTAGCTGACATAATTTGATTCAGAATGCCGGAGTATTTTTCACCCCATATGTTATCATTGCCGCGTCCAGTATAGGGTCCTATTTTGTCGATTGAAGGATGGAAGGGTTTGTCACATTCAGTTGTCCCGCCTTCGTTTTCAATTTGTTTCAATGCATACTCATAAGGATTCCAACCCATCTGACGAACAATTGCCCCTTGATCTCGGATTAACCATTCGTCATTAATCTGGTTATTTATAGCGTGACAGTCAGCTACTATACGATATTTTAAGATCTTTCCGGTTGCTTTGCCATATACCCCATCTCCCAGATGCGTCGCCGTAGATAAAATACGATGCGATGAGAGCATTCCATCTTTGGGCGTTCCAGACCAAATAACGTCTTCACCTAATAGACGTCGATCTGGAAATTCAGCGAGTGTTGCCATAGTAGCGCTTATTACATTTTGATTGCCGGTAACAATTGAACCTGGAGAGCGAACGATAATATCGCTAGAATAATAGGAGTGTAATTTCTCAAGACCTCGTTCTTCCCAGATCTCCTTCGTGATACCAAGAATATAGTCAGGTAAATCAACAAAATTATTAGAAAAGCCTTTCATGTGTTCCACCTTTCTGGGGTCCTTGATGACCCACGAACTATTAGTGGGCTAGGAATTTTTATATGTCTTGATAGAGATTTTGGATCTTGAATTTTTTCTATCATCAACCTTACAGTCTGGTCTACCATCAAATTTGATCTCTGTCTGAGGGTCGTTAAATTATATGCTGCCCAAGATGCTGGTGGAGAGTCATCATAACCAACAATACTAACGTCATTGGGAATAACAAGATTTAGTTCAGCTCGCAAAACGTCAATTACTGCAAAAGCCATATGATCTGTTGCCACAAATATGGCGTCAGGTTTTTGTATTCCTGCGAACATCTCACGCGTGACAGCTTTTGCAATCTCCGTAGAAAAATTTCCCAATGCATGGGCAAATAATGACTTCCCAAAATTTTTAAGACCCATTCTAAAACCGGCCTCACGATCACGTTGAGTTGAAGCACCCGCCCAACCACCAATATAAGCTATACGTTTATGTTTGGCTTCACATAAAAATTTAGCTGCTGTTTTACCACCTTCAAAATTATCGGAGGTGACCGCACTAAGTGTAGCCTTGTCTTGAGTCCTGTTGAATAAGACGACTGGCACACCGGCTTCTTCACACCGTGCTGTTAAGTCATTCGAAATACTGACACTAGCGGTAATAATTCCGTCTACTTGATAATCGAGGAGTTCTTGAATAACCTCTTCTGTAGATTGGTCATCGTTTGAGGCCATAAAAACTAAAACATGGTATCCTTCTTTTTTTAAAGAATTTGACAATCCCTCAAGAGCCGCTGGATAGAAATAGTTGTCTAGATACGCTACAACTAGACCGATTATTCTACTTTTACCAGTAATCAGTGAGCGTGCGAGAACATTTGGCCTATAGCCTAGCTCCTTAGCAGCTTCTTGTACTTTTAAAGTAGTTTTATCGCTGACAGAAGCGCCAGGAGTAAAAACCCGGCTCACTGCTGATTGGCTGACTCCGGCCCGCTTTGCTACTTTTAATGCGGTAATTCTACTCATTTGTTAGAACCGATTTCACGATAATACCTCGCTGGCGATAGGGGCAGAAAACGTTGTACGAGCTTTATTAAACTCCCGCATTCTTCCTAAAACATCTACTCCCAACTGTTGATATACATCTAATAAATCTACTAACACCCAGTTCTCGCGGATTTGACCGTCTTCAACTCGCCAAAAGTCTAGGCTGCGTAAAGTTATCATACGACCACTGGGTGCTATCCCCATCCATCCATCATTACTCAATGTTTGTTTCATATTCGGCCAACCAGTGACTGCTACATAAGCACCATCTGCAAAAAAATGATAAATTAACTCTTCTCGGAAACTACCTCGATCTGGCATTCCATTAAGAAATGGGATTTGGTGCCAATTCCGAAAGCCAGAGATACCTCGACCTGTCCCAATTCCAGCGGGTCCGTACCAATTCATTCTGGGATGCCAATAACGTGACATTTCCATTGCTTCTGGAGGTTCTTTGGGATGCTTACTCATAGCGTTCAACATATCAATTATAAGTGTTTTAGAGGTTGTCGAAATATCATACTGATAACTTCCAGTCCGCAAACCATCACATGATGCAGGCCCTGGAACTAAACCTTCGCGTCCAAGGCTTGGGCTCATTGGCCAAGATCTCGCTTGCATCATAAGTTCAGGAATATCCCAAATTGCTTGAATTTCCACGATTTTCTCGTTTTCGACTTTATAGTATTCATGGAACCTTATGTGAGCAAAATGACCTGAAGGTTGAATATCAAGAAAAGGTTTTGTGAAGGTTCCGAAATAAGTCCCTGCAACACCAATCCAATCAGCGTTATGATCATCGGTACCTGCCATTAGGATCCATGGTCGTCGTTCAACATCCGGTAAAGCTTCATGCAACTTTCTCAGAACGCTATCATAATATTGATCACCAGTCAGGTCTCCAAAGGGATGACACATGTGAATGACGGTATCTCTACTCATAATATCATATAACGCTGAGCGCACACCAGATTCAGTCCAATTATACATTTCACTATTTAGCCTAGTTAAAAGCTTTCGCAGCGCCTCTAAATCTGTCATTCAAGAGGTTCCTTGTAGGGTGCTGCTCCACCATAAGGGATGTTTGCTCCGCCGTATCTACGTACGCGTAAGTTACATTGTTCTGCATGTCCGACAAAGCCTTCGAGTAAGCATAATCGGGAACCATAGGCTCCAATTTCAGCGGCGGCTTCATCCGTGGTAATTCTTTGGTAGCTGTGAGTTTTAAGAAATTTACCCACCCAAAGTCCACCAGTATAACGCCCGGCTTTTTTTGTTGGTAATGTGTGATTGGTACCTATGACTTTATCACCATTAGAAACATTTGTACGTGCGCCTAAGAATAATGCGCCGTAACAGGTCATATGTTCTAAAAACCAATCATCACGATCAGTCATTACTTGTACATGCTCTGATGCAATTTCATCGGCAATTTTTAACATTTCCTCATAAGTGTCACAAACAATTACTTCACCGTAATCCTTCCAAGATTTTCCTGCCGTATCAGCTGTGGGGATGATTTCTAACAAACGGTCGATCTCTTCGATAGTTTCTTTTGCAAGCTTTTCAGAGTTTGTAACCAAGACTGCAGGGGAGTTGTAGCCGTGCTCTGCTTGTCCGAGAAGGTCAGTTGCGCAAAGTTCAGCGTCCACAGTATTATCAGCGATGACCATTGTTTCAGTTGGACCGGCAAATAAATCGATACCAACGCGACCAAATAACTGACGTTTTGCTTCGGCTACAAATGCATTTCCAGGACCTACTAACATATGAACAGATTCAATCGTTTCGGTTCCAATAGCCATGGCACCTACGGCTTGGATCCCACCCATCACATAAATTTCGTGTGCTCCTCCTAGGTGCATTGCGGCAATAGCTGCAGCGTTGGGTTTTCCGTTGAAAGGTGGAGTGCATGCTATGATCCTTGGTACTCCTGCAACAGAAGCTGTTAATACTGACATATGTGCCGAAGCTACCATTGGAAATTTTCCGCCGGGAACATAGCATCCTACTGATTGCACAGGAATATTTTTATGTCCTAAAATAACACCCGGCAGTGTTTCAATTTCAATATCAAGCATACTATCTCTTTGCGCTTGTGCGAAATTACGTACTTGTTCTTGAGCGAATTTAATGTCTGAAAGTTCACGATCAGAAAGTGATGCTATCAAATCAGAGATTTCTTGGTTTGAAAGTTTAAAGCTGTGAGGAGAATAGCTATCAAATTTATTCGAAAGTTCCCGTACTGCGGTATCCCCTCGGGTTTCAATATCATATAAGATTGTTTCAACGGTGGCTTTTGTTTTAGCATCATCTTGAGCACGTTCTTCGTCGGGTTTCCCTCGTTTTAAATAAGTTACTGTCATTAATTTTCCTTTGGTTCTGGTGGTTTCTTTTCTCCTCGGTCATACGCTTCCCATCCATGACCGCTGAAAACGTCTACTCCTAGCTGTGCGAGAACTTTTGGGAAATCTACCATTACCCAATTATCGACTATTTTTCCGTTTTCGACTTTCCAAAAATCCATATAACGAATTTCAACTTTCTTATGGGAAGGTTCGATACCCATAAAAGTTCCACTGTGAATTGCTTCCTGACGTCCAAATGCTGCTGCCCATTCACCCATGTAAAGCCGCGCTTCATCTATGCATACTTTTCCAGAAAAAGCGGCTTGAAATGGCTTTTGCCAATTATCTTGAAATTCACGTATTCCTTCTTTAGTACCGCACCCAGTGTTACCCATCCAACGGAAACTTTCGTTAAAAAATTCACTGATGTCTGCAATTCTATGATCATTTAGGCCATCAACCATATTTTCAATGACCTTACGTGTTTCTTCTGCTTTCGACATATCTGTATCTTTACTTAAGATCGCCTGCTCAGGTCTCTTTCCACTCATCCTTTTACTGCTCCTGCTGTAAGACCACTGACGATTTGACGTTGAAAAAACATGACTAAAATAAACAATGGGACTGTTGCAGAAACGACTGCAGCGACTGCAAACATCACATTACCTTCAACTTGTGTAGTACCTAAAAAGCTGGCAATTTTGGGAACCATTGTTTGATTACTATTGTTTAATAATGTTGCTGTTACAGTAAAATCATTATAAGCGAGTAGAAAGGAAAAAAGCCCTGTTGTAATTACACCGGGCCACATAACCGGTACGATTACGCGTCTAAATGCTTGAAATCTTGTGCACCCGTCAACCATTGCACTTTCATCTAAATCTTTGGGAATATTAAGAAAGAAGCTATGCAGCATCCATAATGTGAAGGGTTGATTTATTGCAACCATTACAATTATTGCCGTTGGTAAGTGTCCCCACAGGTTCCATTCAAAAAAGGGTAGTAAGTAACCTGACACCAAAGTGATATGTGGCATTGCACGAAATACTAAGGCCAGCATTAAAAGATAAAATGCATACTTCTTCCCAGAACGCGCTAGGGCGTAGCCTCCCAGAGTACCAAGTGTAAGCGATATAACTACTACCGAGACCACTACAATCATAGTATTCAGAGCAGCTTTCCAAAAAGATTTAATAATCCATGCACCGTGATAACCGTCACCCGTGAACGAAGCACCTGTTTCAATTTGGGTGCGGAAACCACTTATTGCGTAACCCCAGTCTGCTTTTGAAAAAAAGTCACCTTGAACTTTAAAAGATCCCCACATCGTCCACAAAAACGGAAAACCGGCCGCGATAATCCAGCAAAATACAAAAAACCAAATTATGAAAGTAAGCCATATTGAACGTCGATTAATAAGTTCAGACATTACACAACTTTCCTATTAAAATCTTTCCACGTTCTTATCAGAACTGGGATTAGTAAAACTGCAACGCCTAGGATTGTTAGCACTGATGTAGCGCCAGCAGATCCAAAGAATGTACCTTCTCCACCGGCTAAATCATTGTATATAATCCAGGAAAGTGACGTTGCACTAGCTTGTGCGGAAAACCCTACTATTGGTTCGAAGACACGAAAGTTATCCATTAATTGAATTAAAGAAATAAAAACTATGAGTGGCACCAGGTGGGGTAGAACAACATAACGTGTTCGCTCCCATCGTGTGGCGCCATCTATCATTGCTGCTTCAATTGTTTCAGAAGGGACAGTTTGCAATCCAGCGTAAAAGACAATGAAAGCGAAAGGTACAGAATGCCAAACACCATAAATAATCAACATTATCCATGTTAGGGCTGGTGAGGCCTTCAACGACAAATTCGGGTCATTTAGAAGCCATTGTAAACTGGCACCAAGAATGCCTTTAGAGTCAATCATCCAAAATAAAATTAGAGACCCAATTAACGGTGTAACGATCATAGGTAGAAGTGAAACAAAAATAGTAGGTCCCTTTATGTTTTTTGGTAAATTATTTACCCCAAGTGCAATAAAGAATCCGAGTAATAGTACTAGAGGGGTTACTATGAAGGTATAAGTGAGAGTAAAAGCGAGAGCCCGGTAAAACGGTAAGTTATAAATCTGGTTAAAATAATTACTCCAATTAGCACTACCATTCCAAGCATCCTTTACCTCATTTATGGCCAGATGATTACGATTTGTGTATGTGCCAAAGCCGTTGAACTTACCTAGAGGTTTTTCTTCCTTTAGTTGTGAAGTTGCAGCAATATCTATTTGTACTTCTTCTTTACATCCGAAAGGGCCACAGCTTTTAACTTCTTTTAGAACTGCTCCATGCTCAATATACAAAGATTGAATGAACACAGACCCAATAGGCAATGCAATGAATAAGATCATCGTCACGAGTGATGGAAGTATAAACCAAAAGAAAGTACGGTTTTTCATTTTTAATACCTATTAAGATTTTTTGGTTAGGGAAGGGGGTACCCCTTCCCTTTAGTTTTCTTACTTTAAGAAACCTTTTTCTTTTGCTGCAGCAGTGTAAGCCGCTTCGACATCTGATAGAGCTTGTTCAGCACTTTCAGATCCCTGTAAAAAGTCGGAGATTTCAGATCCTAATGCAGAGTGTAACGTACCCATAAATGGCAACATAGGATAAGGTGCAGCGCCTCCAGCTGCTGTAGCAGAAACGCCAGCAGAAGTTTTACTCGGTGTATAACCTTTACCCAACCAAACGGTGGCTGCGTTGTTAGCTTCTATCACTTCAGGTGAAATACCATGCATCAAAGCTACAAATGTTGCTTCTGCATCCTCATCAGAAATATTAGAGGAAATAGATATACCGTCCCACCAAAGAGTTGACGCTGGACGTGATTTTCCACCCCACGTTGGAGCGCCAGAAAGAACTGTTGAAGACTCTACAGCGTCACTCGAGCCTTCGCCATCCAGAACAGCCACACCACGGGAGCCCCACATTGTAGCGAGTGCTAGATTACCTGCTTCCCATTCTGCTTGCGTAGCATTCGAATCGAATGTCATATAATCTGGATGAGAATATGCAACTAATGATTTTAGCATGTTAAGTGTTGCTATACCGTGTGCATTGTTTATGGCAACTTCAGCTGTACCTGGTTTAAAGAAATCACCACCAGTACCCATATACATATTGACGAACTCTTCTCCGAGGTTCCAACCAGCTTTAGTATTTAAAGCCACGGGGTGATCCATCAAACCAGCAGCTTTGATAGCCTCTGCTGCGGCTAGAACGTCTTCATAGGTTGCTGGAATGCCGCTTACACCTGCTTTATTCAAGATGTCAGAACGAGAAAATAAGTGCTGGGCGTTTGCCATAAAGGCAACAGCCATAATCTTACCATCTACTGTAACCAATTGGCTTGGGTTTAATCCTGAACCATGCTTAGCTACTAAATCATCCAAGGGACGAACTAGCCCATCATTCATCAAAGTTACCAATGTAGAATTACTAGTTATTACAGATGTGTATTCAGCAGGATTTGCTGTGAGAGCCGCAACCATGATGTCTTTGTGATCTTTGGTGAGGTTTGTTTTGATTGATACCCCACCGCCGTCACAGCTACTTGCAGCTGTTGTTACAGCTTGGATGGCTGGGAAGTCATTTGAAAGAATATTGACGTTACCAGAAGAAATTCCGCATCCCGCCATTGCTGTGTTGCCAAGCATTATGAATGCTCCGGCTACCATTATTTTTTTTAGAAACATTTGTTTCTCCTTGTTGTCATGAGAAATAACTAAGGTTGTCATTTCTGCGTTAATCCCCAAATGGGGGTGTTTACAGGGGATTAATCCCCAATCCGCGTACCTGTCTTAATATCAAACAGATGGCAAATCTCTCGAGGTACAGAAATGTGCACCATATCACCAATTTCAACTCGATAATCTTTATGCGCCTTTACCGAAATAAGTTCACCGTTGACACGGACGGTGATCATTGTCGCATCACCTAATAGTTCCGTTGTGTAAACAGCTGCGTAAATATCGCCACCCTTAGTAACCATATTGGCGTCTTCTGCACGAAAGCCTAGCTGTATAGCATTGTTTTCTTGACCTATCCCTTTAATTGTCAAATCTCCGGCGGTGAAATTATTGTTATGTATATTCCCTTTGATCAAGTTCATAGCAGGTGCGCCAATAAAACTTGCTACAAATGAATTCGCTGGTCGATCATAAATTTCGGTTGGGCTTCCGACTTGTTGAACAACCCCATTCTTCATAACAACTACGCGGTCGGCAAGTGTCATTGCTTCAATTTGGTCATGTGTAACATAAATTGTAGTAACTTTTAGCTCATGACTGAGATTTTTAATTTGAGCTCGCGTTGAAACACGAAGTTTAGCATCTAAATTGGATAATGGTTCATCCATTAAAAATACATTAGGTTCGCGAACGATAGCTCGGGCTAGAGCTACTCTTTGTCTTTGACCACCAGAAAGCTCCGCTGGTTTTCTATGAAGGAATTCATCTAACTCTACCATTGAAGATGCTCTCAGTACACGGTTTTTGTGCTCGCTCTCCGGAATTTTGCGTACTTTCAGTGGAAAGCGAATATTTTCATAAACGTTCATATTTGGGTATAGTGCGTAAGATTGAAACACCATTGATACGTTTCGATCTTTAGGATCGAGATCGTTTACTTTGACTCCATCAATAATTATATCTCCATTAGTAACCTCTTCAAGCCCAGCAATCATTCGCATTGTGGTTGTTTTCCCACAACCGGAAGGTCCAAGTAAAACAAGAAATTCTTCGTTTGCGATTGTAAGATTTAAATTATCCACGCCAACGAATGAACCCCACCTTTTAGACAGGTTTTTAAGTATGATTTCGGCCATTATTGGATACCCAAGCAAAAAGATTCCATTCTTGCATACGATTGCAAAAAGTTTAAAGTAAAGCAAGTAAATACTTTTCTTTCAGAAAAAATTGATGCATCTCAATTAAAAGGTAATCTCTAACACTGTTATTAAGGGCATAAAGGTTGAAAACTTTTATTAAAGAAAAAAATTTAATTAGAGAATACTATAGGACACTTGATAATAGTGACGTAGATAAAATTGCTGATGTTTTATTTAATTTTACAGCAAAAGATTATTTGTGGCGCGCTTTTCATCCTTTTAATCTGCAGACAGATGTTAGAGTGGTAAGTGAAATGTTTTGGGAACCATTTCGTAAATCGGTTCGACATCTTCAAAGACGAATGGATGTATTTTTTGCCGGGGAAAATGTGATAGATGACGGAGCGTCGGTTTGGGTATGCTCTATGGGACATTTGATGGGACTCTTTGATCAACACTGGTTGGGAATAAACCCAACCGGAAAGATTGTGATGTTACGATATGCCGAATTCCACAAAGTAGAAAATGGTAAGATTTCAGAAACCGCTTTTTATTTTGATATTCCACATCTTATGATTCAAGCTGGTTATCAACCCTTTAAGGACGCAACGGCAATGCATCTTGTACAACCAGGGCCTGCAACTCATGACGGATTATTATTCGATGACGCTCCAAGTCGACAGGGAAAACAAACCCTGCATGTCGTGCATGCTATGGCGAAGGATCTTGGGACTTGGCAATCGAGGTTGCCTCTAGAAGAGGAGTTGGCCAGAACTTGGCATGATGACATGATTTGGTGGGGGCCCGCAGGTATTGGAGCCACATACACAATAGAAAGGTATGCCAAGCAACATTCGGCGCCTTTTAGAGCTGGTTTAACGGATCGTTCTGAGACTAAGCATATTGCCCGGATAGCTGAAGGGTATTATGCGGGCTTTTTTGGATGGCCTAATTTCGTTGCAAAACCGACTGGTGGTTTCCTGGGACTTCCCGATTATGAAAAACCTTGTGAGTTTCGTGTTATTGATATTTATCGTCGCGAGGGTAAGAAATTAAAAGAAAATTGGGTGTTTATCGATTTACTATACTATTTAAAACAGCAAGGGATTGACGTTTTAAGCGATTTAGGAGGCCGTTTGAAATGAGAGTAATTGATGCACACCATCACTTATGGGATTTGAACGCAGTTGATTACCCTTGGTTGAATGCCAAAGGTGTAGAACGTTTCTTTGGGGATCCGACTCCAATTCAAAGAGACTATATGCTTGATGAATTCCGAAAAGAGTCGAGTGAACATGGTGTAAGATCATCAGTTCATATCCAAGTTGGAGCAGGAGATGGCCTTGCCGAAGCGAAATGGGTGCAATCGGTCGTTAATTCTCATCCAGATTGGTCGATGGTTCAGGTTGTTTTTTGTGATCTAACGTCTCCTAATCTAGAACATATTTTGGATAGTTATATGAAGCTATCGTCTGTGCGTGGAGTCCGACAAATAATTGGTCGGGCACCAGAGGAGGATAGCAACACCGGAACTAATGATTTATTGAAGTCTGATGCGCTTTTGCGGGGACTACGTATGATTGGGGAAAGAGGTCTTTCGTTTGATCTACAACTTATCCCCGAGTTAATGATGGCAACAAGTGAAATACTTAAAGATACTCCTCAAACAAAAGTTGCTTTATGTCATGCGGGATCACCTCACGATCGCTCAGACCAGGGGTTAGCAAAATACGCAGCAGAACTGCGGGCAATGGCTCAGTTAAAAAATGTTACTTGTAAACTCTCAGGGCTGGGAATGTTTGATCATAATTGGACGTCCGGTTCAATTAAACCTATCGTCGATATCTGTTTAAGGGAATTTGGTGAAAAACGTTGTATGTTTGGATCTAATTTTCCTGTTGATAAGCTATACTCAAGTTATAAAACACTTTTTGAAACTTATAAAAAAATTATCCCAAAAGAGTGTCATGAAATAGTTTTTCATAAAGTTGCAGAGAGTTTTTATTTCGATTGATTTATCACACTATTTTTTTCTTAATTCCAGACCATGCCCTAGTGGTGGCTTTCCCTTAGCATTTCCCCCGGCGGGTGGTTTTACTCCGTCTCCTAGTGGTGGCTTTCCACGAGACTTTTCATCAAGTTTTTTTAATGAATTTTTATCTTCCAAATATGCTGTGGGTGGTGTAGTACAGTTCTTTTTAATTTTAAAGAAGAACATTTTTCTTTCATTTTCTGTTACGCGGATTATAGTGGGACTGGCTGCGCTTGCAGGATATCCCGTTAATACATTTTTACTAGTTTTTTTCCAAGTTTTACCATTATTCTGAGAGGTGTACTGGACAAATCCTCCCGCATCTTGAAATAACAACTCTGGAATACCATTATTGCTCAATGCTAGTTCAGGGATACCTCCACGTAATGAAGTAAGTTTAGAAAAATTCTTACCGTCAGGACTATTGTATAGTTGAATATTCAGTTTTTCTGCCTGAGGAACCGCTAATAGAAATGAACCGTTTGTTAGTCGAATAGCTGTAGGATCACTTCCGCCGTCTAAACTAACCACAGGACCCTCAATCCTAAAATTCAATCCATCATCTGATATCGCAGAATAAATTTTATTAGGCTTTTTGCCTTCTACTGGTTTAGTAAATAAGCCAACATAATAAAATAAACGAAGCTTCCCCTCTGGTGTAATAATGAGGTCAGGGTCAACAGCATCTTTAATAATCTCTCCGTCTAACTTGATAGGACCAATTACTGAAGTTGACTTTCCGTCTTTTGAAACCTCAGAAACGAAAATGGAATGCTGATCAAAGTTACCGTTTACATAATACAACAAAGTTTTATTTTTGAAAATGATCGCTTCAGGTACAGAGGCTGAAGTTATTAGATTCCTGTTAATAATTTTATATTTTTTTCCATCATTTTTTGAAATAGCGACATTTAAGATATGACAATTAGGGCCAGCCGTAGGGTTAGGGTTAGCAAAAGTGACTTTAAAACTTAATAATAATAAAACTATACCAAAAACAAAACGCATCCAGATATCTCCTGTTGAAGCGATATTTTTTAACTTTCTTGACGAAGTCAACAATTAAATTGATAATAAATGTAAGATGACCGAAGCGAGAGTTTAAATTAAATTTTTTAAAAGACCCTCTCCCTTATTTTTAAATGTGTTACAATTAATTTTACGAGAGAAATGGATTGGAAAATGCCTAAGATAACTCTTCGACCTAAAAGCCTGGAATTTCAACCTCGACCTACGTTTCCATATTCACCTGGTACTCGTGGAGGCAATATGGTGTTCACTGCGGGTCAAGTTGCGTGGGATAACACAGGGAAAGTTATTGGTTTGGATGATGTTAGAGCGCAAACTATTCAAACTCTTTCAAATGTGAAGGCAGTTCTTGAGGAGGGAGGGGCTACTTTAAGTGACGTAGTAAAGTGTAATGTTTATCTAAAAGATATGAAAGATTTCCAGGTCATGAATGCCGAGTTCGCAAAGTTCTTCCCTGAAAGTCCCCCAGCCCGAACCACAGTACAAACGCCAATGGCCGAGCCCGAAATGTTAGTTGAAATAGAGGCTATAGCTTATATAGTAGAATAAAATGAGTGCTAGTAAGCATACCATAAAAAAAACACTTCCGTTCTCGTTAACTAATCCTGAGTTTTTACGTGAACCACAACATCAACTAGAACGAATGCGGGAAGAGGGGGCTATTATACCTGTGAAAATGCCATTTGTTGGACGCATATGGGTTACAACAACATACGCAGCAACTGAGCAAGTTATGAAAGGAAAGGACACTTTCTTTCTAGAAGGTCGCACAGTTGGAAAAACTAAAACTGCAGGTCTTCCTTGGTGGATCCCCAAAAGTCTAAATTCTATCACGGAAAATATGCTTTCAAAAGATGAGCCGGATCATAAACGGCTTAGAAAATTAGTTGATTTGGCGTTTCGTCGTCATAGTGTTTTGGGGATGCGTAGTCTAATTGAAAGTCGAGCCGAAGCTTTACTTGATAAAGTCACCAAAAAAGAATTTGATTTGAATAACAATTTTGCAAGAAAGTTGCCTTTGGAAATAATTTCAGATTTACTTGGAGTTAATGAGAAATATCGGGAAATTTTTGCCAAGGAGGCACTACATTTAATAGAAAACCGACTAATTTTTATTCCAAGTATTATTTTGAGAATGAAACGACTAGTTAAAATGATCCGTGAACTCATTGCAGATACTCGTCAGGTACCAAGCGAAGGCTTATTAAAAGAGATGTTAGACGCTCGGGATGAACAAGAAAAGCTCTCGGAAGATGAGCTCGTTTCAATGGTACTCCTTTTACTTTTTGCTGGTATGGATACCACTCGAAACTTAATTTCGGGATCTGTTTGGGCATTACAAAATGCACCGTCACAAAAATCTTGGCTCCTAGAAAATTTTTCTGAAAGGCGTGAGAGTGCTGTAGAGGAATTAACTCGTCATGTGAGTTCGGTAGGGGGTACAAAGCCACGATATGTGGGTCATGATATTGAAATTGAAGGTCAAGCTTTGAAAAAGGGTGAAAAAATTATGGCGCTTCCGGTTGCTGCAAATTATGATCCTTTAAAATTTAAAAGTCCAGAACAGCTCACATTAAATAGATTTCCTAACCCGCACCTATCCTTTTCAGCAGGTATCCATTTTTGTTTAGGATTACAGTTGGCGCGTGTCGAATTGCAAGCTGCTTTAGAGGTTTTATATCGGCGTTATCCAAACCTTACTTGTTCCGCCCCAAGTTATTTGCGGCGTCCTGGAACTCGGGCAATTAAAAAATGCCTGGTGTCTATAAATTAATTAATTTTCATATGGTTACTTTAATAATATATGTAAAATTAAAAGATTAGAATGAGGGTGAGTAATGAAATTATTTAAATATTTTGTTGTCTCAATCATGTTTACGATTTTTCCAGCTGGCTCAGCTGATTTTACGACTTTAGAAAAAAAATTCGTAAATTATTTTGAAATATCAGATAAACGGAGTTCATTCGTGGATAATAAGGGAAAGAAATACCCAGAAACTACTATAGAAAATTATAAGGATATAGTTTTAATAGTTTATACACATGGTAGCGATATTGCCTGGAAGCGAGATGAATGTGATAAACCACCAAAAGTTATTTTAAATCTTCATAATACTCAAATTGCTGAAAAAGTGATCAAAGTTTTTATGGCATGTTCGGGAATTAAGGGATTAAAGATGAAAGAAATAGGAAAATTAATAAAAAATATGAAGAAAGGTGGATCGATCTACGATAATGTAGATACGGATGGCGTAAAATTTACCGAAAAATATAAACAGCTAAACAAACAAAAAGTGATCTTAAGAATCGTAGATAATTTTTTAGAAAAAGGTGCACGAAATATTATCCTGGTAGGACATTCGGCAGGGGGGTGGACCGCACTAAATCTTTCCGCTCGGTTTCCTAGTAAAATAACTGGAGCTATCGCGTTTAACCCAGCTTTTGCAGACACAGTAAAAAATAGAAAGAAATACCCTTTTCTAGAAGAGATTAGAAAGCACGAAATCAAAATATTAAAAAGTAACAATAGATTAAATGCGTTAGTTTTTTCAGATGAAAAAGATGAGTTTGAAACACCAACGTCTTTGTCATTTTTAAGTGAATTAAATGACTTAAAACTTATTGATTTTACTAATTCATCTTGTCACAAGGGGCACGAAGCAGTTAAAGAAAGTTGTTTTGAGCCTTTTGTTAAAGAGAATAATTATATCTCAGATTATTTAAAGAAAGTTGTTAATTAAACTTTTGGTTAGATCTAATAATAGTGTTATTATATTCTGGTTATAAGCGCTAAAATTTGGTGTATTTAAAGTTTTTAGTGTAGTTTCACTCTTTTTCAGAAATGACTATACATTCCATAGATTAAGTCATAGAGCGTGTGACAGACTTTAACTGAGATCAGCTTTACGGTGGGTTTTAATAACGGCACTGTAGCCGGCCGTATATTTTTAAAATTTAACCTTAGAATGGACAATAGTTATGCACCAAGCTTTATCTGATGCGTTGGCAGAAAAAGGCTATAAAAACTTAACTGCCGTTCAGGAAGCGGTTTCAGATAGTTCGTTAAATGATAGAGACCTCTTGGTATCTGCTCAAACTGGCTCTGGAAAAACTGTTGGATTTGGACTGGCAATGTCTGATAATCTATTAGATGTCAGTGGAAAATTTGAAACTGCGGAAGCACCACTAGGGTTAGTAATTGTCCCCACGAGAGAGTTAGCACTTCAAGTTAAACGAGAATTAATTTGGCTCTATAAGAACGTTGGAGCTATTCTAGCATCATGCGTCGGTGGAATGGATATGAGAGATGAGCGGAGAACTCTCGAACGAGGTGTCCATATTTTAGTGGCAACACCAGGTAGATTACGTGATCATATCCATAGAGGCTCCGTTAATTTATCACAACTTAAAGTTGTAATATTAGATGAAGCAGATGAAATGTTGGATTTAGGTTTTCGCGAAGATCTAGAATATATTCTAGCGGAGGCTCCTAAAAATCGACGTACCTTAATGTTTTCAGCTACCGTACCAAAAGCAATTGTACATTTGGCTAAGGATTATCAGAATGATAGTCACCGTATTTCTGTAAGAGGCGAAAAAGAACAACACAGTGATATTGATTATCGTGCACTCAGTGTAAATGGACGAGATACCGAAAATGCAATTATAAATGTCTTACGATATTATGAACCACCAAATGCACTAGTATTTTGTAATACCCGTGCAATGGTTAATAAACTTACAACGCGGTTTTCAAACCGGGGATTTTCGGTCGTAGCATTATCTGGAGAGTTAACTCAAGGAGAACGGACAAATGCACTTCAGGCAATGCGTGATGGTAGAGCTAGAGTTTGTATAGCAACAGATGTCGCAGCGCGTGGAATTGATTTACCTAATTTGGAATTAGTAATACATGCCGATTTGCCCACTAATTTTGAAATACTCTTACATCGGTCTGGTAGAACGGGACGTGCTGGTCGTAAGGGAACAAGTATAGTTATCGTTCCAAGAAGGAGTTCACAAAAAACTGAGCGTTTGTTTAAATTGGCCAAAATTAATGCGAGTTGGGAAAAGCCCCCATCGGCTGATGCAGTACGGGAAAAGGACCACCAAAGACTTTTATCAGATCCTAATTGGTCAATCCCGGTAAAAGAAAAAGAAATTAAATTTCTAGAAGAGTTAAAGACAATATACAGCGCAGACCAAATTGCCTTAGCCTATATACGACTTTATGAAAGCCGGCAGTCATCACCTGAAGAGTTGGATGACATATCAAGATCTGATAAAAGTGACCGACATTCTGGTTTTGGTGAGTCCGTGTGGTTTTCTTTGGCGATGGGAAGAAATAAAGGAGCCGACCCTCGTTCATTATTACCAATGATATGTAATGGAGGTGGAATTAGTAAAAATGATATTGGTGCTATAAGAATTCAAAGTAATCAAACCTTTTTCGAACTTAAGAAGGCCTGTGTTGAACTATTCCTCTCAAAAGTTGGTCCTAATAAAAAACTGGAAGATAGAGTGCAGTTTCGACAGCTTGATAAAACTCCAGTTTTTGAAACAACAGAAAATCAAAACCGATCAATTAAGAATCATAAGAGTTTTTCTCGCAAATCTGAGCAAAATAAAAAACGTTCCAAATCAAAAAAATCTGGTACGACCAATAGAGCGAAAGATGGCTTTCGTAAGTCAGAAAATAAAGCTTCTAGAGATACAACTGATAAAATGCCAAGAAACGGGGTTGTAACCCCATTAAAATCAAAAAAGAAAAAGTTATCCAAAGATAAAAGCATCAAAGTAGAAAATGATAATGCTTCTTCAAATGTTTTAACCAGAGATCATAGTAGTTCTGACAAGCGTACCTACAATAAAAAGAAAAATTTTAGTAAACCAAAATCAAAAGCCAATGATACATCAAAGAGGTTTTCACCTAATGGCAAATCATTCAAAGCAAGAGTAAGGTTAAAAGGAGTATAATAAAAATTATCTTTTTTACGATGTAAGGGTTTTACATGTACTTTTAGAAAAATGTATTCAGCCTGATACTGATAGTATCATCATCATCTAAGGTACTGAACGCAGAGTTAGATTTATTGGAGTCAAAAAATTGCGCTCCGATTTCTAAGCTAGACCATGAGTTTAGCCGACGTGAAGCCTCAAAGGAAAATGATGACTGTTCATTGGCATGATCCTGTGACGCAAGAATTAATATACTAGAATCCTTAGTATCATTAAATGTAAGGCGTAATCCTCCTGCATGAAACCTTTGAGCAGCAGCTTGTGGTCGATCATCGTACTGCTCTTCAGCAATGACTCCTAAATCCCAAACTTTTCCTAACAATCCGTATAAAGTGTATTCTAAGCCAGCAACAACGGCAGTGAAGTCTCTGTTTGCTTGCTGACCAACAGAGCTTTCCCATTTAAGGAGAGTTGCATCACCTGTATACTGGGCCTCGAACCCAAAAGATTTTTGCCTTGGGTAAAATGGCTGAAGAGCTGTTCCGGAATCGACAACTGTAGTTGTGGGAGACCGAGCAGTACCATAGAAGAGGCTTCCAGCCAAATCCCAATCTCCAACAACACTTGAAAACCTGGCAGCAAAATCATCAGATTCTTTACCATCAGGCCTTCCATATTCTGCAGGTTTTAAGATTAACTGACCGCTTGGATGGGCATCAGAGTCATTAAAGGTTTGTTCTCTAAAGAAAGGAATATACCATATTTGTAAGTCACCTATATCCATATATTTTTCAATCGAAATAGATGGAGCACCGAGTTTTCCTGCACTACCTTGGCCAGATGCAGCGTCTCGTTGATTTATAACGTCGACGACATTTTTGCTTTCAGCATTTCCCCAAAACTCTTGTCTATTTCCAAGAAATATTATGGAGTCAAAAATATCTGTTTTTAGGTAAGCTTGACGGGATTCTAAGATTCTTCGGCCAGAGTCTTGGGTGTCTGTGCGAGCAATTAATTCGAGAACGCCACGAACGGGACCAAAGTCTTTGTAAGCATCAATATTAAGCTCTAAAGATTGAGAGTCACCAATTGTCCCAACATTATTGTTAGGAAAGAATTTAAAGTCAGTAATTATTTTACCATTAATATCGCCTTCTGCTAGGCTAGTTGTCCCTAGCATAATTCCGATTAATGATATGACTAAAAAGCGTGAGATTATTTGATCCGTTTCAGAATACTTTTGTTAAAATCTTTATCTGTAAGCCCAGTATTAAACTCCCAATTTTCATATTTAAGTTCTGTTTTCTTTCCCGTTTGATGGTTTACCATAATAAGTTTATCTGCACGCCAATATTTATCTAAATATTGATTGTACCCTTCGAATGATAAAGTTTTTAATAATGATTTTTTCCTATCAAAATACTCAGTTTTTAAAACAATATATCTTGATTTATCAATCCATACATTTTGGACAGAGTAACCACTTTTTCTATCAACTGGGTCATAAGCTACAACAAAACAATCTATGCCATCATATTTTTCATCGCGTAGATACTCGTATGTATATTTTTCTACTTCCTGACTTGCTATATCTTCAAAAGAAAATTCACTACCCATGAATGGACCAGCCTTGTTTGAGGATGCAATCCTTTTTACACGCTTTAAAGCTGGTAGGTAGAGCCATTGATCATCGGAACCTACTTTCTTTGTATGAGACAAAAACGCAGTACCTCGGACATCACCTGGCGTATCAAAAATAACTAATGACTTGTCTCCTTCGTTCTCTCCCTCAAGTGTTCGATTTCTTATGGAACGCTGTGTAGATTGACCATGTTTATCTTGCAGTATCATCGTTGTTTTGGAAGAAGTTGTACCCCATCCCTCATCTTGATCAATTACTTTTGTTACAATCTCAAGCCCTTTGTTAGCAAAAACATTTCCGGAAAATAATAATGTTATAAATGTAATAGTAAAAAATAATTTGAAAATTATTCTCATGGACCTTCTCCTCAAGTGGATAACTTATTAGTTTGATCAAGCGATGATATGTCAAGAGTATCTTGACTGGCTGGTTCCTGCCTGCTTTCTTTGTCTAGAGCAATTAAAAGTGCTGGTAATAGTGTTAAATCAGCAATAAGTGCTATCGAAATTGCTATAGCTGTTAAAAGCGCAGTAATACTATTCACTCCAAAAGATGACTGAGCAAGAACGGAGAACCCAGCTACTAAAATTAGTGTGGTAACTACTAAGGCTGTGCCAACATTTGAGAATGCTGAAATTACTGCCTCTCTTGGGTTTAGTTTTAATTCACGACGAGCTAATTGGTATTTGGTAAGAAAATGGACACTATCGTCTACAACTATACCTAGTGCTAAACCTGTTACTAC
The DNA here is from genome assembly GCA_049602715.1 of Paracoccaceae bacterium. GTDB lineage: Bacteria > Pseudomonadota > Alphaproteobacteria > Rhodobacterales > Rhodobacteraceae. The sequence goes on along the minus strand of JBMYRX010000021.1, from coordinate 4,478 downwards.
AGAAACGGCTAAATTAACTTGTCCTACTAACAGGCCCCAAACTCCAAAGGCTAATGCTGCAGGAAGAAGGTTTGGTATTAAGCTGATTAAACCAAGGCGAACATCTCGTAAGGCTATTAGTATTAGCCCGCTAATTATGAAGACAGCGATAATAGTTCCGAACAGCATTCCTTCAATATTTCGTTCTGAAATATATGCAAACATTACCGTTGGTCCAACAGCGGTAAGATTAATACCTATATTGTCTGATATGTATTTTTCGGCCTTGGCTGTCCATGCCCGTAATTCATTAGTGGACATGTCTTCTAAAGTAACCAACACTTGGGTTGAAGATTTATTAATATCTAACTGATTGTTAAGATCTAGTCCAAATGGCAACGATAACTCGTATAGTAATAGGTATTGAGCTGCGAGTTCTCGGCTGTCCGGTATTGCATAGTAATCAGAGTTACCAAGATTTAAATCTCTATTTAAGCGTTTGAAAACATCTGTTATCGATAGGACATTTGTCACTTCTTTTTGAGAACGAGACCAGTCAGTAAAGTCCGCTACATTTTTCAAAAAGAGTGGATCGCTTACGCCATTTGATTCTCCAGATGGGATACTGAATTGAATTATGTTTGTACCTGTTAAATTTTCACTTATCCAATCCGTATCTTTTCTAAAATCTGTCGACTCATCAAAGTATTTAACAAAGTCATCGTTTATTTGATTTAATGGAATTAGAGCTATGATAACTAATGAGAAAGGAATGCCAAAGGTTAAGATTTTCTTATAATTATCAGCGACAGCTACACCTAAGGTTGTCATGAATCCATCAAGTACTTGAATCGTCTTTTTAGGTTTTCCTAAAGGTAAATAACTTACTAAAATAGGAATTAAAGTGATAGAGTAAAACCAAGCTGCCATCACGCCTATTGCTGAAATATTGCCTAAATCGTGGAATGGCGGTGAGTCAGAGAAATTCAAGGACAAGAAGCCAATTGCAGTAGTAACACTGGTAAGTAGAACTGGTTTAAAATTTACACGTAAACTGTACAATATACTATCTCTTTGAGTAACTCCTTCACGCATTTTATTCAGGGCAGTAACTAGCAAGTGTATTGTGTCTGCAACTGCGAGTGTCACGATTATTATCGGTGCTGAAGCTGCAACTGGCGTTAAACCCACTCCCATCCATCCGCCACAGCCCATGGCGAATATGATACTAAGAACACAAACAAGGAAAACGTTTAAGACTCCCAGAATAGATCTTAATAATACATACGATATTATCAAAATGACTAAGAATGCTGCAGGTATTAAAGTAGATATATCTGTTTGAGAGGCTTCGAGAAATGCCGTATTTAACATCACTACTCCGCCCATTCTGATTTTTACTGGATATTTTTTTTCAATTTGTGTTACCATTTCTCGAGCGGAAGATGCTATATCTGCTAGTTCTTGAGGATCTTTCCCCGGCATCTGAACTGTTACATTGACTGATGTACTTCGATGAGAAATATCGTGAACTCTTCCCGCTAGAGAGAGTTCAGTAGTGCTAACCTTCTCAACCAATTTTTTTTCTTTTTCACTCATATTTAAAGGGTCAAAGAATAGATCTCTGACGATTAGATCATCTTCATCAACTTCTGTATGTTGATAATTTGATAAGCTATCAACACGAATTGAGTAGGGTATTTGCCAACCCATTTCAGTTAATTCTTCAACTGCAGCTAGAACTTCCGGCGACGTTGCTTTCTCATCTCTAAGCGGTTCGAATGCAAAGTTAACGTTATCAACCTGAGTGTAGGTTTGTTGAAGCTTCTCAAAAGCATTTAATTGAGGGTTATCTTTGCCAAAAAAAGTTCGATAGTCATTATCGAAGTATAAAAATTGACCACCTGACGCTCCAAGCATAGTGAACAAAATTACTACGATCAGGCACAATAATCTATTGCCTAAAAGAAACTCTCCAAACCAGTTTTCTTTTTTTTTCATCTATCGGCCCTTTTAGATTATGATGCTAAATATGGACTCGGTTACGTGATTTTTTTTTTAAAGTAAACAAATATAATACCGATTAAAATAAAAATTAAACAATAGTTTTTTAAGCTTCAAAGCAACTATTAGAAACAAATTTAAGGAAGGTGTTTATTGACACTCAATAAATCAAAACTACTGTGATTTTGTGATAAATAGCTTTTGGAGATCAAAAATGGGGGAGGAAAACAACATTTGGGTAGAATCTGAATGGGCAGATTTAAAAGTGTTTATTTTATGATTATTATTAGTCTAACCGATATTGTCTCTATATAAATCCATTTGTTGTTTTTTATCGATTAACTAACCTATTTCACTCGAGTCTATTAGGTAATCTTCGTCTGTGACTTTTTCTAACCAATCCGCTACTTGACCACTTAAGCTTTCTTGAATTGCAATGTGTGTCATTCTGTTGGCAGCGGTTGCGCCATGCCAATGTTCTTCCCCTGGCGGAATCCAAACTGTATCACCAGCATTAATGTTATCTGGTTTTTTATTTCTCAGTCCAATAAGACCTTTACCGGAGAGAACATATAAAGTTTGTCCAAGTGGATGAGTGTGCCAAGCTGTTCGTGAGCCAGGCTCAAAGGCAACTTTTAATGCGCGAACTCTAGCGGGTTCGGCTGCTTCAATTATAGGATCCTGCCACACAGTCCCAGAAAACCAATCTGAGGATGCTCTTGTTGTTGCCCTTGATCCTGATCTAATTATCTCCATTTAGCCTTCTCCAGTTAAATTAATTCGTGAGATTAAATAGCATATTAATGAATTTACATTATTGAACTATGCGCTCAGTGCAAGGTATTTAAGTCCTAAATTTACATATTTAAATAAAAGTTTATCTGTCAAAAACGGAAAATAAGAAATGTCCTCTGCTGGAATTTATTTTATATGGTTGTCTTTAAAAAGTTTATATGCACTTTTGTTATTTTTGTAGGATGGATCTAAATGACTACTATTGTAGCTCGACCTTGGTTGGTTCTTTTAGGATTAGCTTTGGGTGTAACTGTTACAAATGGATTTGCACGATTTGCCTATGGGTTGTTGTTACCTTCTATGCAAACAGAAATGGGTTGGAATTACGCTCAAGCAGGCTGGCTGAACACAGCAAATGCTTTTGGCTATATTGTAGGTGCTGTTTTTACAATGATTTCTATTAGAAAAATATCTCCTTCCTACCTCTTCGCATTTGGGTTGCTATCAACTACTCTAGGTCTTTTAGCAACTGGCTTGAATTCTGAACTTTGGTGGCAAACATTGTGGCGAACTCTGGTTGGTATTTTTGGAGCAATGTCGTTTTCGACCGCAGGAGTTTTGACCGCAAGCCTTTTTGGTGACGACACTAGAAAGAATACCTTAGCTATAGCACTATTATTTGGGTCTGGTGGAGGGCTAGGGATTGTTCTGGCTGGTGCAGTTTTGCCGTTAATGTTAGACACGTATGGATCAAGCTCTTGGCCTATTGGATGGGTAATAATTGGCGTTTTAAGTATGTTGATATTGCCTCTAGGCATTTGGGCTGCGTTTAAAGTTAGGTTTTTACATGAATCAAAATCTAAGATTACCTCGGTGCCTTTTAGACCAATTTTGTTTGAGCTTATTGGATATGCAGGGTTTGGGCTGGGTTATATAGTTTATCTTACTTTTCTTTCTGCTTGGATGACAGAAAACCTTTCCACAGCCGGTTTTATATCAATGATTTGGGTGCTACTTGGACTATGTATATGTTTGTCACCTTTTATTTGGCAACCAATTCTGACACGCTACACTTCTGGATTACCGTTGGCGCTCATCCTTATTTGTATAGCCGTTGGTACTGGTCTGCCAGTAGTATTTACGAGTGGCTGGGCTTTAATTTTATCAGCGTTAATTTTTGGGAGTTCTGTTTTTATGGCTCCAGGGGCCATTGCCAACTTCACACGACAAAACCTACCTCCAATTTATTGGGGAAGAGTATTAAGTTTGTTTACCGTCGTGTTTTCAGTTGCGCAGACAATTGGACCATACGGTGCTGGTGTTGTCGGTGATTATTATGGGAATATAGGAGTAAGTTTGTTGTTATCATCTGCTATATTATTAATTGGAGCGTTTATTTCTTTTTTTCAAAAACCGCTTTGATTAGGAGTTGAAACATTCATTCCTTTAGTTAAAGTACATTATTAATACTTTAAGAACAAAATTTATTAATGTGATCACAAAATAAATAACGTATGTGATCACAAAAAAATAAACAGGTCTGATATAAAAAATTATCATACTGGAGTCAGAGTAAAAGTAAGATGAGGTACACTAATGCGTTTTTTTTCGAGTAAAAAAAGACCTGTATCTATGGGCCCTTATCCTCTTGAAAGGCTACTTAGAGGAGATATGCCAGATATTTCTGGAACAACTCCAATTGGAAAACTATCCTTTAGAAGGCCTGAAGCTCCAGAAAATATTGTAAACGCCATGCGTGA